>CAMDOF010000068.1 GCA_945903465.1 Opitutus sp. GAS368
AGGTCATCGGGCAGGAGCAGCTCGGTCTCGTCGTCGAGTTTCTCGAAGAGGTTCGGCAGGAGGGCGTGGTAGAAACGGCAGGCGGCGAGGACGAGATGGCGATAAACTTCGCCCTGCGCATCCGGCGACGGGATGCGGCCATCGAGGAGATCATTGAGCCGGGCGGGGTCGGTGTGGGGCTTCAGTTCCTCGGGCAAGGCTCCGGTGCGGGTGAGCTTGAGCAGCTCGGGCTGGGTCTCCGCTGCGCTGGCTGGCGTGAGAACGCGGGCACGGAACGGATGCCAGCCGCGGGCGTCCATGAAGCGAAGCGGTTGAACCAGGTGTAGGCCACGCGCTCGATGAGCCCGGAGCGATCCGCCGCCGCGAGCTTCCGGAGCGCGGCTACCTGAGGTGCGAAGGTGGTGAGGTAGTCGGGCGTTTGGGCAGTGAGGGCGAAGTCGAGCTTGCGCGTGACGGCCTCCATGAGCTGGCGGCGGACGGCGGGAGCGAAGGTCTTGAGGGCGGAGGTGTTCATGGGGCAGGCAGGCGGAAATAGATCTGAATCGCCGAGCGAAGGACGGTTGGACGTATGCCGCCCCCGAGCGTGTTCTTGAGAGACGCCATTATTTGCGACCACTCCTGAGAACTCTCAGAAAAGGCGCCGAGAAAACTGATGAGATCGCGGGTGGTACTTGCTGGAAGCCCGGGTCCGGGGTCTCCGGGCAGGGTGACTGCGAGCCGGAACACGTCGTTCCGGTGCTTGGCGATGTCTTTCGAGTCAATTTTTTCCCCAGCTTCCTTGCGTCTCGTCAAGTTGAGCCATGCATGGGCCTTCAGTGGGATAAGAGCGGTCGCGCTAGCGAAGAAGAGTCCATCGCGAACCGCATGGTGGGTTTGAATCAGCGAGTAGTAATCGTCATCGAGGAGAAGGGCGGACAAACTATGATGATCGGTGCCCGCCGGTATCGGCGTGATTTCCTGCCCTTCTGCTAATTGGAGTCCTTCCGGTTTGCGGCTGAAAAGTTCCAACATGAACGGGAACGGCTCGTTCGTCGGTTTAGCAAAGCGATAGAGGATGGGAGAGCCCTCCGTTCGCTCGCGGATCTCGTAGCCCCCTTCCGCGATGAAAGCCCGCAGTTCCCTGACAGCTTCCGGAGCTAGCACCTCAATGATCAGGACGATGTCGAGATCCTTGGTGGCACGGAACTCCAGCCCCGCAGCCGCGAACCATTCATCACAGGCCGCACCGCCGATCAGGACGAAGGAGCCTTCAAATTCCCGGAAGCGTTCACGAAAAAGATCGAGGCCTCTTACCATTTTACCTCCTCGATGATTCGTTCTAGTTGCTGTTGGACGCGCTCGTCTCCAGAACCCCGAAGACTGAGATAGAGGGAAAGGGGATCCACCATCTGGTCGTCACCGAGCAGGCGCGGGTTGTATGACCAAACCTCAATTCTGACATTCGCGGTCTCCGCATCGCGGCAACCCGCACAGACGCCACGCTCCAGAAAATCCTGAAACACTGCGAGCGTCATGGCGTATGTTGGCAGGCGGTCGTCCGCGATCATCGTCCGCCGGCTCAAGGCGCTCATCCCGGCTAGCAACGCGGGGTGCTCGGGCTTTTCCCAGCGACCCCATTGCGTTTTTTTGACGGGAGAATTCAACTGAGGTTTGACCCGATCCCAAAGCGCACGGCCGGTGGCCAAAAAATCCAAAACTGTGGCGCGGCCGTTCCGGACAATCTCGCAGATCTCCGCGGCTTCCAGTTCATCCTTCACCTTCGTCATCATCATCGGGGAGTAATGGACTTTCTGCGCGATATCCTTGAGCGAATTCTCGGCGAGGGGCGCGCGCAAAAGGTGGTAGAGAACCGTGCATTGAGCGGCGGGACTGAGCAACTCACGACGCTTGGAGTTCGGTTGAGGGAATCTCTCCCGCAAATCAATCAAGCTGTTCGGGATGAATGTTTGACTGCCTGGGACGATGAAGGGGATGCCCATTTGGACCATCCGATTTCTGGCGTAGGAGGGCAGAATCGGCAGAACCAGAACAACAGGCTCACCGAGCCCGAGTTTGAGCGCCTCTGCCTGCTTCCCGTATTCGCCCGGGGGGGCGATCTCCCAGCCCTCCGCTTCGAGTGCCAGGAAAGACTTCCGTCCGAACAGGCGGGTAGAAAAAAATGCATAGCGCTCTCGCAGGAACAGCGGCAGGCCCGAGGCCGTCTCGGCGGCCAGATCGGGACGCTCACCGGAGAACGCCTCAAGGTGGGCGAGCAAGCGTTGTTTGAGTAAAAGCATTTAGGATACACTTATAATGCACGATACATCTTGCAAGTTTATCGTGCTTACTTTGGATATCATACTTGATTCACAAGCTGATACGGACGCCGTTTTTTATCTCTGCCAGGGCAGCTTCGCGGAGGGCTGCCAGCCAGGTATCGAGATCGGCTTCGGTCGCGACATAGGGAAGGCTGCACTTGGGGCGTAGGTTGGTGGCGGAAGTGTAGCGCGCAGTCGGTGGAGTCGAAGTAACTGCGCCGCCCGGTTTGCCGGGGGGTGGCGGGGGCGGAGCGGCGAGCCGCGAGGCCAAGGCCAGCTGGACGGGGTAGTCTTGAGTGAGGTAGCGCTGAAGCCGGTCGCGGATACCGGTGACGAAACGGGCGGTCTGGATCGCATCGCGGGCGGCCACGGTCAACGCCATCACTTGGCTACGACAGGCGTCGTCGAGCTTCGCGAAGTCCTCGATCGCCTGAAGGCGGGTCTGCTGGGCATCGAGCGTAGCGATGGCCTGTTCGCGCTCCGCCTTGAGCAGGGCCGCGAGAAGGCTCCGCACTTTAGTCACGGCTGCTTTGGCTGAAGGCACCGCGTTGCCCCGATACGGATGCGCGGATGCGGCGAGATCACGCAGGGGTTGCACCTCGGCAGCGGGGACTTCGGCGAAGTTGGCTTCTTCGGCCCGAAGGAAGGTAATGGCGTCGTCGTAGGCCACGCGCTGGGGGCCGTGCATAAACGCTTTGATCGGGGCAAGATAATCGTCTTTCGCACCGAGCAGATCGTCCTGAAACTCCGCCAGCTGATTGAGGAGGTAGGTATAGTCCTTGGCCGCCAGGGTGGAGATCTGGGTGCAGATCGGCCGGAGGGGTTCGAGGAAGGCGTAGCGGGCGGCCTGATCGAGCAACACCGTGAGATCGCGGGCCTCGGCGGCGAGCGCCTCAATGGCAAACTGCCCCACCGACCGCGCATCCGCCCAGCTGTTGGACCGATCAAAGAAGTCGTGGTGAAATTTTTTGAGGGCGTTGACCTTCGTGGCATCAAACTGCTCCTGCAGGCGGACGCGCACGCCACCGTGTTGCCGGGAATTTTTCAGATGCTCGAACGCGCTGCAGGCATCGAGCAGCTCGGAAGTGCGTAGCTCCACTTTGCCCATCCGGAAGAGACGACCCACCTGGGTGAGCACGGCCAGCGGATACCAACCGTAGGGCCGCTTGCCAAAGACCCGGAGGATTTCTTCGATGGACGTGCGTTCGCCATTCTCCTGGTTGCGCATCACGTAGGTGAGGACCTCCTGCTCAGCCTCCGAAGGAATCTGGGTGCCGCTGGTGAGCAGGTCGTCCTGCGCCAGCAACGCCTGCGAAAGGGTGGTCTCATCGTAGGCGCCCTTCAGGATTCGCAGGCTGGGAAAGGAAAACGAAATCAAATCCTGACACGCTTTCGCGAAACGATTGCGCGCATCTCCCTCCCCCACGGTGTCGAGCCGGGAGCCATTGAGGTAAAGCGGGGCTTTGCTCAGAAAGTCGGTGGCCACCCCCAGCAGGGCGGTGCGACGCACGCTGTTTTGTTGACCGCGCTGGTCGAGAATCGCTCTGCGCGAAGCATCCCCGGAGCCGGAATTCGTGGTGATGTATTTCTGGGTCTTGAGGTAGAGCCGGGCTTGGTCACTCAGGCTGGTATCAGCCGGGAGCACCGCGAGCAGCTCGGCCTTGCCGGTATTTTGGGCGGCGAGCGTGCTCGCGTGGGTGTGGTTGGGATGATCCGTGGTGATGATGTTGATCGCCACATCGGCCTCCCGCCCGATGAGGGTATCGTCGAGTTTCCGTCCGTAGGAATAATCCTGCCCATTGCCCTCGTAGCGAATCTTCGGGTCACGGAGCACGTCCGCGAACAGGACCTTGGTCAGGAGGTCCGCCACCTGCGATTCGTCGATCTCGGTGTTCTTGATTTCGACCTCAATGTCTTTTTCGGTGTCGGTCAGGAACTCGTAGAGATCCCCGGAGCGTTGCAGATACGACTGACTTTCGAGCAGAGCGAGGGCGGCAAGCACGGCTTTCTCATGCGCGCGAATATCAAGGTCGGGCCGGTCGATCAGCAAAATGGCCACGTTGCGGGGAGTCGCTTTGAACTCGCGCACCCACTTGAGCAGGAAGAGCGATTTCAGGATACGAATCGGGATGCCCTGCCCCAGTCGCGCCTCGGCCATCTTGATGGTGGTCTGCATATGGCCCCGAATGGAAGCGGCGATGCCATCATACATGAGGTCGAACGTGGCGAGGTGGCCCACGTCTTGATTGCGCACGGCTTTGGCTACCTCTTGGAAAACGGCGAGCATCGAACGTTCGCCCACGGAAAGATATTTCCCGGTAAACACCCCGTGTTTGGAGAGCTGCTGGATCGCGAGTTGGAACAGATCGAACTGGTAGGTGTGAAACGGATAGAACGCGCAGAATTCATCGCTGCCTCTCCAACCGGACAAATTGATCGAATTGTCCCCAAAGCGGTAAAGCGTCTGGAGGTTATCTTTCTCGCGATCGTAGATCTCGGTGAGAACCACGGGTTCGGCTTCCTGCTTCGCCAAGAGACGTTTTTGAATGACTTCACGCACGTCGGCACTGGCGAGCGTGAGCTGAGTCTTGAAGCGGCCCATGATCTTGGTGATGTCCTGCGCCGCCAGTCCCTTGAAGGAACCGAGCACGCCTTCGAGATCGGCTTGCGAGGTGACGAAGATCCAGGCCCGCCCGTTGCAGACGGTGCCCAATGTCTCTGCCACCGTCTGAAGGTTCAGCATGAGTTTGGAGTCTTGGCCGATAAACTGGCCGACCTCGTCGACGAAGAAGTTCAGGCGAAAACCGGCCGGCTGGCGCCCGATATAATCTTTCACCATCTGAGCGAAGCTCTCGATGGAGACGCGGTAGTCCTCGCGGACCTGCCGCATCAGACTTGAGGCTTCGCTCTCGGCCACGCCGAAATGCGCCGCGTAGGCTTTCGCAAAGGCCGCCTTCCGCGCCGTCGCAATGGCCTCGCGGTCCCGCTCCCAAGTGGCGCCATTGATGCGCAGGTAAGTCTCTTTGAACGGGACAAAGTCACCGCGCACATCGAGATCATGCTCGAAGCGGGCGATGTAACCCTGCTTGCCGTAGTAGCCTTGGAGCTCGTTCAAGACCTTCACAAAAACTTCGAGAATCGGGGAGGAATGATCTCCGCCGATGCCGTCAAATTTCTGGTCAATATTGAACAAGATGCTCCGCGACGGGATGGCTGTGGCCTTAGCCAGGTCGGCCTTGACGATCTCATCTTCGATCTTCGGCAGAACAATGTCCGCCGGACGAAGCCCGTTGGCGAGGGGCTGGTCGTCGAGGATGAGGGAGAGAATCTTGAGCAAGGGTGACTTGCCGGAGCCGAAGAAACCGGAAATCCACACACCGTTCGCCGTCAGCTCCGTCAGATAGCGATCGGTAAACTTGGCGAGCCCCCGGGCGACATCACGGGTGACCACGTATTCCTCCAACTCGATCTGGAGGTTGCGGGCGTCGTCGGCCTTGATGACACCATCGATCGGACGCTCAACCGGTTTAACAAAGAGCTCGTGGATTTTCATGGAAATTAGAGGCGATAGTGGTCGAGGTTCGTGGCCCGATAATACGGATTGTTGATCCGAGGGCTGGGGATCGACCCGAACAAACGCAGGTGCGAACCGCCGCCGGGGTCTTGGGAATATTCGCCGGGGAAGAAGATGACCACGGGATGCCGCAACATCGCTGGCTGGAGGGATTCGAGAATGGTAGGCGTGCGCAGAAACGGAAAGATCCGCCCCGGACCCGTGATGAGCGTCAACTGCGCGCCTTCGCCTTCGATGGCGCGGATCAGCCGAGGAATCAGGTGAGTTTTGGGGTCGCCGCCAATTTTTCGCGCAAGCTTTCAACCGCAAAATCGAAGAGGAAGCGGGTGCGTTTGCAGGCCGCGAGCCAAGCGATTGCGGTCCGATCATCCGTCGTGGCCGCAGCCGCGAAATGGATCTGATCGTGGGTCAACGTTTTGAGGCGTGGACGCAATTCGCGCTCAAGGCGGAGCGCGCTGCTGGCGCTCCGGCACTGGAGAGCATTGGTCGCCAAAATCTTCGCTTTGGCCAAATCCCATGAACCCGTCTGCACGAAAGTCTCCGCCATAATCCGAACGAGCTCAGGCCGGAGGGAAGCTGCCGTGAAACTGAACGAAACAGGGTGTTCCGGTGCCATTGCCCGCAAATCAGACAAGCTGGAGAACGAGAGGCGACCCTTAATTCGCCAACTAAAAAAATGGCGGTGCTGATGAAGTTTCGGATTAAAATCGATACCCCGAAAAACACCAGCACGAGAAGGTTGGCCCCCCTTGGCGGTCGCTCATTCTCAATCGTCCGGCCGTTGTCGCAGTCGCCCTTGAAGCGAAAAAGCGGGTCGCCCAGAGGCCAGTGGGCGCCCAAAAATCAGTGCTTAAAATGGCGACTGGCGGTAAACACCATCGCCATCCCGCGTTCATCGGCGGCGGCGATGACTTCCGCGTCTCGCAGGGAACCGCCGGGCTGGATGGCGGCGGTGGCCCCCGCGTTGGCGGCCGCGATCAAACCATCGGGGAACGGAAACAAGGCCTCGCTCGCCACCACGGATCCGCGCAGATCCAACGCCGCCTCTCCCGCCTTCCAAACAGCGATCCGCGAACTATCGACCCGCGCCATCTGCCCCGCGCCCACTCCGAGCGTGCGTTCGCCACGGCAGTAAACAATCGAGTTGGATTTCACGTGCTTGCCGACCTTCCAGCCAAACATCATCGCAGACCACTCCTCCGTCGTCGGTTCCCGTTTCGTCACCACCTTGAAATCCCGGACATTGCCCAGCGTCCGATCCCGATCCTGCACCAGCACGCCCCCGACCACTGAACGAATTTCCTGCAACGCATCCGCGCCGATCCCTCCCTTGGCGATCATTAGCCGGAGATTTTTCTTTTTCGAAAAAATGGCCAGAGCGTCATCGTGGAAACGCGGGGCGATGATGACTTCGGTGAAAATATCCGCAATCGCCTTGGCTAAATCGCCGTCGAGAGTTTGGTTGACCACGATGATACCGCCAAAGGGCGCCTGCCGATCGGTGGCGTAGGCGTGATCCCACGCCTCGAGGAGCGAGTCCGCACTGGCGACACCGCACGGGTTCGTATGTTTTAAAATCGCCACCGTCGGGCGTTCAAACTCGCCGATGAGGTAAGTTGCCGCGGTGATATCCAGGAGGTTATTGTAAGAAAGCTCCTTCCCTTGCAGCTGGGAAAAATGGTCGTGGAAGGTGCCGTAGAGCGCCGCCTGCTGGTGGGGGTTTTCCCCGTAACGCAACGATTGCGCTTTCTTCCACGAGTGCGTCAACGTGGCTGGGAACCCCCGCAACGCCGCGAGATCAGGCTCAATGGCCTGCGCTTCCAAATAACGCGCAATCGCGGCATCGTAACTGGCCGTGCGTTGAAAAACTTTGAGCGCGAGTTGCCGGCGAAGATCGCCCAGTCCCGTCCCCGAAGCCATCGCCAAGAGGACGCGCGGATAATCATCCGCATCACACACCACGGTGACGCTCTCGTGATTCTTCGCGGCACTCCGCAACATCGAGGGACCGCCAATATCGATATTCTCAATCGCTTCTTCAAAAGGCACTCCGGGCTTCGCGACGGTGGCCTCAAAAGGGTAAAGATTGACCACCACGAGATCGATCAGCTCGATGCCGTTTTTTGCGGCCTGCGCCAAGTGCTCCGGCTTATCGCGGCGGCAGAGCAGGCCCCCGTGGATTTTCGGATGCAGCGTCTTCACTCGCCCTTCCATGATCTCCGGAAATCCCGTATGCTGGCCCACTTCGGTTACCGGCAGTCCTTTTTCAGCCAAGAGCTTCGCGGTGCCGCCCGTCGAGAGCAGGGTGTAACCGTGTTGACCAACCAGCGCGGCCGCGAATTCAACGAGACCGCGTTTATCGGAGACAGAGAGAAGGGCAAATTTAGCCATGCGGGCCGATTTGTGTTTCGAGGTGCGCCACGCCGCAAGCGCGAATCTCGGCAACGTGCCACCAGGCGCACCGCCACCCCGGAAACCAACCGGCAGCGCGCGCACGCCGGCGTTGGTTCCGCGCCGCGCCCGCGCAAGCCCAGGCCGCCCCCCGACCACGCTGAGCTTGCCGAGCGCGGTCACACTCATTTGCATTCTCCGCCGTGCCCGCTTCCTCTGAAATCAAGGGTCTAACCGCCTCGCTCGACCGACTCGTTTACCACCACGGCGGCGCCGCGCTCCCAGAAGACAAACCCCATGCGTTCGTCTATTACGTGACCATCAAAAACAACTCGCCGCGGACCGTGATCCTTCACGGGCGCAAGTGGATCATCCGCCAAGCCGACGGCACCCAGTTGGTCGTCGAAGGCGATAAAATCGTGGGTGAGACGCCGCGACTTCAACCCGGCGAACAGTTTTCCTACAATAGCTACCACGTCACCGGCGGTCCGGCCACCGTGGATGGGAGCTTCCACGGCATCGACGACCAGGGGCAACGCGTCCACGTCCGCTTGCCCGCGTTCTCGCTAGAAATTCCGAGTCCCTGAACGTTTCGTTCTCGTTCTCCACCGATAATTTTGATCTTTGTGAGCCTTTATGAAGCTCACAGACCTGAACCGCGAAGGCGGCATTGGTGCCAATTCGCTGTTCGTTCAGATTGGCGATATCAATATTTTAGTGGATTGCGGGTTAAACCCCAAGCAGGTTGGCCGCGCCGCCACCCCCGACTTTAAGTCAATGCGGGGCGCCCGTCTGGACCTGATTATCATCACGCATTGCCACCTCGATCATATCGGCAGCTTGCCCGTGATCATGCGGGAGCACCCCAACACGCCGGTGATTATGACGACATCGAGCCGGATGTTGATTGAGCGCATGCTCCATAACTCGGCAAACGTCATGGTGCGCCAGAAGGAGGAAGCCAATATCCCAGACTACCCGCTGTTCACCCACGATGACATCGACCGCCTCTCCAAGCGGCTCATGGGACTCCCCTTTAACCACGCTAAGCAATTCCGGGGCGTTAAAGACTCGATCGAGATTATCTTTCACCCCGCGGGCCACGTCGCGGGCGCCGCCGCCGTGGAGATCCATCATCAACACCGGCACATCTTTTTTACCGGCGACGTCCTCTTCGAAAATCAACGCACCCTCGCCGGCGCAAAATTCCCCTCGGGGCACTTTGATACCGTGATCATGGAGACCACCCGCGGCACGACCGAACGTCCTCTCGGCAAGGAACGGGTCCACGAAGTCGCCCGCCTCATCACCTCGATTAACGACACCATTCAGCGCGGGGGATCTTTCCTTATACCCGT
This sequence comes from Opitutus sp. GAS368, assembly GCA_945903465.1. GTDB lineage: Bacteria > Verrucomicrobiota > Verrucomicrobiia > Opitutales > Opitutaceae > ER46. The sequence goes on from CAMDOF010000068.1 coordinate 9,621, forward strand.
GTTCGCCCTCGGCCGGATGCAAGAGATCTTCGCCATCCTCCACGATGCCCGAAAATTCAACCGACTCGCCCCCTGCCCCATTTTTACCGGCGGACTCGGCATCGACCTCGCGGATTATTTCGACGAGATTTCCCGCAAGACAAAACACGTCCAGTTTAACCGTGGCATTCTCAAGGAACTGCAAGTGAAACCGACCCCGCGCAAGCTGGTCGCCGGCGTCGATCCCCAGCAAAACGGACTCTATCTCGTCAGCTCTGGCATGATGGTCGAGCGGACCCCCAGCTACACCCTCGCCTCTGGCTTGATCGGTCATGCCCGCAATACCATCGGGTTTGTCGGTTACTGCGATCCCGACACCCCGGGCGGCCATCTCCTCAAGGCCAAACATGGCGAAGATTTTCTATTTAAGACGGCCAACGTTAAGGCCAAGATCAAGGCGCGGATTGAGCGATTCGAGATGAGTGGACACGCCGACCGCGAAGAATTAGCGGAGTTTGCCGCCCAGACCCAAGCGCGTTGCATCGTCTTGACCCACGGCGATCCGCCGGCCCGCGCTTGGTTTGCCCAACAGTTGGCGGCGCAAATGCCAAAGACGCGCATCCTCGATCCCGTCCCGCTGCAGATGTACCAGGTATGAGTCGCCGGTAGCCGTCGAAGGACGGAGGTGCCTCCGTGGCCAAGAGCGAAGTTGCCCCCGGCCCTCAACAATCGCCCAAAGCCCACGGGCAACGCGTCCACCCGCGCGGAAACCCTGCTGCCATTCTCAGCGTTTGCCGGCCTCGTCTGGTCCGCCTATCCCCGCGCACCTGCGACCAAGGATCGCAGAGCTTAGGGCCCAAAACCGGCCGACAGAAACTCGGTCCGGTCACCGGCCCCAGCTCTCCCCCCGCCGTCAAAAATAGCGCAACCGCCGCGCGGTCCTGGCCCTAATCAGAACGCGGCCTCGGCGCGCGCTCCCGCCCAACGACTTTCGGGGACGAAGCAGCATCAGCCTGGGCGGCCAGCGTCACCCCATGACATGCCGCCGCCATCTCACGAACCCACGAGGTGCCGCAGGTGCGCGCACATCCCAGGGCTTCCGGCGACGTAAATGATTTTGTTCATCCGAAGATTAAATTCGCGAATCGGCAGCTGGTCACCGTTAAGGAAATGCACCTCGCCCCCGGCCGCTCGCACCAACGGAATGGCCGCCGCGAGATCCCATATCTTCACATTAAAATCCACGCACCCATCGAGCAATCCTTCCGCCACATAGGCAAGGTGCAGCGTCGCGCTGCCGAGGCCCCGAATCTTGAACTGAGACAAGATACGGTGCGTCATCGGCAGCAGCGTCTTGTCAAACGGGCTGTGGAAACCAATCAGGGACTCTTTAGTCGCCGGAGCGTTGCGCACGTGGACCGCTCGGTCACCCGACCAAACCCCAAACCCGGGCCCGCCGTGGAGCAACGTCCGCCGACTCAGATCATAAATGACACCATAAATCGGTACGCCGTCTTCGCATAGCGCGAGCGAAATGGCGCAGTGGACCAGGCCAAGCGCGAAATTATTCGTGCCGTCGATCGGATCAAGAATCCACGCATAGCGCGCAGTCACCGCAATCGGCGCAGTCGTCTCGGCCAGTTCTTCGCTTAAAAATTGGTCCTCCGCAAATTGCCCTCTCAATTCGTCGAAAATATTCTCCGAAATCGCCACATCGATCGCGGTCACCCGCGTGCCATCCGACTTCCAACGACTCTCCGCCCGTCCAAATTCGCTGTGCAGCAAAGCAGTCTGATTCCGCACGGCTTGTTTGCCGGCAGCGATGCGGAGAAGCAATTCGGACGAAGCCATAAGGAGTTTTAAAATGCGCGTACCCACCCGTGCATGACAACCCAAAGTATTGCCCAAGTGTGGCCCAAAGCATCAGCAGGTGTCCGCCGCAACCCGCGTGGCGCCGTCGTCGGCAGTCAGCCGATGTCGGTGCTGAGCGACGTCGGTACTGAGCCGATGTCGGTGCTGAGCGACGTCGGTACTCAGCCGATGTCGGTGCTGAGCGATGTCGGTGCTCAGCGACGTCGGTACTGAGCGATGTCGGACCGCCGGCCGCAAGTTTACGGCAATCGCCTTCGAGAATTTCCGCCAAGCCCGCGATAGCTACTTCGCGATCAGCCGCCGCTGATGGGGCTTTGCGCTGATGAATGAGTAACGGGCCAGTCGCAACACGCTCCGCTTGCCATTTCCAAGACATGGGTCCGATCCACCGCGCCGACCTGCGGCTACGTTCCAGCGCGCAGTTCGGCCAAGTCAGTTCTGTGGCCAACTCAGTTCCCGCTTGCGCTCAAATCCCGCTCAACCTGAGATCTTCAAAAAAAGTCCTCGCTCCTTCGACACCAGAGCCCCGTCCTCTGCCTTGCGCCGAACGGCTCGCCACGGATACCCCAACCCTTTTCGTTTCGACTTAGCTACCCGATGCCGCCCCCTTTCGCCCTTCTCCGCTGGGTATTAAGTACGTGTGCGGTGGTCAGCGCCCATAGCCAGGCGGCCACCGCCGATGACGTGGAATTTTTCCGCAGAGAGGTTAATCCCATTCTGCAGGAACACTGCCGCAAATGTCACGGCGGCGAAAAAATCAAAGGCGGCTTGGTCCTTACTTCCCGTGCGGGGCTTTTGAAGGGAGGCGAAAGCGGCGCAGTCGTCGACTTGGAAGCACCCGCCCAGAGCCGGCTCTTGGCGATGATGAGCTACCAAGACGCCGATCACGAAATGCCACCCGCCGGAAAGCGACCCGCGGCAGAACTCGCCGTCATCGCACGATGGCTCACGCGCGGGGCTCCCTACGATCCAGCCCTTGAAACCGAGGCCGTCAGGGTTAGCGGAAACCCCACTGGCCCTCAACCCAGCGGGACGGACCACGCCTGGTGGGCCTATCAGGCGGTGCGCGCCGGCTCGGCCCCGAAAAACACCGATGCCGCGTGGTCTCGCCACCCCGTGGACGCCTTCCTCTTTAAAGGATTGGCCGACGCCGGCCTCCGCCCCAATCCACGCGCCTCGCGCGAGCACTTGGCGCGAAGGGCCTACTACGATCTCACCGGATTGCCCCCGAGCACGGAGGAGGTCCAAGCATTCGTGAATGATGCCACCGCCGAGGCTTGGCCACGACTGATTGATGCCCTTTTAGCCAAGCCTCAGTATGGTGAAAAATGGGCGCGCCATTGGATGGACGTGGTCCGCTATGCCGAGACCGAGGGCTTCGAACGCGATAGCGAAAAACGCTACATCTGGCGCTATCGTGACTACCTGATTAACGCATTTAACCAGGATATTCCCTTCAATCAATTCATCACCGAACAACTGGCCGGAGACGAAATCTCCACGCCCACCCGCTCGAGCGTGACCGCCACCGCCTTCCTTCGGCTGATGCCGTTTGACGACGAACCGGCCGACCGCCTTCTCGCCAAGTATGATGTGCTCGGTGACATCGTGCAGGTGACATCCGAAGCCTTTCTCGGCATGACCCTGGGCTGCGCTCGATGCCATGATCATAAAAAAGATCCGATCACGCAACGTGACTACTCCAGCTTCCTCGCCTTCTTCCACGGGATCAGCGATTATGGCACCTCCCGCAAAGAGCCCATGCAGTGGTTCGATCAGGAGGACGAGCCGCGGCTGAAAAAACAACGCGATGAGTCGCTGAGCACTTTGAATCAGGAACTCCACCGCGTGGAGGCGATCCTCATCGATTGGTATAAAAAGCAGGCGCCGACTAGCCCCGCGCCTCCCATCCTTACCTCCAACCAAGGTGAGGCCAAGGGCGAGTGGCGACACACGCTGACAGCGCCAGCGGCCAATTGGCGCGAGGAAAGCTTTGTCGCCAGCGACTGGGGGGCGAGTCCCGCCGGAACGGAGCGGCGCGCTACGCCAATTTGGCAGCGCGCCAAGTTTGCCCTCACCGATGTCCCCAAACTCCTCGCGTTGGATCTAGAATTTGCGGGGGACACCGAAGTCTTTCTCAATGGTGTGGCCGTGCTCCAAGCACCGAACTTACCGGCGGGTGAGCGCGTTCTTCAACTCGCCGCCCGCTTCGTCAAACTGCTCCACACGGGAATGAATACATTGGCGGTAAAGACCACTCCCACCCATGGAAATAAACTACCTCGCGTGACCCTACTCGCCGGTCGGACGTTCGTCACTCTCGCCGAGTCACTGCTTAAGGGGCCGCAGAAAGATGAATTACCGGGGCTCACTCAACGGGTCGGCAGCGACCCGCTCGCCCTGCTCAAAACCCAAAGCAGCGCTTGGCTTGCTGAGGCCGAACGCCCGTTGGGCATACCGCTGAGCGCGATGTCAGAAATTCCGCAACCGCCGCCCTTGTTCGTGCATCGCCGCGGCAATCCCCATAATTTAGGAGAGCCCGTCGAACCGGCTTTCCCCGCCATGCTTGCCCGCGTGATGCCCCCTCCACCCGCCATTGTGCCGAGGACCAGCAAGGCCACGGGGCAGCTTTCTTCCGGTCGGCGCCTCGCGCTCGCCCAGTGGATGACCGACCCCGCAAATCCGCTGGTCAGCCGGGTCGCCGTCAACCGGGTCTGGCAGCATCACTTCTCTCGCGGTCTGGTTCCGACCGCCAATGACTTCGGCCGCCTCGGGGAGAAGCCTTCGCATCCCGAGTTGCTGGATTGGCTCGCCCACGAGTTTACCGAAACCGGTTGGAGCCTAAAAAAACTCCACCGTCTGATTATGACGTCGGAAGCCTATCAGCAAAGTGTCACCGCCGCACCCGTGGCGCTGGCCCAAGACCCCGAGAATCGTTTGCTCGGGCGCTTTTCGATGCGACGCCTGACCGCGGAAGAATTACGCGACTCCATCTTGCTGCTGAGCGCTACCCTCAAACCAGATATGTTCGGACCACCGGTTTACCCGCCTTTACCTCAGGCCGTGCTCGAAACCCAATCTCGCCCGGGCAGCGGCTGGCCCAAACAGACCTCCGCGCAGGCGGCGCGCCGCAGCATCTACGTCCACGTCAAACGCAGTCTCGCCGTCCCGCTCCTCGCCGACCACGATCAAGCGGCGACCGATACCTCCTGCGCCGCGCGCTTCGCCACCACGGTTCCCACCCAAGCCCTTGGGTTGCTCAACTCCGACTTTATGGAGGAGCACTCCCGCCTTTTCGCTCAACGCCTCCGCCGAGAGGCCGGCGATGATCGCACCGCGCAAGTCCAAAGGGGCCTCACGCTCGCGCTCCAACGAGAGCCCCTGCCCGCCGAGTCGGCCCTCTGCCTGCGCACGTTGCGCACGTTCGAGTCTGAATTCCAACTCTCCCCCGAGGGCGCCCTTCAGCGTTTCGCGCTCCTCGCTCTCAATCTCAACGAGTTTCTCTACCTTGACTGAGACTCCCGCCATGAACCTTTTTCCCAATTCTCAATTCTGCGGAAATCTCCGGCGGCGGGAGTTTCTCACCACCGTTGGCGGTGGCTTCGCCCACCTCGCTCTCACCGGCCTCCTCGCTCGCGAGGGTTTTTTTAGCACGCCCGCAAAGGGCGCCACCGCGGACATCACGACCGGCCGCCCCCTGCCCCTCAAGCTACCGGGGAAAGCCAAAAGCGTCATCTTCCTGTTCATGTACGGCGGCCCCAGCCACATCGATACCTTCGACTATAAACCCGCCATGCTTGGAATGGACGGCAAAACGATCCAAATCGCCACCAAAGGCCGCGGCGGTGCCAAAAATGAAGGGCGCATCGTCGAGCCCAAGTGGAAATTTCAGCAGTACGGAAAATCCGGAAAATGGGTCTCGTCCCTCTTCCCCAATCTCGCCCAGCACGTGGATGACATCGCATTTATCCATAGCATGACCGCCGATTCACCTCTCCACGGCTCTGCCATGCTCAAGATGAATTCAGGCTCAATCTTGAGCGGAAAACCGTCCCTCGGCTCGTGGATCAACTACGGACTTGGCTCCATTAATCAGAACTTGCCCGGCTATGTCGTCATGCTCGATAAAACCGGCGGTCCCATTTCTGGCGCGAAAAACTGGTCGTCCGGTTTTATGCCCGCCACTTATCAGGGCACCGTTTTTCGGTCCGCCGGATCCCCCATCCTCGATTTAAAATCCCGCGAGGGGATCAGTGCTCCCCAACAACACCTTCTCATCCAATCACTCAACGACCTCAACCGCTCACACCTCGCCACCCGCGCCGATAATACGAACCTGGCCGCCCGCATCGACAGCTATGAACTGGCCTTCCGCATGCAAGCCGCCGCGCCCGAGGCCATTGATGTCGAAAGCGAAACCGCCCCGATACGCGCACTCTATGGCCTGGACCACGAGCGTACCGCGGATTTCGGCCGGAAGTGCGTCCTCGCCCGAAGACTCGTCGAACGAGGAGTCCGCTTCATCCAAATCTACTCGGGGGGCGCCCATAACGACAGCAACTGGGATGCCCATGGCGACTTGGTCAAAAACCACGAATTCCACGCCGGTAACACCGACCAACCGATCGCCGGTCTCCTCGCCGATCTCAAGCAACGCGGTCTTCTTGATGAAACCTTGGTCGTGTGGGGCGGCGAGTTCGGTCGCCAACCCACCGCCGAATACGCGGAGGGCACCGGTCGCGACCATAACTCCGCGGGCTTTACCATGTGGATGGCCGGCGGCGGCATCAAGGGGGGCACGTCCTACGGTTCGACCGATGAACTCGGCAATCGCGCCGTCAGTAACCGATGCGAAGTAAAAGATCTCCACGCCACCATTCTGCACCTGCTCGGCTTGGAACCGAACAACCTTTCGTTCTTCTACGGTGGCCTCGACCAAAAACTCGTGGGCGTCGAGGGCGCCGAGCCCATCCGCGGGATTCTCGCGTGACACCCCTGCTCCCGATCCAATACCCCAGACCCCGCCTCTTCCTTTCCGCCCAGACCAGTCCCTCCGCCAACGCTTCTGCTAAAATCATGTCCCCAAAAAAACGCCCCCCTTTCCGCACTCAGTTCACCCGTCGCGCCGGCACCGCCCTCGCCTTGCTCGCCACCGCCCTTGCGCATGCTGAACAAAAGGGCCCCGCGCAACGCCTGCTCGTCGCCAACACCGGTAAGGTGGCGATCGTGGCCGCGGATGGCTCAATTGAACGCGAGGTGAAATCGGCCGGTCTCCACGACGCCGCGCTGCTCGCCAACGGCAACCTCCTTTACCAATCCAGTTGGACCAAAATCACCGAATTAAATCCCGAAGGCCAGGTGGTCTGGGAATACGACTCCGCCCAAGCCAATGGCAACCAAGGAAAACCCTTGGAGGTTCACGCGTTTCAACGGCTCGAAAATGGACTCACCATGATCTCGGAATCAGGGATCGGCCGCCTGATCGAGGTGGATCGCGCCGGTACGTTGCGCCGTGAAATCACCCTCACGCGCGACAAACCCAGCAAACACAGCGACACCCGTCTCGTTCGGCGCACCCCAGCCGGCACCTACCTGGTCGCGCACGAAGCCGATGGCAAGGTCCGCGAGTACTCCCGCGAGGGTAAAGTGATCTGGGAATACGCCGTCCCTCTTTTCGGCAAAGAGCGCGCAAAAGGGCATGGTCCCGAGGCGTTCGGCAACAGCCTTTTCTCGGCCATTCGTATTCAAAATGGCAATACTCTGATCGGCACCGGTAACGGCCACAGCGTCCTCGAGGTCAACCCCAAGGGTGAAATTGTCTGGAAAATTGAGCAGCATGATCTGCCGGGCATCACGCTCGCCTGGGTCACCCGGGTCGAGCGCCTCCCCAACGGCAATACCCGCTTCGGCAACTGCCACGCCGGCCCGACCATGCCTTTTTCCATCGAAGTCAATTCAGCTAAACAGGTGGTCTGGACCTACTCCGACTTTGAGCGCTTCGGCAACTCGACCGTCGCCGTGGACGTCGTGCCTTCGGTTCGCGCGAAATAATGACGGTGACGCTCCTGCCCGCCCAGACGGGACCAGCGAGTCACTGGCGCCCACGTGGTCAGCGCGCTTTCCGCCGGGTGCTTTTTTCCAGCACGCAGGGCGCGCACCTCTCCGCTGACCAACTTTCTCCACACCCAAAAAAATAATCCGATGAAGCCAGCTTCTTTTTCCCTCGCCGGCCGCGTCGCCTTGGTGACCGGTAGCACGACCGGCCTGGGTCGCGCCATTGCCTTTGGACTCGGTCAAGCCGGGGCCAAGGTCGCCTTGAATTACCAGAACAACGTTGCGCGCGCCGAGGGCGTTTTTTCAGCACTGCAGGCCGCGGGCGTTTCGGCGCAACTCGTGCGCGGCGATGTGACCGACGAAACGGCCGTGACGCGCATGACCGCCGAAATCGCCGGTCAGCTCGGTCCCATTGACATCTTAGTCTTGAACGCCACCCCCGCCCAACCCCAAAAAACCATCGAGGATTACGACTGGGCGTTTTATCAGCAGATGCTGGATTTTTTCATCAAAAGTCCGTTCCTGCTCAGCCGCGCCTGCCTGCCGCATATGAAGGCCCAGCGCTGGGGCCGAATCATCAACATCGGCTCCGAAGTCGTTGCGCGCGGCGTCTCCCCTTTTACCGCCTACGTCGCCGCCAAGGCCGGGCAAAATGGCTTCAACCGCAGTCTTGCCTCCGAGGTCGCCCCATGGGGAATCACCGTGAATATGATCTCCCCTGGATGGATTCCCGTCGAACGTCACGAAAACGATCCGCCTGAACTTAAGGCCGGTTATCGGCAACTCATCCCGATGAACCGTTGGGGCGTGCCCCACGACCTCACCGGGGCCGCTGTTTTCCTCGCCAGCGACGCCGCCTCCTTTATCACCGCTCAAAATATCCATATCAATGGCGGTATGACCACTCACTAAACCCTGATGTCACCACTCCCCATGAAATCATCCTCCCTCGCTCAACTCGTCGTCATCCCGCTCCTCGCCCTCCTTTTCGCCGGTTGCAGCAAAAACCCTTCCGCCGCCGGCACCGCCGCCGCCAACACCGCCGCCACTAACGGCCAAACTAAAAAAATCGCATTCGTCACCAACGGGGTCGCGTCGTTCTGGACCATCGCCGCCGCGGGCGTCAAAGCCGCCGGTCAGGACCTTAAGGTTGATGCGCAAACCCTCATGCCCGTCGAGGGTATCAGCGATCAAAAACGGATTCTGGAAGATCTGCTCACCCGCGGGATTCAGGGCATTGCCGTCAGCCCCATCGATCCCGTCAATCAGACCGCCTTGCTCAACATCGCCGCCCAGCGCGTTAAACTGATCACCGCCGACTCGGACGCTCCTCAGAGTGATCGGTTATTTTATATCGGCATGGATAATTATAAAGCGGGCCGGATGTGCGGCGAACTCGTCAAGGAGGCCCTGCCCAAGGGCGGCACCATCATGATATTCATCGGCCGTCTCGAACAGGATAACGCTAAGCGGCGCCGGCAGGGTGTCATCGATGCCATTCTCGGCCGTTCCGAAAATAGTGATCGCTTCGACCCGCCTGCCGCCGTCTTGGAGGCCAACGGATTCAAAATTGTCGGCACGCTCACGGATCAATTCGACCGCGCCAAAGGCAAGGCCAACGCCGAGGACGCCCTCGCCAAGTTTCCCGATCTGAGCTGCATGGTGGGGCTTTTCGCTTACAACCCGCCCCTCATGCTCGAGGCTCTCGCTCAGGCTAAAAAACTTGGGAAAGTAAAGGTCGTGGCTTTTGACGAAGACGACGCGACGCTTGAGGGTATCGCCAAGGGGACCGTGCATGGCACCATCGTGCAAAATCCGTATATGTACGGCTATAAATCAGTGGAACTGCTCAACGCTCTTTTGTCCGGCAACACCACCAACGCGCCCAGCAGCAAGTTCATCGACATCCCCGCGCGCGCGATCCGCCAGGGCAACGTCGCCGAGTTTGCGGCCGATTTGAAGGCCAAGCTCACCCCGCCCAAGTAAGGCCGGGGCCATCGCTCCCTTCGGCATGAGCGCTCCGCTTCTCGAGGCCCGTCATTTGGTTAAAAATTTCCCGGGCGTGCGCGCGCTCAAGGGTGTGAGTCTCGCGCTCGGGCGCGGCGAGATCCTCGCCGTCATCGGGGAAAACGGCGCCGGGAAAAGCACTTTGATGAAAATTCTCGCTGGCGGGCAAACGCCCGATCGCGGCGAAGTCATCATCGATGGCCACGTCCGGTCACTTGACTCCGTGCCGGCAGCCATGGCGCTCGGCATCGCCCTCATCCACCAGGAGCTTAACTTGGCCGAGACCCTCGAGGTGGGCGCCAATATTTTTCTCGGACGCGAACCCAACCGCTGGGGCGTGATTGATTCGGCCAAAATTTCCACGGAATCACGCCGCTTTTTAGAACAAGTCGGCCTGAAGGTCGATCCAGCAACACCTCTGGCGAATCTATCCATCGGCCAACGCCAGCTGGTCGAGATCGCCAAAGCGCTTTCGCTCAAGGCCCGCGTGCTGATCATGGACGAGCCCACTTCGAGCTTGGCTGCCCACGAATCCCAAGCACTCCTGCGTTTAATTCGAGACCTTCGCCACCAAGGCGTGAGCATTCTTTATATTTCGCACCGTTTGAGTGAGGTCGCCGCTCTCGCGGATCGAGTTGTCGTCCTCCGCGATGGCGAAAATGCCGGCACCCTCACGGGCGACCAGATCACCCATGCCTCGATGGTAAGACTCATGGTCGGGCGCGATCTGGCCGAGTTCTACCCGCATAAACGACAGCCCCGCGGGCCCGTCGCCCTCGAAGTCACGGCGCTGCGCACGGCCGCCCATCCTCACCACGCCGTGACCTTTCGACTCCACGCCGGTGAGCAAGTCGCGCTCGCGGGTTTGGTCGGCGCGGGCCGCACCGAGCTCCTCGAAACCATTTTTGGACTCGTCCCCGCCATCAGCGGGCAGATGCAGGTCGGCGGGGACGCCTTCCTCCCCACCACGCCAACCCAAGCGATTGCCGCGGGCCTCGCGCTCGTACCTGAAGATCGTAAAAATCACGGTTTGCTCTTGGAAATGAGCGTCGCAGAAAACCTCGGCCTCGGCCGCCTCGTCCTCCAGAAATTTCCTGGCTTACTCAAATCATCCGAAGAAAAAACGCTCTGCGATGAGATGGTCACCACGCTGAGGATCAAAACGCCCAGCAGCCATCAACCCGTGCAATTCTTGTCCGGAGGAAATCAGCAGAAAGTCGTTTTAGGAAAGTGGCTGGCCCTCCGGCCGCGCGTCCTGTTACTCGATGAACCCACGCGGGGCGTCGATATCGGCGCGAAGCAGGAGATCTACCGGTTGATGGACGAGCTGACCAGCCAAGGCGTCGCGATTTTATTCGCCTCCAGCGAGCTGCCCGAAATTTTAGGCATGGCCGATCGCGTGCTTGTCATGCACGAGGGGCAAATCACCGGTGAGCTTGATCGTGCTCACCTCAGCGAGCCGGCCATCATGGCCCTTGCCACCAACACTCCGGCCCCTGCGCCCACCTCTCCCGGCTCATTCTCATGAAAAAGATCCTCGGCATCCTCGGTCTATTGGTCGTCGTCTGCGGGATCACCGCTCTGCTCAGCGATCGTTTTCTCACCAGCTACAACCTGGAAAACCTCCTGCGACGCTCCGCGCTATTTGGTATTCTGAGCATCGGCGTCTCCTTTGTCATCATCGCCGGCGGCATTGATCTTTCGATCGGCTCAGTCGTCTGCTTGGTCGGCTGCGCCCTGCCTTGGCTTCTCACGGTTCACCACTGGCCACTCCCGCTCGCTCTCCTTTTCGTAACCGCCCTCGCTGCCGGCATCGGTCTCATGCACGGGCTGCTCATCACCAAGCTCCGTCTTCAGCCATTCATCGTCACTCTCTGCGGCTTGCTGCTTTACCGCGGCGTAGCCCGCGGCTTCACCCAAGACCAAACCGTCGGCTTCGGCACCGGATTCAGCGAGCTGCGCTCCCTCGCCACCGGGAAAATGCCTCTCCTGCCCGGCTTCGAACTCCCCGCACCCGTCTTCTTCCTCATCGGTCTCGCGGTTCTCGCCGGATTCTTCCTAAACCGAACCATTTATGGCCGCTATCTCCGAGCCCTCGGCCGAAGCCCCCAAGCCGCCCACTACAGTGGTATCCAGACTGATCGGATGACAATTCTCGCCTACGTTCTCAGCTCCACCTTGGCAGGATTAGGCGGCCTCCTTTTTGTCTTGGATGTCAATTCTGCCCAGCCGGTCGACTTCGGGAATTTTTACGAGTTATACGCAATTGCCGCGGCGGTTCTGGGGGGCTGCAGTCTTCGCGGCGGCGAGGGTGGCGTGCTCGGCATTATCATCGGAGCCACCCTCATGCAGGTTCTCCGCAACATGATCACACTCGTCACAACCCACAATAACGTCGAGTTCGCGATCATCGGCGCGGTCATTCTGATTGGCGTGATCGCCGACGAGATGGCGCGCCGCTTCGCCGCTCAACGCCGCTCGGCTCAAGCACTCGCAGCCACCCGCTGAAAAACCGGCGCCTTACCCAATCCCTTTTCACGTCAAAAATAACGCGGAGAAATCCACCCCAAGATCGCTCCCATCGATCGTTAGGCGACGCTCGCTCAGAAGATACCCTCACCGCGGGGCGCCGCCCACCTTCGGTCAATGGCCGTCGTTCAGGAGCACGTCATCCCAGACGCCGCGGAAAATTTTTGCCGATACTTGGCAAAAACTCAGCCGAACCCTCATCGTCTAAAAGACTCCGGCGCTGACCCCAGGTCTGCGTCGCTGGCGCTGGCAGGTTGACCGGCACCACCCAACGCACCTCGGCCAACCCCGGCCAACTTCTCATCACCACGGCGGCACCTCCAGCCAGCCAACCTCCCCGCGGATTTTTACCCAAAATTTGAATAAAAATTTAACGGGGCGGTCTTCGAAGGCGCCGGCTCGTTTGCCCCTTCCATCAACCACGACGAGGCCTGGGCGCACGGCTTCGCCGCGCCGGAGACCTTGGCCTTGGACAGCGCCTCGCGCGCGACTCGGCCGAACCGCGAATTCAGGGACTCGCCGTTCCGCCAGACCGCCGACTGCGCCGCTCGCCTTGCGCGGACCAGTCTCCGTCTGTGGCTGGCGGCTTCGGCGTGTTCGCCGGACAACTCCCGACTTCAGGCTGGCCTCGCCTCTGAACCAACCGAGGGGCCATCCCCGCAAACTTCGGCGTTTTCCGGCGGATCGTCCTCAGTCAGCCAGGCCAAATACTCCCGATACTTTTTCCGGCGGCGGCGGTCTCGTTTAAACCGTCGGCTGGTTCCGGCGTCGCCCCGCGATCATCCTAGGCCGGTCGCAACTTCGGGGAGAACACCCCGCGCACGCTGCAACGGGGCCTTTCTGACACCTGCTCAAACGAGGGTATCTTGGTCCGCACGAGCTTGCGGTGGAGGTAATGGCACCGCTGCCCAGCCTGGCCGTCCGGATCGAACCGCAGGCTGACCCGCCCGCCCCTTCTGCCACGCCTTTAAAACGTCCCCTTCAGCCCAAAATTCCACAGCGAACCATATTCGACCCGCGTCCGGAACCGGGCGATCGCGGGCGTGCTCGGACCGAATACTTTTACGTCATCGGGGGCATCACCCATATTCCGAATACTGGCGAAAAGCGAAAGACGGCGCATGAGCAGAAATTCAGCGTTTAAATCGAGATAGAGACGCTTCGACCACCACGTAAAGGTACCTGGCTCGATACTGCTGCCTGCGGCAATCGCGCCACGGCGCTGAAGGCTGCGGTAGTTCCAATTCGCACGAAGGCTGTAACGCTCGCGATTTAGACTGAACCCCCAGCTCGCCGTCCGCGGAATGAAACCGGGGAAATTGCCCGAACTCTGCGGCCCCACCATCCGCTGGGAGGCTCCGTTGACGAACACGGTGACCCCGCGGGCCCAGATCGGCAGGAACGTCAGCGCCTGTTTGTAGCCCAAGTTGAGCCCCTCCATGCGGACCGAACTTTCGACGTTGTATTGGGTCACCACCGGGTAACGTCCGTACACGTTGGGATCGAGGCTGTAGAGTTCGAGAAACTCAGGGGTGGCGGGCAACGTCGTGTTGCCGAAGAAGTTTTCAAAATCCCGCCGAAATGCGCCGACCGAGAGCTGCCCAACACCCGCTAAATAATATTCCAAACGCACGTTAAACGTCCGCGCGCTCCACGGTTTGATGCTCACATTACTGAGTGAAATCTGGTCGTTAGGAGTCGGATTTTCTGGATCCGGCAGCGTGACGCCTCCCGCATATTGATTAAAATCCGGCCGGCCGATCGACGGGTACCACGCCGCCCGCGCGATCAGATCTTCCCGCAGATTATAGCTCGCATTAACGCTGGGGAAAACGCGCAGATACTCTTTTTCCGCGTGGGCCGACCGATCAAGGAAAGTGAGCTTGGAAACCCCCAAGGCGTCCGTCACCGGCAAGATCGCGAGGGGGCGGCCGTTGGCACCAAGCAGAGGTTTGCCCTGGGCATCTCGCTGGACGTTCCGCGTCGGATCCGTCAGGGGCCCCTCCGCCTTTACGTTGGTCTGCTCAGCGCGGAGCCCGGTCACCAGCTTGAGACGATTAGCGAACAAACTTAAATCACCGCGCAGGTACGCGGAAGACACCAGCTCCTCGGCGAACTTCGAGTTCGTTACTTGGTTACGATAAGTCGTATTCTGATTCGTGGTGAAATACGCCGGATTGGCGGCGTATTGGTTATAAATGAGTTCGCTGCTCACACCTTGAAATTTGGGGAAGCCGTAGTGCGGCTGGCGGTCGGAGAAGCTCGGATCGAGAAACGGCAGCGCGAGATCATCACTCGTCGCCGAAAGCGTCGTACTCGCCACTCCGTCGCGACCGACGTAGGTGTAAGCCGGCACGGAGAAGCGCTGGTCCCGCTCTGCTTGGCGAAAATCGACGCCCGCGCGGAGCGACCACGGCACCCAACCAAAAAAATCACGACGCACATTGCCGTAAAGCGTGCGCTTGTAGTCATCGGTGCTGCGCGCATTTCCAGTGGTCGCAGTGACCACGTAGTTTTTCAGCGAATACGGATCAACCGGCGCCCCGGCTGGATCCGTGACCGTGATCGCACCTGGCCGGAGATAAAAAATATCTGCAAACGAAACCGTGACGCCGGTCCGACGCGCGGTCGTCGTGTCAAAGTATCCTGACTCGACATTGCGGTTCCGATTGCTCGCGCGCGAAAAAGCGAAGCCGGCGTCCGTTTTCCAAAGTGGCCCTTCGTGGCGCCAAACCAGGGAGGGCATCAAGGTCCAATTCTGGCGGTCATTCCCAGTGGTCACAAGCTGCAGGGAGCCTTGGCCGGCGGCGCCGCGCGTGGCGGTCAGACCGAAATCGCCGGGGTTCACCCGCCCGACATCAAAGGTGAGCTCGTTGTGGTTGATGTGCACGTTAAAGGTCGAGTACTGCAGAGCCAAAGCGACCCGATCCTTCGACGTGAATTTGTAATCCACGGTCACGCCGAATGACGAGCGGTTCGTATCCTTACCGCTGTTACGGATGATGGTCGAAGTGAGATAGGGTTGATCAAAAGTTGTGTGCGGAAACGTCGTGCCGTTGGTCGGATTCTGGGTGCCACGCCAAAGGTTTTGGATCTGCGGCTCACCGGAGTACTGCCGGTTCATGCCCGCGGAGAGCGTGAAGCCAAAGCGCTGGTTCACGGGCGCAATGTAGGCGAGGTCAAATCCGGGGTGAATTTTGCGCGTGGGATGACGCGGGGCCGGCGTTGCACCCCATTGCTTGATGTCGTCACGAAGCATGAAATAGGCACTAAAGTTTCCGGAAGGCCGGGTGCGCTCGAACGAGCTGCGTGGAACTAGGTTGACGGAACCGGCGAGCGCGCTGCCCTGCGAGTCTGGTGTCGGCGAAAATGAGACCTCGATCCGCGAGAGGTTATTGATGGAAACTTGATCGAGGGCGACCCCGCGGGAGGTACCGCCCGCTCCTCCCCCCACCGCACTCGCGAGGCCGAACCCGTCCAGCGTGACGGGGACGTTGGTCGCCGGCACTCCATTCAGCGAAATATCGCGAGCGTTGCCGCCGGCGTAGTCGATATTCACGCCAGGCATAAACTTCAAAAACTCCGCGACATTGCCTTCCGCGATGTCGCCGAACTCATCCGTTGCGACGACATTTTTCATGTTCGAAGCAAACCTCTGCTCGTTGATCGCGAGGGCCGCCCCGCTCATTTCACGCGAGGTCGCGACCACAAATTGTTCGAGTTTCACCATCCCGCCATCCGTCCCCAGCGCCCCGAATTTGCTCCCAGCAAGTGACAACTGAAAATCCTGCCGGGCGGTTTGCCCCAGCGTCACCACCACCGCAGCGCTCACTGGCGGGAAACCCGTGAAGAACACGCGCACCTGCACCGTTCCCGCCGGCACGGCGTCAACCCGGTAAAAACCACCCGAATCGCTCAGCGCTTCGTGCGGAGTTCCCACGACGGCGATGCGCGCATTTTCGAGCACGCCGCCGGTCGTCGGATTCGTAACCCGCCCTTCGATCGTCCCGCTACCCTGCGCCGAAAGCTGCATGACGAGCGCCCAAAAAATGAGCGCGAGCAGCGCGTACGCGCGTAAAGAATTCTGAGATAAAGAGGTCGGTATCATCACGCCAAATTCGATGCGATCGGGCGCCGGGTCAAACGCTCCGACGTTGCCTTCTCGCGGATCTGGACCCCGGACTGGCTTGACCAACGCGTGTTTCGCCCTGGAAAACCACGGCATCAGCGGACCCGTCGCCCCGGTAGGCAGATGAATCGCGGCGAGGCACCGACCTACGCGGTTCCCGTGAGCATGCGGTCCCCTGACCGTAAATCCGCTGCCAACGCGCGCGCACCGGCCGACCCGAGCCTTGCGTAATCAAGGAGCGACGACGCCAGCACGGCACCGAGGAGATTTTATCAGCCTTGAGGAGAGCGCGCGGTCTTCTTCTTAAAAATAGTTCTCTCCTTTGCCCACATCGATTTCTTGCTTCGACCCGCAAACGCCCCCCCGTTCACGCGTCATCAGTCGAGGCCGGGGCCGAGGTCGAGGTCGAGGTCGAGGCCGAGATCGAGGTCGAGGTCGAGGCCGGGGCCGGGGCCGAGGCGGATTCGCGAAAACACCTTGTGCATATGCGCGAGACGTTGTCTTGTCACTTTTTTAGATTACAGCGTTACCACCCTTGGCATGAATTTACTGCAACTCGCTCTCCGTCGTCCGCTGACGATCGTCGTTCTCGTCATCGCGGTGGCGCTCTCCTCGTGGCTCGCGATCCAGCGCATGGCGCGCGATATCTTTCCGCCTCTCGGCATACCCACCATTTACGTCGCTCAACCGTACGGCGGCATGGATCCGGCCCAAATGGAGGGCTACCTCACCTACCGATACGAATACCACTTCCTCTACATCACCGGAATCGAACACGTCGAATCGAAGTCAATTCAGGGGGCTTCGATCATGAAACTCCAATTTCATCCGGGTACCGATATGTCTCAGGCCATGTCCGAAACCATCGGTATGGTCAACCGCTCCCGCGCCTTCATGCCAGCGGGTACCGCCGCTCCTTTCGTCATGCGTTTCGACGCCGGCAGTGTCGCCGTCGGCTACCTCGTTTTCTCTTCCGATAACCCCAATCGCACTCTCGGCGAAATGCAGGACCAAGCGCTTAACCGCGTCCGCCCCGCCTTCGCCACGCTGCCCGGCGTCTCCGCACCTCCTCCTTTCGGTGGCAGTTCCCGCGGTATCATCGTCAACGTCAACCCCGACCGCATGCGCGCCTACGGGCTATCCCCCGACGACATCGTCAAATCTCTCGCCGAGGCCAACACGATCAGCCCGTCGGGGAATATGAACCTCGGCGACAAGTACCCGATCATCGCGATGAACGCGATCGTGACCAACATCAAGGATCTCGAGGCCGTCCCCTTGCGCAAAACCGAGCAGGGCGCCGTATTCGTGCGCGACGTCGCGACCATCGAGGACGGCGCCGATGTCACCACCTCCTATGCCCTCGCGAACGGCCGGCGCACCGTCTATCTTCCCGTCACCAAGCGCAGCGATGCGTCGACTTTGGCAGTCGTTGATCTCGTTAAGAAAAATATCCCCGAGTTTCAGAAGATTTTGCCTGATGATATCAAGGTGAACTACGTCTTCGACCAATCTCCCGTCGTCAATCGATCGATTAAAGATGTCCTAAAAGAGGGCGGGCTCGGAGCCCTCCTCACCGGCCTCATGGTTTTGCTATTTCTCCGCGATTGGCGCAGCGCTTTCATCGTTATCATCAATATTCCGCTCTCCCTGCTCGCCGCTGTTTTCGCACTCTGGATCACTGGGCAGTCCATCCACTTGATGACCCTCGGCGGGCTCGCCCTCGCCATCGGCATCTTGGTCGACGAGGCCACGGTCGCCGTCGAAAATATCCATACGCACCTCGCCCGCGGAGCGACTCTCGCCCGCGCCGCTCTCGATGGTACTCAGGAAACCGCTCTGCCCCGACTTCTCGCGATGTTGTGTATCCTGAGTATCTTCATTCCGGCCTTCTTTATGGTCGGCGCCGCCAAAGCCCTTTTCGTTCCCATGGCCCTCGCCGTCGGGTTCTCCATGATCGCTTCCTACCTGTTATCGAGCACCTTGGTCCCCATCCTGTCCGTGTGGCTTTTGCGCCCTCATCCCGGCGAAGTCCCCGCCAGCGCTTTCTTCTCGGCAACTCAGAGCGCTTACGCGGGCTTACTCCGCACGGTCGTGCGCGCCCGCTGGCCTCTCGCCATCATCTACCTCGCCGTTTGCAGCAGCGTCATCTGGACCATCGGCAGTCGCCTCGGTACCGAAATTTTTCCCAAGACCGACAACGGCCAATTTGCCGTGAGGCTCCGCGCCGCCAGCGGCACGCAAGTCGCCCTCACCGAGGCCATCTCCGCCAAAGTGCTCAAGATTATCGAGCGCGAAGCCGGCGGTGCCGACAAGATCGAGATGTCCATCGGCATGGTCGGCGTCCACAACTCCAGCTTCCCCGTCAATCTCGTGCATCTTTGGAACGGGGGCCCCGAGGAGGGCTGGCTCGCCGTCCAACTCAAAGCCGGCACGGGAATTAAAATCGAGGAATTCAAAGAAAAACTGCGGGGCGCCTTTTCCCGCGACTTACCCGACGTACGCTTCTCCTTTGAACCCCAAGATATCGTCGCCCGCGTCATGAGCTTTGGCTCCCCCACCCCCATCGAGATCGCCATTAGCGGCTCCGCCCTCCCCGTCAGCAAGGCCTACGCCGATAAAATCGTCGACCAGCTCAAAACCGTGCCTTTCCTGCGCGATATCCAAATCGCCCAGACTCTCGATTACCCCAGCGTCGCCGTCACTGTCGACCGCGAGCGCGCCGGTCTCCTCGGCGTCCAAATGAGCGACGTGACCCGCTCCCTCGTCGCCGCCACAACGTCCAGCCGGTTTACCGTTGCCAACTTCTGGGCCGACCCCGCCACCGGTATTAGCTACAACCTCCAAGTCCAAATCCCCGAGGCGAAAACATCCTCGCTCGAGGATTTGCAAAATATCCCGGTAAGTTCCAACACCGGGCAGACGGTGCCTCTGCGTAATATCGCCAGCCTTACGCAGGGGACGACGGTGGGCACGTACGAGCGCTATAATCTCGCTCGGGTTGTCAGCATCACCGCCAATATTCACGGCTCCGATCTCGGCACCGCCACCAAGGCAATCCGCCTCGCCATTGCCGCCGCCGGCGCTCCCCCTGAGGCCAAAACCAAGCTCGATCTCCGCGGACAGGTTGTTCCCCTCAATCAACTTCTCGACGGTTTCCGCTCCGGTCTCGTCATCGCGATTATCGTGATCTTTTTGATGCTCGCCGCGAACTTCCAATCACTCCGACTCGCCTTTGCCGTCATCGCCACCATTCCCGCCGTCCTCGCCGGCGTCGTCGTGACGCTCGATCTCACCGGAACCACTCTCAACATCCAATCCGCCATGGGTGCCATCATGGCCGTGGGCGTCGCCGTCGCCAATGCGATCCTGCTCGTTACCTTTGCCGAGAAATCCCGCCTCGCTTGCGCCGATCCGATCGCCGCCGCCGTCGAGGGCGGTCGTAGCCGCCTCCGCCCGATCCTCATGACCAGCTGCGCCATGATCGCCGGCATGCTCCCCCTCGCCTTGGGCCTCGGCGAGAGTGGCGACCAAACCGCTCCGCTCGGCCGCGCCGTCATCGGTGGCCTTGTCTTGGCCACCCTTGCCACCCTCTTCGTCATCCCAAGCTTCTTCGCCATTCTCACCAGCCAGCGCGTTCGCTCGCCCTCCCTCGACCCGAATGATTCCGACAGCCCCCACTACTCGCAACCCCGCCACACTTGAGTTGGTTTTGATTTCCGCCATGCCCTCCCTTCGCTTTCTTGCGCTCAGCGCCACTTTAATCGCCTCTTCGGTAACGGCCCAGACGCCGGTCGAGGTCGCCGTCACCTCACCTCGAAGGGGCGATATCCATCGCTTCATCACCCTGCCCGGCACCGTACGCGCCAACCAGCAGGTCACCCTCCACGCCAAAGTCGGCGGCTACCTCAAATCAATCTCCGTCGATAAGGGAGATACCGTCAAAGCCGGCCAACTCCTCGCCGAAATCGAAATGCCTGAGCTGATCGCTGAACAGGCCCGCCACCTCGCTGAAGTCCGCATCGCCTCCTCCGAAGCCGATCGCGTCAAAGCCGCCCGCTCCCAAGCGCCCGATCTCATCACTACCCAAGTCACCGACGCATCCGAGGCCCGTCTCGCCATCGCCCAGGCCTCCTTGGCTCAAAATGAAACGCTCCTCCGCTACCGTCGAATCGTCGCGCCTTTCGACAGCGTCGTCACCGCCCGCTATCTCGACATCGGTGCCTTTGTCCCGGCCGCCACTGCCGGGAGCAATCCTACCGCTGCCGCCATCGTCAGGCTGATGGATTACTCCACGGTGCGGGCCGTCGCCGCCGTCCCTGAAATCGAAGCCTCCCGGATCCAATCGGGCCAACCCGTCATTCTCACCACCGAGTCACTACCAGCGCGCACTTTTCGATGCAAAGTCAGCCGAACCTCTGGCGCCCTCGACGAAGCCACCCGATCCCTCAGCATCGAGGCCGACCTCCCTAACGCCGATCTCACGCTCCGACCAGGCATGTATGCCATCATTAAGGTCGGCGTAGAATTGCACACCGCCACCCTCCTCATCCCCGCCGCCGCTTTAGTTAAAGAAAAAAACGCCGGTTTCCTTTTTACGGTCACCGATGGCAAGGCGACCAGAATTCCCGTCAAATATGGTTTTAACGACGGAACCAACGTGGAGATCCTCGAGGGCATCGCGGAGAACGCCAAGGTCATTCTCCCTGGCAAGACGGCCCTGGTTTCAGGTCAAGCGGTCAAGATAACGGAGACTAAATAATGTTGACCGCACTTCTGGCCGCGATGCGCCCAACCCATCCCGCGCCCAATCCGGGCGCCTGGCCAACCGCCCGTCACCGGTTCCGTCCGCCCTCGTGGATCGGCCGCCTTACCCTCGTGATCGCCGTCGCGACATCGCTCCGCGCCGCCGACCAAGCCGCCCCCACCGGAGGAAATATCGATCTACCGACCGCCCTCCGTCTCGTCGGTGCCAGTAACCTCGACGTTGACCTCGCTCGCGAAAAGGTCGCCGAAGCCCAAGCCGCCCACGACTCGGCCCGCACCCGCTTCTTCCCTTGGATAACACCCACACTCGCGCTGCGGCGCCACGCGGGCAATAGCCAAGCCGTCAATGGACCGATCCTCGACGCCGACAAACAATCGCTCGCGCTCGGCTTCGCCTTAAATTCCCAACTTGATCTTGGCGAAACCTACTTTCAATCCCTCGTCGCCCAACAACTCGTCCGCTCAAGCGAGATCGCCGTCGCCGGCCGCCAACGCGAAAGCGCGTTTCGCGCCGCTACTGGCTATTTCGATCTCAGCCGCGCCCGCGCGGGCGTCATCGCCGCTGAGGAAGCCGCGCGGATCGCCGCGCGCCACGCCGATCAAACCGCCGCCACCTCCACCGCCGGTCTCACGTTTAAGGGCGATGCCACCCGCCTCCGCGCGGCCCGCGAGCGCGCCGAACTCACCCTCCTGCGCGCCCAGACCGAGCAGCGCGTGGCCGCGGCCCGTCTCTCCGAGATCCTCCGCCTCGATCCCACCATCGAACTAGCCCCCGTTGACGCCGACCTCGCGCCCATCGCCCTCACCGAGCGCACCGATGATCTGGCCACCTTGATCGCCCGCGCCCTCGCCCGGCGACCCGAGCTCGACGAAGCCGCTATCCGCCTCGAAATCGCCCGCACCCATCGCCGCGCGGCCACGCAAGCCCCGCTTATCCCCACCGTCGGCGCCCAAATCGCCCTCGGCGGCCTCGGCGGCGGCGCCGGCTCCAGTTCTTTGCGCCGCGACTTCGACGTCAGTAACGACTATAGCTTCGGTGTCAGCTGGCGCATCGGGCCGGGCGGCCTTTTCGATCACAATCGCCAACGCGAAACCGCCTCCCGCGAAAAACAAATCGGGCTCGAACAAGAAAAGATCCGAGACCTGATCCGGCGCCAAGTCGTCGAACAGCACACACGCCTCCGCTCGCTCACCGCTCAAATCGAACTTGCCCGGAAGACCCTCGAGTCGTCCGATCAGACCACGAAGCTTTCCCGCCAACGACGCGAGGCCGGCGTCGGCGCCGCCCTCGAAGATTTGCAAGCCGAAGAAGAGCTTGCCCGCGCCCGGCGTGACTATCTCGCCACCGTGGTCGATTATAACCACGCCCAGTACGCTTTGAAATTCGTCGTCGGTGATTGAATCGCCTCGCCGGCGCAGGCCAAGTGCGGCGCCGAAGCCAATACGTAACGATGCCGTGGGCAAAGTGAGCGCGATTTGGAAAGGATGGCGGGAATCGATCTGAGCAGTTACGCGATTTCTTGAGAGCCTGAGCGGGCGTGCCCTCGTTCGTTCACAAGGCCCGCCGTATCTTCACCGCGCGCAAGAACGCCGGGGATGTCAGCGAAAGTGGTCCGGCACAGTCCCCTGTGCGGAAGGGTGGAGCGCGTCACGATATTCTCGGAAGATTGATTCATGATAAATGGGAGGAGCGCGCGGTATGACAGAGGAATGGGCACAGAGGACTTGGCCCGGAGATTATGGGATCACGGCCGCCATCATTGAGAAAAAAACGGCATCCGTTTTCAGGAAATATCCCGACGCAGAACACTCAGGCGTTGGAAAATCAAATACCACAGCGTGATGTGCAGGGAGAAAATGCGTTCATAAAACCCGCGGCGCTTTTTTACCCCGGCGGCGATCAGGGCCGGCGCGCTTCTGCTGCCGTTGCCAGTGGTGAATCCAGCGCGAGGAAACCAACAACTGGAACATCGCCAGCGTCGATGCGAGGGCCGGGGCTGCGTTCAGTTCATCGTGTCCCGGGTGTAGCGATGCAGGTAGAGGAGGACGCTGAAGCCCTTCCGGGGACTCTGGACCAGCCAGTAGATGGGGCGCTTCTTGTAGGTTTGGAGGTGGTCTTTGTAGAAGTCGGTCAGGAAATACTTCCGCAGGTCCTTGCCGAGGGAGTCTTCGAGGAAGCGGAAGTTCTCCCGCAGGGTGGCTTCGCCGAAGGTGGCGCGGAGAAAATCGCGGGTGCGGGCCACGATGTCGTCGTCGAACCATTCCCCGTCCAGGACGGGGAGAATTCCGTCCCTGTCGGGATGGAATTCAGTGGTCAGTGAACAGTGGCCAGTGGCCAGTTGGGGAGCAGCGTCCAGGGATGCCTTTTCACTGGTCACTGGCCCCTGGTCACTGGCCACTGTTTTCGCCGCTACGATGCGGAGGTAGTCTTCGAGCGTCGCACCGGCATCGGCCAGGATCAGACCCGGAGCGGAGAGCGAAAACCGCCCCATCATGCAGCCGACGGCATAGGAGAGAAAGGCGGCCATGTCCTTGCGGGCCTCGGCGCGGGCGAGGGTGATTTGCGCCTCGGGCACTTCGGGCTGCAACTCGCCGTCGAGGCCGTAGGCGGCGATGAAGAGCCGGTTGTTCTCCGTCTCCAGCTCCTGCATCCGGCGGATGGCGGCGGTGCTCTGCGTCTCCCAATTCCGCCAGCTCTGTTCCAGAGTAGTGGACAGTGGATAGTGACCAGTGGCCAGTGATGGCCGCTCTCCGGATTCTTGCTGGCCACTATTCACTAGCCTCTGACCACTTCTCAAAAGCGGCTGGTCGCGGAAGTCCCACGAGGTCTCGAAGTTGTCCCAGTCGGCGCGGGAAATCGTGACGAGTTCTTCGACAACGGGCACAAGTCCATTTGGAAAGTCGCAGATGGGAATCTTCGCTATCTCGCCGAGCGTGAAGTTTAATGTCCCACTCACGGCAGAAACAAAGAGTTCGGTAGCATTCGAGTTTAGAAGCCCGAGGAAGCCAAGAAGCTCCGGTTCAAACAACGCCACGCTGGCGCTATTGAACGTAAAACCTTGCGGGTAGTATCGGGAAGCGAAGCGACCCAACTTATCTTGGTCCACGAGGCCGACGGCCTGAAATAAAACGGCGCGTTGTCATGGCGAAAGCCATCGCAACGTTCCATCGCAGCAATATCCGCCGCTGAGTATTTTAGAACGTCGGTTTGGTTCCCATACCAAACACGAGTATCGCCTCCCTTGTTGTGGGGGTAGTAGCGAAACTGGGAGGATTTCGAGGCCAGACCAAGGCCGATGTCCGAATGACTGACTTCACTCCAACGCAAAATGAAGCGCTCATTGGCACCTGTTGAGATGCCCGTCCTCGGCTGATTGACCGACTTCAACGCGGGTAGTTGCTCGAAGTGTTGTCGCGCTTTGGCTGGTATCCAATATGAAATCGGAGCCCCGTCTATTTTACGCAAGTCGGCGGCGGCGGTGAGAAAGCCGTCTCCAGATGAAATCATCTTCAACAAAGCCGCTTCCTTTGTTGCTTCGGACGGATAATCGACCAGTCGCAGAAACTTCGTGGGCCCTCCTGAAACAGCGCCAACTTTCACAACAAAGGCAACAGTCTGGACGACGTGGCCAGCAATACTGTCGAAACCCCGAGGTCCGATGTGGACGACGTTTATCAGCCGCGACTTTGTGAGTAAGTCGTCGCGCAGGTCAGCATACGAGGACAAGAATAGCCACGACTGCATTGTTACCAGCCCGGCATAGCCATGTTGAATCGTGAGCTTCGATGAACGCTCAATGAACATCGCGAACGCATCAGCTTTGGTTCTCGGGTAAGTGTCGTCGGCAAATCGCTTGAGTATGGAGTTCGCGTTCGCCATTCCGAGATACGGCGGGTTGGCCACGACGACGTGATACCGCTGGGTGAGCGCCTCGGCTTGTTCGAGGACGCGCAGGACGTGTTCTCTCACTACGTTCGAGAACAAGTGGTCAGTGGTTAGTGGCCAGTGGTCAGTGACGCGCTGCTTGAGAAAGTTGAGTTGTTCTTCGGAAAGTTTGGGCTGGAGGAGGGAGCCGAAGTTTTTGGCATCAGTGAACAAATGGAGATCGTGCAGGATGTCCTCCTTTGCAGGAACCTTTCCTGGCTGGCCACTGGCCACTGATCCCTGACCACTTCCCCCCGCTGGCCACTGGTCACTGGCCCCTAACCACTGCACCGGCAGTTCGTTTTCCGCGAAACGCACGTCGCGCAGCTCGATGATGCGGGGGCGGACGAGGTGTTCGGGCTGGAAGAAGCGACGGGGCTTTTCCCGGGCCTTGAAGACGAGGGCCAGCTCGGCGAGCTGGGCGGCGCGGGGGCAGATCTCCAGCCCGTGCAGATTGTGCCGCAGAATGAGGGCGGGGATCTCGGTGGGCGCGTAGCCTTCCTCCTCGTAGATGAGGAAAAGCAGATCGAAGGCGTAGGTGAGCATGTGCGCGGAGCCGACAGCGGGATCGCACAGGCGGATTTCTTCTGGCGAAGAAATCCTTAAGTGGTCAGTGATTAGTGGCCAGTGGCCAGTTTGTTTCGGAGACTGGAGAGCATTTTGGAGATTTCCTCGCGCAGATTGAGTGCCTGGGTGGCCTGAGGCTGATTCAGATATTCGAAGCGGATGGCCAGCAGAATCTGCGTCTCCACTTCCGCCAATGATCCCTGTGCTATCGAAAGGAAGTTCCTGAATTCCGCTGTCGATTGGCGTGCTTGCCCCTCCGCGATGTTCGAGGGCACGGACACCACCGCCCGCCGCAGCTGGCTGGTCAGGCCGTAGAGTTCTTCCTTCGGAAAGCTCTTGGTTAGCTTGTAAGTTTGTTCCGCGAGGTCCATGGCTTTCTGCCACACGATCAGGTCTTTGTAGGTTTTGGTTTGCATAAGATTGATTCTGGCCACTGGCCACTTCTGCTTTTTCCCCGCTGGTCACTGGCCACTGGTCACTGGCCACTTCTTCAATGTAGTAGGGCATGTGCTCGCGCAGCCGGGAGCCGGGGCGATTGAGCAGCCACAAGCGCCCGAGGGAGTTTTCGACGAGGTAGCGGACGATCCAGTGCGGGGTGAAGAGCTGGGTGACGGCGGGGATGTCCTCGGTGGGCACGGCGCTCTTGCGGGCCATGACCTGGTCCTTTTTTTCCGAGATGTAGAACTGGTAGAGCCAGCCGAGGATCTCAACATTGGCCCGCTGCCCGTCGCCGCAGTCTTCGTCGCTGATCTCGGTGCGGAAGCCGTGGACGACGGAGTGCTCAGTGAGGAGGTCATCGGGCAGGAGCAGCTCGGTCTCGTCGTCGAGTTTCTCGAAGAGGTTCGGCAGGAGGGCGTGGTAGAAACGGCAGGCGGCGAGGACGAGATGGCGATAAACTTCGCCCTGCGCATCCGGCGACGGGATGCGGCCATCGAGGAG
>CAMDOF010000069.1 GCA_945903465.1 Opitutus sp. GAS368
CCATCTTTCTGCCAAAAAGAGTGGCGGTTTAAGCCCAAGCCCCAACCAGGCCGGAGGATGGGGGCATTATTCCTCTGTCCCCATTCCTCGGTCATACCGCGCGCTCCTCCCATTTATCATGAATCAATCTTCCGAGAATATCGTGACGCGCTCCAGTAATCACTGCTCCCGCCGCAACCACACCCCAGCCGATCTCCTCGCCATGCGCGCCCCTTACCTCAGCCCCAATAGCCTCCTCCTTCCCCCCAGCCTACTCGATGTATCCCTGGGTCAGCCACGGTCTGGTCCTCCCGATTAAAAAATCATTGCGCGTTGACACCACCACGGTGAGGGCCCTGCTTCGCTCCATCGTACCCCCGTCATGTTCGCCCCGGAAAACCCCAGCGCAGGCTCAGATCGTTACTCTCAGGATTCGTTTCTGCCGCTCCCGGATCGGGCATGCCGAGCATGGGAGAAAACGGTGCGATGAGAGGAGTCGTCGCCTGCATCGCGGTTGATGCTTCGTTAAATCTCTCCATCTAAAATCCATTTCACGGCCAACTGATTCTTTGTTTTTTTGTCTTCATTATTTTTTACTCTTATGAAAAAAAATTTGCGACGGTTCACTGCACTTGTGCTGTTCATAGGTTTGGTCCTCGGCGCCCGCGCTGAGTTTAAGGCGGGTGCCGCTATCGTGGACGTCACGCCGCCCACCCTGCCCGTGCTCGTGAACGGCGGCATGCTCAGCCGCACGGTGGGCAAAGTGAACACGCGAGTGCATGCCCGCGCTATCGCGCTCGCCGACGGCAAGGAGCAACTCGTGATTGTCGTCGTGGATAGTTGTATGATGGGCCGGCCGCTCTTGGATGAAGCCAAGGCGCTCGCGGCTAAACGCACGGGTATGGCGACCGACCATATGCTGATCTCGGCGACGCACGCGCACAGCACACCGGCCTCGATGGGCTGCCTCGGGACTGATGCCGATCCTGGTTATGTGCCGGTCCTGCGGGATAAAATCGTTGAGGTTATCGTGGCTGCGCAGAAAAATCTCGAGCCCGCGCGCGTGGGTTTCGCCAAGGGCGACGCCGGAAATTTCACCGCGTCGCGTCAATGGATTCGCCGACCGGATCGCCTCGCGCAGGATCCGTTTGGCAATATGAGCGTCCGGGCGAATATGCACGCTGGTCGCATCTGGGACGATGTCACCGGAGAAGCGGGTCCGAAGGATCCGGACCTTGCGATCATCTCCCTTCAAGCGCGGGACGGTCGACCTATCGCCGTGTTGGGAAATTTTTCCATGCACTACTTCGGCGATAAGGACATCAGCGCGGATTACTTCGGATTGTTTGCCGAGGGCTTGCAGGCGCGCCTTGCACCCATCGCGGCGGCGGGCCGGCCCGCCTTTGTCGGAATCATGTCGCACGGTTGCAGTGGCGACATTTACCGGACGGACTATAAAATTCCGGAGAAGGATCGTCCCAAGCTCACCATCGACGAATACACGAAGGGTCTGCTCGATATTGCGATGACGGCCCACGCCAGTATCACGTATCGCGCCGATGTGGACGTCGCGATGGCCGAGCGGCGGATGACGCTGCACTATCGCGTGCCCGATAAACAGCGGCTGGAATGGGCGCAGCGCGTCGTCGCGGCGATGACCACCCCGCTCGCGAAGACGCCGACGGAGGTTTACGCGCGCGAGCAAATTATTCTCCATGAACGGCAGAAGACGGAGATCGTCGTGCAGGCGCTGCGCATCGGCGACATCGGCATCGCCACGACCCCGAACGAGACATACGCGGTCACGGGATTGAAGATCAAAGCGGCCAGTCCGCTGCGGCATAATCTGGTCATCGAACTAGCGAATGGTGGCGACGGCTACATTCCGCCGCCGGAGCAGCATCCCCTTGGTGGCTACAACACGTGGGCCGCGCGCTCTGCGGGACTCGAAGTTCAGGCGGAGCCGAAAATCGCCGCCGCCGCCATCAGTCTGTTGGAGAAAATTAGTGGCCAGCCGCGTCGCCCGTGGAAGCTCGCTGATGGCGCCGCCGTGCGCGCGATCCTCGACGCCAAGCCCGTGGCCTACTGGCGCCTCAACGAGTTCACCGGTCCGCATGCCGCGGACGCCACTGGCCACGGCCATAGCGCGGTCTACGAAGCGGGCGTCACTTATTATCTGGAGGGCCCCCGCTCAGCGGCGTTCTGTGCGCAGGACGTCTTGAATCGCGCACCTCACTTTGTCGGTGGCCGCTTGGGCGCGCTGCTCGGCGACCTTGGTGATCGTTACTCCGTCTCGATGTGGCTGTGGAATGGCATGCCCAACAATGGCCGCGATGTTAGCGGGTGGCTCTTTTCCCGCGACCGTGACCACGGCCTGAGTGTCTCGGGCGATCACCTCGGCATTGGTGGTAAGAGCGCGCACCCGGGCCGGTTGATCTTTTTCCACGGCGACGACGTGAACCGCGCGGTTGCTGGGAAAAGCGAAATCCCCCGCTGGCAGTGGCAGCACGTCGTCCTCGTCCGCGCTGGTCAGGACGTGCGCGTCTTCCTCAACGGCCAGCTTGAGATTGAAACGAAGGCCGCTGGACATTTTCCCGCGGGGCTAGATCCGTTCTTTTTTGGCGGTCGTAGCGATAATCAGGCCAACTGGGAGGGCCGCTTGGACGAGATCGCTTGCTTCAACCGCGCCCTGAGCGCCCGCGAAGTCACGCAGTTATTTGTAAAATGATCAGCACTCCCGTCCCATCCGGTTCGTCGCCATGGTCCGAGGCGGGCGGTCTCGATGGCCGTGGTTTTCTCAGTACTTTGAGTGAGGCGTGCGGCCGATCCTGAAGCCCCTGCTCTGCCACCGACGCCAGCAGAGGTCGATGGATTCGGCTCGGATCGATCCGCGCTCATCACCGTTCTCAACTGCGCGGGCTCCTTGATCGCGCCCTCGTTCATTGGGCGGCGAGATGGGCCGCCTGCCTGGGTGGCTGAACGATTCGGGTCGGGAAAATGCGGCTGGGACCACAACCCGGACAGTTTTTCGCATTGGGTGGCGGGCGGCGGTTTCAAGCGGGGCCACGCCTTCGGCGAGACGGCTGAGCGGGGTCAGCCCGCCGTGAAGGGGGTCGTCCATTTTCACGACTGGCGCCTCACCTTTCTGCACGGTCTCGGCTTCGACCATGCGCAGCTTAGCCATCCCCCAACGTGCGCATCGCCGCGCTCGCGGAAGGGGAAAAGGCTTGGGGCAGACGATCCCCGGCACTTGATCCCACAACGTGTGCATCGCCGCGCTCACGGAAGGGCCAGTCGCGAGCGTGATCACGAAAATCCTCGTTCGACCGCCCTCCGTAAAAATCCGGTGATCAGAAACGTTTCGAGAGTTGGCCGTAATGGGCTTGGCTGCGCGGATTGGTGCCGGCTGCCCGCTGGTAGCCGACATCCGCGTCGGTGAGTGGCGGCTCGGCCACAAATACGTTGTTCACGCCGAACCGCCATGAAAGGTTGCTGAAGTTGCGCTCCCGCTTTCGAGGGAAAGTAAAGTTCACGTAGACGTTGTGGAGAGACAAAGCGGTGACGAGGTAGCGGTAGCGCCTAACGCCGCCCGAATCATCTTACGTGGAAATGTAATCCGGTTGTTCGATGATATCGGGCATTTCTTTGGTGGTCGCCGTACCCGTGTCCACGTACGGTCCGTAATAGGTCGCCAGCCAACCAGCCGTCGACCGCTGCCGGCCTCACGTCAGGCCGAGCTGACCAGCGGAAACGGGTGCGAACGTCTCGGTTGAGGTCATCGATCGTAGGCTGACCCGGCCGTCATTTAGCGACGCCGGCGCTTGGTGTTGTCAGGGGCGCGCCGGAGTCGGAGGGAAAGTCGCGAACGCAGCGGAAGCCGAGATTGGTGGTGCTGCTTTCGGGTGTGTTGCTGCTGCGCGCATCGGTGCGGTAGCGATTACAATAGCTGGCGTGGCAGAGGAAGGACCCGCCGCGCATAACGCGACGCGTTCCGGTGTTTGGCCCCTGGGGATTTTCGACTGGGCTGGCGGCGTAATAGCGTGCCTCGAACCAGTCCAGGCACCACTCCCAGACGTTGCCGGTCATTTGGTAGAGCCCGTAGTGGTTAGCTTTATACGACTTGGCAGGAGCGGTGGCGTCGTGGCCATCGGCTCGCGTGTTGCGGGAGGGGAACGTCCCTTGCCAGACGTTCATAGCGTGTTTTCCGGCGGGTTCGAGTTCATCGCCCCAGGGAAATGGCTTTTGGGTTAGGCCCCCGCGGGCTGCGAACTCCCACTCGGCTTCGGTGGGTAAACGCTTCCCCGCCCACTCTGCGTAAGCGACGGCATCGCGCCAGGAGATTTGGACGGCGGGGTGATCCCAGCGTTGTTTGATCGTGGTCTTGGGTCCTTCGGGGTGCCGCCAGGTCGCTCCATCGACGCGACACCACCACTCGCTTCCTGCCACTTTGGGGCGGCTGGGCTTCGCGATCTCGCTGGGCGGCAGGTGACCGCTAAAGACGAAGCTCCAGCCGAAGCGCTCGGCCTCGGTTTTGTAACCGCTGGCGTTAACAAAGGCGTTGAATTGCTCGTTCGTGACGCAGGTGGCGTCCATTAAAAAAGGTCGCAGTCTGACGGTGTGCGCGGGGCCTTCGCCGTCCGCGGAGAAACTGTATGGGGCGTTGGTGCCCATGATGAATTCACCTCCGGGAATGGGGCGCATGGCCTCCGCAGGACGGGGAGAGGCGCGTGCCCGTGGCTCATCGGTGGCGGTGGGCGCGGGGGCCCCCGCGGGGCGTGCTGGGCTACAGCAGGCGGTTTGACCGGGACCGGAGAGGGACGAATCAGACATAGTACGGCGGAAATTTGAAAGCGGTGGGCGACGCGGGGTCAAAGGTCTGTTACAAGGTAAATTCCCAGCCCGTTTAAAACGTTAATTCGAGCGCTTGCGCTGCGGGGCGGAGACGCTCAACTTTTCCGGATAATTCTTTCCCCATGAGTACTTTCACGCTGCCCCGATCTGAATCCAATAAATGGTTACGTGTGGTGGGCTGGGGCGCGGTCCTCGTCTTGGGGGCTGGCTCGGTGGGCATTTTGGCGTGGTCGCGTGGGGAGCCGGTGAACGCGCTCTGGATGGTGGTGGCGGCCTTGTGTGTCTTTGCGATCAGCTACCGGTTTCATTCGGCTTGGCTGATGGCGAAGGTGCTGACGCTGGATGATCTCCGGGCGACGCCGGCGGAAACGCACGGTGATGGGCGTGATTATGTGAAGACGAACAAGTGGGTGGTCTTCGGCCATCACTTCGCGGCGATCGCGGGACCTGGGCCCTTGGTGGGACCGGTTTTGGCCGCGCAGTTTGGTTATCTGCCCGGCCTGCTCTGGATGCTCGTGGGGGCCACTTTGGGCGGTGCGGTTCATGACTCGGTGATATTGTTTTGCTCGACGCGCCGTCGGGGGAAATCTTTGGGTGAGATGGTGCGGGATGAAGTGGGTCCCTTTGCAGGTGCGGTCGCCCTTGTGAGTATTGTGGCGATCATGACTATTTTACTCGCGGTCCTCGCTCTCGTGGTGGTGAAGGCGTTGGCCGAGAGCCCGTGGGGCCTTTTTACCATCGCCGCGACGATGCCCATCGCCTTGGTGATGGGTTTGGCGATGAAAGGAGCGGGTCACAATGGCAAGGCATTGGCGTGGATTAGCGGGGGTGGCGTGCTGGCTTTGCTCGCCGCGGTTTGGGCGGGGCAGTTCTTACATGGGACCAGCCTCGAGAAAATGCTGACGCTGGAGGGCACGACCTTGGCGTGGTGGATTATGGGATATGGGTTTCTCGCCTCGGTCCTGCCGGTGTGGCTCTTGCTCGCCCCGCGGGATTATCTGAGCACATTTATGAAAATCGGGACGGTGATGGCGCTGGGCCTGGCAGTGATCGTACTTGCGCCCACGCTAAAAATGCCCGCGGTTACGAAGTTTATTGATGGTACGGGTCCGGTTTTTGCGGGCCCGGTGTTTCCGTTTTGCTTCATCACAATCGCGTGTGCCGCGATTTCGGGGTTTCACTCACTGGTCGCATCGGGCACGACCCCGAAACTGCTCGCGCGGGAATCGCACATTCGGGTGGTTGGCTACGGAGCGATGGTCACGGAAATGTGCGTTGGTATCATGGCGCTGATCGCCGCCTGCGCCATGGAGCCCGGTCAGTATTTCGCCATCAACATGACGGGCTCGGCGGAAGTGGTGACGGCCAAGGTGACGGCGCTGGGTTTTCCGGTGACGACCATGGAGATGCAGGCGCTGGCGGATAGTGTCGGTGAAAAGACCATGGTTGGTCGGACGGGCGGCGCCCCGACGTTTGCGGTGGGTATGGCGTACATGTTTGCTGGCGTGGTGGGGAGCAAGGCGGCGCTCGCGCTGTGGTATCATTTTGCCATCATGTTTGAGGCGTTGTTTATTTTGACGACGATTGATGCGGGTACCCGGGTGGGGCGGTTCATCGTGCAGGATTTGTTGGGAGCGGTTTACGCGCCGTTCCGCGACACGCGTTCGAGCGTCGGTGGGATTTTGGCGACGGCCTTATTTGTAAGCGCGTGGGGGTGGTTTCTTTATCAGGGAGTGGTGGATCCGCTTGGCGGAATCAATTCGCTCTGGCCGATTTTCGGGATCGCGAATCAATTGCTGGCGGTGCTGGCGCTGGCGTTGGGCACGACGGTCCTGATCAAGATGGGTCGGGCGCGCTATACGTGGGTGACGCTATTGCCTTTGGCTTGGTTGGTCAGCGTGACGGCGACGGCGGGGTTGATGAAAATTTTCAGTCCGGCGCCGGTGGGATTTTTGGCGTTGGCGCGGGGTCTTGAAGCGAAGATCGCGGCGGGAGGGAGTGGCGCGGAGCTGAAGGCGTGGTCGGCGCAGCTTTTTAACAATCGGGTAGATGCGGCGATCACCGCGGTATTTTTGGTGTTGGTGACGGTGGTGGTGATCGCCAATGCACGCGTCTGGTGGCAATTATTGGCGGGCAAGCGAGCGGCGCAATTGCGTGAAGAGCCCTACATGGCGGCACCGGCGGACTCGGCGTAAGCGAGCGGCGGAGGCCACGGGCTGGGGCCGGCCGCCGAGGGCCCTCGGTCGTTTTGCGTGAGGCGGGAGGGTCCGCCGGAGGGTGCGCCGCTGCGGGCGGATCGCCAAGACGCGCGGACTGGGCGCGACGGAGAATGCATCACGGCCGGCCTACCGGCCGGAGCGTACCAGCGAGGCGACGATCTCTTTGACTTCGGCCGCGTGGTTTTTTAGGTAGTGGCGGAGCCAATACGCGTAGCCTTGAGGTCGGTGCCGGAGATCCGCCCGCAAGTCGGCAAGGGTCATCGAGGTGACCTCGGAAACTTCCGCAGGGTTGGGTGTGAATGTTGCCGGGGTTGGGCCAAAGTAGACATAGACGAATTCGTTTTCGACCAAGCCGTCGGGCAGCTGCGTGCGGTAGCGGGTCTGAAATCCGCAGGTGAGGGTGGCGGTGGCGCCCAATTCTTCGTGGAGCCGCCGGTGGGCGGCGGTCAGGGTGTATTCGCCGGGCCGGGGGTGGCCGCAGCAAGCGTTGGCCCACAGACCCCCCGAATGGTATTTCGCGAGACTGCGTCGCTGCAGCAAGAGTTGTCCGCGGGCATCGACGAGGAAAATGGAAAACGCGCGATGGAGCTGCCCGTTAACGTGCACGGCCTGCTTCTCGCCGCGCCCCTTGGCGCAATTTTGGGCGTTCACGAGAATGACTTCCTCGGGTGCGGGGGGTATTGTGTCAGGTTGATTTTTGAGCACGGTGATGTTTGTTTGCCTTCGAGCGGTTTCGTCAATTTTAGTTTTCTCGTTTCCCCTGCTGTGCCCAAGTCTAATTCTAAAAAAACCCATCTGCCGCCATCGTCCGCCTCCGCGGTGCGAGTGCTGGTGGATCATGGTTTTATTCCGGTGCGAGCCAAATTGATTGAGGTGGCGGCTTTTCTTGATCGGGTGGAGCGGCACGCGGTGGCGGATGATTTTCGCTGCGAGGCCTTGCGGCAGGCCGCGGCCGTTTTGGTGGATGGCCGGCCAGAACGCGCTCGCCGTATCTTGGAGCAATTGAGCGATCCGACGAGCCAACCTGAGGCGATCTCCTCGGGGAAGGCGGCGCTCGGGGCTTGGTTACGCCCGGTTCTGGTTAAGACGAGGAAGAAATAATTGACGATGCGCTACATCGAACCGCACGGGCACATGGTGAGTCGGACGACGGATGACTATCAGGCGATGGTCACGGCGGGGTGTGTCGCGGTGTGCGAGCCGGCATTTTGGGCGGGCTTTGATCGCGGCTCTGTCTCGGGCTTCCGCGATTATTACCGGCAGTTGACGGAGTATGAGCCAGCGCGGGCGGCTAAGTTTTTGCTGCCGCATTTTTCTTGGCTGTGTTTGAATCCGAAGGAATCGGAAGACTTGGCGCTCGCGCGGGACGTGCTGGCGATGATTCCAGAATTTCTTGAGCGCCCCAACGTTCTGGGCATTGGCGAGATCGGCCTAAACCGGAACACGCGGAATGAAATGACGGTGTTGGAGCAGCATGTGGATCTGGCGGTGAAATATGATCAGCTGATTCTTGTGCATACACCGCACTTGGAGGACAAGTTGAAGGGGACGAAGCTGATTCTCGATTTATTGAGTGGGCATCGCGGGGTGAAGCCGGAGCGGGTGATTATCGACCATGTGGAGGAACACACGATTCACCGCGTGCTGGATCGCGGCTTCTGGGCGGGGATCACGCTCTACCCCGATTCTAAATCCTCGCCGCCGCGCGCGGTTGATATGTTGGAAATTTGCGGTCGTGAGCGGATTTGGTTGAATTCCGCGTGCGATTGGGGCGTGAGCGATCCGTTGGCGGTGCCCAAGACGGCGCTCGAGATGCGTCGACGGGGGTACTCCGCGGAATTTGTCGACGCGGTGCTGTATCAAAATCCGCGGCGTTTTTTGTCGCAGTGCCCGAAGTTCCAGATCGGTGACTCATCGGCGGGATGAAGCTCAACGACGGCATTCATCTCGCTTATTGCACGAACGTTCACCGCGGGGAGAACTGGGCGGAAACATTCGCCGCGCTCGAACGGCACACGTTGCCGGTGCGTCGGCGGGTCGCGCCCGGGCGTAGTTATGCGATTGGGCTCAGGCTCGGGCGGAGGGCCGCTGCGGAGTTGTCGGAGCCGGCGGTGCGGCTGGCCTTTCAGCGCTGGCTGGAGAAGCACGATTGCTATGTTTTCACGATCAACGGATTTCCCTACGGCAGCTTTCACGGCACGCGCGTAAAAGAGCAGGTATATGCGCCCGACTGGTCGACGCCGGAGCGGGTGGAGTACACCGCGCAGTTATTTGCCCTGCTGGCGGAAATCGCCCCAGTGGGTGCGGCGGCAAGTGTGAGCACCGTGCCGGCGTCATTCAAAGGCTTTGTGGCGGCGGAACCGGCGCGGCGGCAGGCGATTTTCAAGAACCTGACGGACTGTGGTCGGCGGATTGCGGCGCTGGCGGAGAAGACGGGGCGCGACCTGCATCTGGGGCTTGAGCCGGAGCCGCTATGTTTGTTCGAGACCAGCGAGGAGACGGTGGATTTTTTTAATGAGTGGCGGGCGAGTGAGGGCGGGGTTGAGTCGCTGCTGCCGTATGTCGGCGTGAATTACGATTGTTGCCATCTTGCGGTGGAGTTTGAGGAGGCGGCGGCGGCGCTGGATCGAATGACCTCGGCCGGTTTGCGCCTGAGTAAGCTGCACCTGAGCTCGGCGTTGCGCGTGCGGCCCGATGCGGCGGGGCGGGCGGCGCTGGCCGCCTTCGTGGAGCCGACGTATTTGCACCAAGTGGTGGTGGGGGCGGCGGGCAAAGTTCAGCGGCGTTATGTTGATTTACCCGAGGCGTTGGCGGATTGTGCGGCGGTGGTATCGGGCGAGGAGTGGCGGGTTCATTTTCATATCCCGTTGCATGCGGCGCCGGGGGCCCCTTTTGGTGATACGCGGGATCATCTGACGGGGGCGCTCGACTGGTTGCAGGCGCACCCCGGGGCGTGTCGTCACGTGGAGATGGAAACCTACACGTGGGAAGTTTTGCCGGCGGCTTGGCGGCTGCCGATTGAGGACCAGCTGGTGCGTGAGTACGCGTGGACGCTGGGGGAGTTGGCGCGCCGCGGGCTGGCGGCGGCGGCGGATGGGGCCGCGTGTGCGGCGGAGATGGCGGTGGGGCAGGGTGAGGTTAGGACGTGATGACAAGCGGGGTGGCGAAGAGCCCGGCGCCGATGCGGGTGTGGTTAGATCTCGCGCGGGCGGGGAATTTTCCCTCGGTGGTAAGCAACGTACTCGCGGCGCTGGTGTTATCGGCACCACTGGTGACGGCTTGGCCGGCGGGCGGGGCGCTGGTTTTGGCGAGCATCGGGGCGTGTGCGGTGTATGCGGGCGGGGCGACGTTCAATGATGTGGCCGATGCAGGTTTTGATGCGCGGCATCGGCCAGAGCGGGCAATTCCGCGTGGCGCGGTGACGCGGGGGCGGGCCGCGGGGATGGCTGGGATGGAGATGCTGGCGGGTCTGGCTCTGTTGGCCTGGGCGGGTGCGGCGGTGGTGTGGGGGTTGGCGCTGGGCGTCACGATTTTGGCCTACGACTGGGTGCATAAGCGCTGGATGGGTTCGGTGGTGTTGATGGCGGGGTGCCGGGTATGGTTGGCGGTGGCGGTGGCTTCGCTGCCCGGCCACGCGCGCACGCCGGCGTTCCTGGGCTGGGTCGGGGCGTTATTTATTTACATTGTGGTGCTAAGTCTCATTGCCCGCTGGGAGTATCGGCCGGGAGCACCGGCGGCGCGCTTGGGGCGTGCGGTGGGGCGTTTGCTGGCCTTGATTCCTCTGCTCGATGCGGTGGCGCTGCTGTCGATCGGCGCCTGGTGGCCCGCGATGGCTTGCGCTGTGGCGATTCCTTTTGGACGCTGGGCGCAGCGGCTGGCCGCTTCAACCTGACGACTGCACATGTCTGACCGACCCGATTTGGTGACCTTTCCGATCGCTCTGCGACACGAGCTGCGCGTGATTTTCACACGAGATGTTTTTGCGCAAAGTAATGCGGTGCTGGCCGAAGTGCTGACGCCGCGCGAGCCGGGCGAACGAGTGCGGGCGATGGTCTTTTTTGATGCGGGCTTAGTGGCGGGATTTCCGGAAATCAGTCGGCAGATCACGGAGTGGTTTGGGGCGCGGCATGCTCAAGTGGAGTTGGCGGTGGCGCCGATCGCGTTGAGTGGTGGGGAGGCGGTAAAAAATGATTTTGGCCAGCTGGAGGGGATTTGGTCGGCGATCAACTCGGCGGGATTGTGCCGGCACTCCTATATTATCGTGCTGGGTGGTGGAGCGGTGCTCGATCTTGTGGGGTTTGCTGCGTCGACGGCGCACCGAGGTATTCCGCTGGTGCGCTTACCGACGACGAGCCTGAGCCAGGGTGACGGCGGGGTTGGGGTCAAAAGCGGGGTAAATTTCTTTGGTAAGAAGAATTGGCTGGGTTCATTTGGGGTGCCGCACGCGATCGTGAACGATGCGACGTTTTTGCATAGTTTACCGGTGCGTGACCGGCGGGCTGGGTTGATTGAGGCGGTGAAGGTGGCGCTGATTCGGGATGCGGCGTTTTTTGAATTTATCGCGGCGAGAGTGCCCGCGTTGGCGAGATTTGAGCGGGAGCCCTTTGAGGCGGTGATTCGCGAGAGTGCGCGGCAGCACGTGGAACATATTGCGACGGCGGGGGATCCTTTTGAGCGCGGATCGGCCCGACCGCTCGATTTTGGGCATTGGGCGGCGCACAAGCTGGAGCAGTTGTCGGAGTTTCGAGTTTCGCACGGCGAGGCGGTGGCGGTGGGGATGGCGATTGATTTGATTTATGCGCGGCGGATCGGGCTATTGCCTGAATCGATAGCGGAGCGAATTTTGGGGGTGATCCAAGGGCTCGGCTTTGAGCTCTTCGCCCCGATCAAGGAGATCCGTGGGCCGAGTGGGCGGCAGGACATGTTGGATGGGTTGGAGGAGTTTCGTGAGCATCTTGGTGGGCGGCTCACGATACCGATGATTCGCGCGCCGGGGGACCGTCTCGATTTGCACGAGATGGCGGGACCGGTGGTGAAGGCGGCGTTTGACGAATTGCGGGTGCGCTATGGTTGAGCGCACGGCGATTCTGAACGTCGTCGGTCTTACGTCGCGTTTGCTGGGTGCGGCGTCGCCGCGACTGTCGGCGGCGGCCCGGCAAGGTGGCTTGTTGCGCGTCTGCCCGGTTTTACCGGCGGTGACCTGCACGGCGCAGAGCACCTATCTCACGGGATTGGCCCCGTCGGGCCATGGGGCGGTTGCCAACGGCTGGTATGACCGTGAGTTGGCGGAACATCATTTTTGGAAGCAGTCGAATCATTTGATTCGCGGGGAAAAGCTATGGGAAACGTGTCGTCGGGCGCGCCCGGGTTTTACCTGCGCGAAACTATTTTGGTGGTACAATATGTATGCGACGGCCGACTGGTCGATTACGCCGCGGCCGATTTATCCGGCGGATGGTCGCAAGGTCTTTGATGTTTACACGCATCCTTTGGGAATGCGCGAGGAGGTGAAGCAGGCGCTCGGGCCATTTCCGTTTCCGGCATTTTGGGGCCCGACGGCGGGGATCGCTTCATCGGAGTGGATTGCGCGTTCGGCGCAGTGGGTCGAAGAGCGGCACCGTCCGGATCTCTCGCTCGTTTACCTGCCGCACTTGGACTATAATTTGCAGCGGCTGGGGCCGGATGATCCGCGATTGGCGGAGGACGTGCGGGCGATCGATCGGGTGGTGGGGGAGCTCCTGGATTTTTATGCGCAGCGAAACGTGCGAGTGGTGGTGCTTTCCGAGTATGGGATCACGGCGGTGCGTCGATCGATTGCGTTGAATCGGATATTTCGGGAACGCGGCTGGATCACGGTGAAGGACGAGTTGGGGCGTGAATTATTAGACTGCGGGGCGAGTCAGGTTTTTGCGATAGCGGACCACCAAGTGGCGCACGTCTACGTGAAGAATCCCGCGATGATCACGGCGGTGCGGGCGGTCTTGGAAGGTACGGACGGGGTGATGCGGGTGCTGGACGAAGTGGGGCAGCGGGCGGCGGGGCTCGCGCATGCGCGCTCGGGCGATTTGGTGGTTTTCTCGGCGGAAGACGCGTGGTTTACGTATTACTATTGGGAGGACGAAGCGAAGGCGCCGGACTTTGCACGCTGCGTCGATATTCATCGCAAGTACGGTTATGATCCCGTCGAGCTGTTTCTGGATCCAGCGCTGGCGTGGCCCAAGTTGAAAGTCGCGGGGAAATTGCTGCGCAAGAAGTGCGGCCTGCGGATTTTAATGGATGTGATCCCGCTCGATGCTGGATTGGTGAAGGGCTCGCACGGCACCTGCCCGCGCGATGCGGAGGAGTGGCCGGTTTTGATTGGGGTGGGGAGTGCGGCCGCGCCGATTGCCGCGACTGCGGTGCACAGTCGTTTGTTGGCGACCTGTCTCGGTTAGCTCCTCCGCTTGAGGGGTTCCGCGAACGTGGCGCACGCCCCTGCGGGTATGGGTCGGGCCTTCCTTGATTCGGGAGCGGCCCGGAGGAGTTCAAGAAAAAGGCCGGTCTTAAAGACCGGCCTGGGTGAAGGAAGGAAGCTGTCGCGGCGTTCAGCTCTCGAAAGCGCCGAGCTTTTTATCGGCGCGGTGTTTTTCGAGACGCGCGAAGACGGGGAGACCGGCATCGTGCGGGATGGGGATCTCGCCCTGAATCAGCGGCTGGGCGTAGCGGAGGAACTGAGCGTTCATGCTGGTGCCCTCTTCGCTGATCCACTCGCGGGGGAGCTTCTTCACGGAGTTCGCGACATCGGCGAGTGGGGTGAGGCCGGTCTCGCAAGTGTAGTTTTCGCCGTCTCCGCGCACCAGCGTCACCATCTTATCGGTGTGACCGGCGATGGCGGCTTCGACGGCGGCTTGCCCTGCGAGGTAGGCCTCCTCGGCGTCCGTTTTGGAGCCGGCGTGGGCGGCGCAGCGTTGGAGCAGTCCGGGTTTGGCGACGCGGATCTTAACCCCGGGAAGGCTTTGCCCCAGGATATCGGCGAGGGCGTCGCCTGCGCCGCCGAGTTGGGCGTGACCAAAAGCATCGGTCTTGGCGTCAGCGGCGACGTAGTTGCCATCGCTATCAACGAGACCTTCGGCGACGACGATTTGGCAAAACTTTTCGCGTTTGAGGACGCGTTTGATTTCCTCGACGACCTTTTCCTGGTTGAAAGGGACCTCGGGGAGGAGAATGAGGTGCGGCGGGTCGTTGGGATGATCGCGGCGCTTGGCGAGGGCGGCGCCAGCGGCGAGCCAGCCGGCGCTGCGGCCCATGACCTCGACGATGGACACGAGATCGCCTTGGCCCATGGCCTCACTGTCGCAAGAGAGCTCGCGGACGCTGCTGGCGATGTACTTGATGGCGCTGGCGTAGCCGGGGCAGTGGTCGGTGGCGGGCAGGTCGTTATCGATCGTCTTGGGCACGCCGATGACGCGGAGCTCGTAACCCTGCTGTTGGGCGAGCTTGGAGATTTTATCCGCGGTATCTTGAGAGTCATTGCCGCCAATGTAGAAAAAATAGCGGATATTATGGGTCTTAAAGACCTCGAGAACCCGTTCGAAATCCGCCTGTTTTTTGAGCTTATAGCGGCAGGTGCCGAGAGCGGCGCCGGGGGTATGGCGGAGCGCGCGGATCTGTTGCTGGGACTCGGCGGCGAGGTCGATCAGGTCCTCGTGCAGGATGCCCAAGACACCGTTAAGCGCGCCGTAGACTTCTTCGATGCACTCGTGGTTGAGCGCCTCCGAGATAATGCCGGCGACGCTGGCGTTGATGACGGAGGTGGGGCCGCCGGACTGGCCTACCAAGACATTTCCTACGAGTTCAGCCATGACAGTGTGGTGGTAAAGGGTTGAGAGAACGTGAATGGTCAATAAAGCGCGGGGCGATGGGCGCTGGCAAACTCAAATTTCCTGCAATCGGCGATCGGATGACGCGCTCGCGGGAAAGGGCGTGGTTTTAAGCGGTGCGCACGCGGTTGGCGAGAGGTGCGCGAAATCGGCTGCGTTGGGTGGTGCGTGGGGTGAATGGCGGCCGCGAGCGGCGGGATTAAAGTAAGCGGGCCGGGTGGTAGTCGGCGGCGCCGCGATATTTTTTCGCCAAGGGTTTGATTTCGCGGACGAACGCATCGACTTGGTGGGGAGCAGCGCCGACGAAACGGGCATTTTCCGAGAGAATTGATTGGAGTGCCTCTTGGTTCAGGCCGAGGCGGTGATCAGTCGCGAGGCGGGTGAGGAGATCAGCATCACCCTCGCCGGAGCGGAGCGCTTTAGCCGCGGCGAGGGCGTGCTCTTTAATGGCGGCGTGGGCGGTTTCGCGACCAGCGCCACGTTTGACCGCTTCCATGAGGAGGGTGGTGGTGGCAAGGAACGGGAGGTTGCGTTCATTTTCCATCCGGATGGCGGCAGGAAACACCTCCATCTGTCGCAGAACGGTGAGAAATGTTTCGAGTGAGCCGTCGATGGCGAAGAAGGCATCGGGGAGGGCGATCCGCCGGACAACGGAGCAGGAAACGTCGCCCTCGTTCCATTGGTGACCAGCGAGCGCACCGGTCATGGCGACGTATCCGCCGAGAATGGTGGAGAATCCGCAGATGCGCTCGCAGTTGCGCGCGTTTACCTTGTGGGGCATCGCGGAGGAGCCGACTTGGCCGTCTTGAAATCCCTCGGTGAGGAGGCCCGCGCCGGCCATGAGCCGCAGGGTGGTCGCGCAACTCGCCGCGGCGGCGCCGACTTGGTGAAGTGCGCTGGTCACATCAAAGTCCAGACTGCGGGGGTAGACCTGGCCGACGGTGCTGAGCGAGGCGCGAAAACCGAGGTGCTTGATGACGCGGCTTTCGAGCTGGTCGACCTTATCGGAATTGCCACCGAGCAGGGTGAGCTGATCGAGTTGGGTGCCGACGGCACCCTTTAGTCCGCGGACGGGGTAGCGGGCGACTAACTCCTCGATGCGAGTGAACGCGATGAGCAGCTCCTGGCCGAACATCGCGAGGCGCTTGCCGAGGGTGGTGGGTTGGGCGGGGACGTTGTGCGTGCGACCGGTGATCATCAGATCACGGTGCGTGCCGGCTTGGCGGGCGAGGGCGAGGAGGGCGGCGGCCACCTTGAAGCTGACGAGCTTGAGAGAGCGTAAAATCTGGAGTTGTTCGACGTTTTCGGTGAGGTCGCGGCTGGTGAGTCCGAGATGAATAAATTGGCGTTGGGCGAGATCGGAGAACTCCTCGATGCGGGCCTTGACGTCGTGGAGGGTGACGCGTTCGCGCTTGGCGATGGCCGCGAGATCGATCTGATCTTTGACCTTTTCGTAGTCCTTGATCGCCTCTGAGGGAATCGGCACGCCGAGCTCGCGTTGGGCCTTCATGACGGCGATCCAGAAGTCTCTTTCAAGGCCAACGCGGCCGTGTTGGGACCAGATCACTTTCATCGCGGAGGAGGCGTAGCGCTCGGCGAGAACGTTGGGAATGGCGGTGGCTGCGGCGGAGGAGGTGTCGTTCACGAAAAAAGGAGGGGTTGGTAAAGCCTGCTGGTTTCCAGTTGGCGATGGGAAAAGCGTGTGTGGGGGGGTGGGGCGGGTAGAAGACGGGAACGCGGGGGGGGCTGGCGCGGGTTCGGTTGGCCGGGAAGCGGCCGAGAGTGGTGGGAGTTGGCGGCGCGGGCGGGGCGGTTGGGGCGAGGTGGGCCGTTAAACGGCGAGGCAGCGGACGGCGACCTCGCGGAGGACGTCTTCTTGCTCGTCAGGCCGGCGGATAATTCCCTCAAAAGCTTTGATGAATTCCTGCTGGTTATCGATCAGTCGGCGCAGGGAAGGGAGCTTGGCGCTACCGGCCAATTTACCGACGTACCAAGCGTTTTGACTGAAGAGATTAAAGGAGCTTTTTTCGGTTGCGCCGATAAAGCGGGCGGCATGGCGGGCGGAGGCTTTCGGCATGCCGTCGAGACCGCGTTGGCCGATGCGCACCTCGCCGGCGTCGACGAGGGCACGGACTTGGAGAAGAATGCGATTGCGGTTTTGCAGGGCGGAAATCACGGGCCGGGCATCACCGCCGCTGAAGAAGTGGCGTTGCAGCGCGGTGAGGGTCCACGGCAAATCACCGCTGAAGAAAGCCTCGGCGGCCTCAAAAAAATCGCCCTCGGCGACGTTGGGCGTGAGCTCGGCGACGTGGGTTTCCTCTATGAGGGCGCCCTCTCCAGCGTAGGCGGAGAGTTTGTGGGTCTCTTCGACGATGAGCCGAGTGTTGGCGCCGATTTTGGCGAGGAGCATTTCGACGGCGCCCGGGCCGAAGGTGGCGCCGAGTACTTTGGCCTCGGCGAGGGCGACGCCGAGCAGGGCCTCGCTCGCATTTTCGCTGTCGCCGCCGATCAACGTGAAGTCGGCATT
Source organism: Opitutus sp. GAS368 (assembly GCA_945903465.1). Lineage (GTDB taxonomy): Bacteria > Verrucomicrobiota > Verrucomicrobiia > Opitutales > Opitutaceae > ER46. Next base: position 17,436 of record CAMDOF010000069.1, read on the forward strand.
TTTTTCGCACCACTTGGGGAAGGAGCGCCGGCGATCGACGGGGGCCGCCGTGATCAAGATGGCTGTATTGGCGGGATCGGCGCTCGCGAGAATTTGCTGGAGATCCTCGATGAGTTTCAAGGTGCTCTCGGCTCGGCCGGTGACGGTGTCGGCAAGAAAATTGACGTCTTTGAACCAAATGACGCGTTTACCGCCGAACATGGAGACGGTTTGGACGGAGTCGCGGAACTGATTGATGGCAGCCTCGACCTCGGAGACATTGGCGGCGAAGCCATTGAGGGTTTCGCGGGAAAACTCGTCGGCGACCTCGGGTGCCATCGAGGCAAAGCGGGCGCGGCCGGCGCGCCCGACGAGAAAATCATCAGCACCGCAGATAAGAGTGAAGTTTTTCGCCAGATTCATGCCTAGCGAGACATTGGTGACGAAGCCGTGTCGGCTGCACGAAAAAAATCGCATCTCGGCCGCGCGCGGTGGAATCTCCGCCGGATTTATTCTATGACGTCATCTCCGAAAGAAAATCATGCCTCCCCTGCGCCTTGGGGTCGTGATCTCGGGCTCTTATTGATTTTATTTGGAGCTCTTTATTTTTTGATGCTCGGGCGGCATCCTCTGTCGAATCCCGATGAGAGTCGCTATGCGGAGATTCCGCGGGAGATGATGGTGCGGGGTGACTGGGTGACGCCGCGCCTCAACGATGTCCCGTATTTTGAGAAGCCTCCGCTAGTTTATTGGATGGTGGGGCTTTCGCAGAAGTTGTTTGGTCCGGGTGAGGTCGCGGTGAGATTGACGCCGACGCTTTTTGGTTTGGCGGGGGTATTGATGACCTACGTGGCAGGAAGGCGGTTGTATGGTCGGGCGGCGGGCGTGGGGGCGGCGGTGGTTTTGGGGACGTCGTTGCTCTATTTTGTGCTCTCGCGGATTTTGCTGCTCGATATGGTGGTGTCGGTTTTGATGAGCGGGACGTTGTTTTGTTTTATTTTGGGGGTTCGCGAGGCGACGGGCGCGCGGCGGCGCGGGTGGTTTTACGGGCTTTATATCTGTGCAGCGGGCGCGACTTTAGCGAAGGGATTGATTGGTTTCATGGTGCCCGGGGCGGTCATGTTTTTCTGGCTTTTAGTTTTCAATCATTGGCAGCGGTTGCGCCCGTTTTATTTACCGAGTGGGCTCGTGATTTTTCTGGCGCTGGCCGCGCCGTGGCACGTTTTGGCGGCGCAGCGTAATCCCGGCTGGGCGCAGTTTTACTTCATCCACGAACATTGGGAGCGATTTACGACGACCACGCATAACCGGGCGGAGCCATTGTGGTATTTTGTGCCGGTGATCTTGCTCGGATTTTTTCCTTGGGTGGGCTTTTTAGTCGGGTCGGTGCGAGAGGCGGTGGCGGGCGGCTGGGCGCGGCGGCGAGAAAATGCGGAGGCGTGGTTTTTGGTGACGTGGTTTGTTTTTGTATTTTTGTTTTTCTCCAAATCGCAGTCGAAGCTCATTCCGTATATTTTGCCGTTATTTCCGCCGATGGCCGTGCTGGTGGGCCGCTCAATGGCGCGGCGCTGGGGGGCGGTCGTGGGCGAACCCTTTCGGGTAGGTTTGGTTGTTTTTGGGATTTCCTGCGGCTTATTGGCGGTGGCTCTATTGACGGCGGTTTTCAAGTCGGGGGTGATTCGCGATCCGGCGCAGGCGGAGGCGTTGCGGCCACTCGGCCTGGCGATGGCGGGATGGTTATTGCTGGGCGGTACCCTGACTGCCGTCGTGGCGCGAGCTTGGGGTCGCGTCGGGGGCGCGGCGCTGGGTGGCGTGACCTTGGTGGGCTTTTACAGTGCCGTACTCTTGGCGGCACCGGCGCTGCAGCGGGCGAGTACGGGGGACTTGGCTTTGGTGGCGCGGGAGCGGATGGCGCCCGCGGATCGCGTGTACCATTACTGGGGATTTTTTCATGATTTTGTGTATTTTACCGGCCGTCCGGTGGGGCTGGTGAGTTATACGGATGAGCTGGAGGTGCAGTTTCTGGAGCCGGCCGAGCGGGCGGCGCGTTTCATTGATGACGCGGAGTTGCGCCGGCAGTGGGTAGAAGCCCGTCGCGTCTGGTTGGTGGTTCGTAAAAAAGACCAGCGCCGGCCAACGACGGTTTTTGCGGATCAAACGCTCCGTTATCATTTGATCGCTGAGAACGACGATTTCAATTTGCTGAGTAACCAACCTTGAAATGCTTGCGCCCTACCTTCCGCTGACGCGACCCACGATTGATGAAGCCACGATTGCCGGCGTGGGCGAAGTGTTGCGCTCTGGCTGGATTACGTCAGGCCCGAAGGTGAAGGAACTGGAAGCCGCGCTGTCGTTGCGGTGCGCGGGGCGGCCGGTGCGCGTTTTTAATTCGGGGACATGTACGATGGAGATCGCGTTGCGCATTGCCGGGGTCGGGCCGGGGCATGAGGTCATTACGACGCCACTCTCGTGGGTCGCGACCAGTCACGTTATTTTGGAAGTAGGGGCTCGACCGGTTTTCGTCGATATTGATCCGGTGACTCGCAACATTGATCTCGACCGGATTGAGGCGGCGATCACGCCGGCGACTCGGGCGATTATTCCGGTGGATCTGGCAGGATTGCCGGTGGATCGCGATCGTTTGTATGCGATCGCGCAGCGGCGGGGACTGCGGGTGATTGAGGATGCGGCGCAGTCTTTAGGCAGTCGGTGGCGGGGCCGAGAGATCGGGGAGGGAGGCGACTTTGTCTCGTTTAGTTTTCATCCGAATAAAAACATCACAACGATTGAGGGGGGGGCCTTGGTGCTGAATGATGAGCGGGAGGCGCGGTTGGCCGAGCAGTATCGTCTGCAGGGTGTGGTGCGCACGGGTTTTGACGGGATGGAGGTGGATTTAGTTGGCGGAAAATTTAACCTGACGGACGTCGCGGCGCGGGTGGGGTTGGGCCAGCTGCCGCGGCTGGATGAATTCAACTTGAGGCGGCGCGAGCTGGTCCGAGGATATTTTGAACGCTGCGCGACTCCAGCGGTCCGTGCGCTTGGTCTGCAGCTGCCGATCGCTGATTTCACGGAGACCAACTGGCATATGTTCCAAGTCGTTCTACCCGCCGAGCGGCTGACCATAACGCGGGCAGAAGTGATGGCGAAACTGCATGCGGCGGGCATCGGCTCCGGGGTTCATTATCCGGCCATCCATCTTTTTGGGGTTTATCGACGGTTGGGCTGGAAAGAAGGTGATCTGCCCGTGGCGGAGGGGATCGCCCGACGTATTCTAACACTGCCATTATTTCCGCTGATGACCGACGCGGACGTGGGGCGCGTGGTTGAGCAGCTGGCGGGTATTCTCCACGCTCATCAAAAATCATGAGTGCCTCATTGCCTGCTTCGCTCGCTCTTTCCGTGGTGATTCCCGTCTACAACGAGGCGTTGAACCTTCCGTTGTTATTCGCGCGCCTCTACCCGGTGCTGGATGCGCTGGGTCATAATTACGAGGTGATCTTCACGAATGATGGGAGTACGGATCGTTCGATCGAATTACTGAGCGCGCAGCAGGCGGTACGCTCCGACGTGACGCGGGTGATCGATTTTAACGCCAACTATGGGCAGCATATGGCGATTATGGCGGCGTTTGAGCGGGTGCGGGGCGCCGTGATTGTGACCTTGGATGCGGATCTCCAGAATCCCCCGGAAGAAATTCCCAAGCTCCTGGCCAAGATGGCCGCGGGTCATGATTATGTGGGTGGTTTTCGAATTGACCGGCGTGATTCTCTATTTCGGACTTACGCGTCGCGAGTCATCAATAAGGTGCGTGAGCGCACGACGAATATTCAGATGACGGATCAAGGTTGCATGCTGCGGGCATACCGTCGGCCGATTATTGATGCGATCGTACAGAGCGGGGCGATTAACACATTTATTCCGGCGCTCGCTTATAGTTTTTCAGGAAATCCCGCGGAGGTGGGCGTGAAGCATGAGGAGCGGCACGCGGGCGCCTCAAACTATTCGGTCCATCAACTCATTCGTTTAAATTTCGATTTGATCACGGGCTTCTCGCTGGCGCCGTTGCAGTACTTTACGATGTTTTCGATGGCGTGTGCCACGGGCAGTTTCCTGCTCGTTCTAATTTTGGCAGGCCGGCGGTTAATTGTTGGGGCCGAGGCAGAGGGCTTGTTTACGCTCTTCGGAATCCTTTTTTTCCTGATCAGTGTGACCATGGTGGGCATTGGCTTGATCGGCGAGTACGTGGGGCGCACTTACCAAGTCGTACGCGCGCGCCAGCGTTATCACGTTCGCGCGACGCTGGAGACGAGCCGTGCGAGTGGGGATGGCCACCCGAATGGGCCGCGTTGACCGCTCCGACCGCCGCGTGGGTACTTGGCTCGCGCGTTGACCGGGCCAGCCAGTGTGGCGGCGACCGCCGGGTTTGGCCTTAATGCTTCTCTGCCGGGCTAATTTGCCCGAAGGCATTTCAGCGCGCGTGTGCTCGTGCCGCGTGTCGGCCGTTCCAGCTCGCGGGGCCCTGAGTGACCCAGCGCAATGGCCGGCTAAGGTTTGGGCGCCGCGGCGGGCCGGCGCGTAGCCTCGGGCCGATCGCTGGCCTTGCGAAACGTGGGTGCGGGCCGCTTTTTTTCTTGGGCCACGTCCGCGCTCAGCACCTCGACGGCTTTGCTCAGTTGGGGGTCATCGGCCGCGGCGGTTTTCCCGACTTGGGGCCAGACGATGTGGTTGGGGATCGCCCCGTTCATTTCCATATCCTCACCGGTTCCCTTGAGAAACCAGCCGCGGGCGGGCAGTCGGAGGGAGCCTAAGTCCATAATCGCGCGCACGCCGGTGCTGACGACGCCGCCGGCGGTGCGTACGCCCACGAGTTGCCCGCGTTGGAGGGTCTTGATCGCATGGCTGAAAATTTCCGCGTTGCTGAAACTATTTTGGTTGCAGAGCACCACGATGGGCTTGGACCAGGTGGCGTAGATTTTGCGATCCTGCGGATAACCGGGGCCGCCTCCACGAGGGATGGTGATCGCGTGCACGGGTTGCGTCAGCGCCGTGAGGAGATGATCCGTGGTCGAGCCGCCGCCGTTGTCGCGAACGTCGATGACGAGGCCTTCCTTGCCGACTCCGGCGGCGTACAGGTCTTGTTCGAATTGGAGAAAACTTTCTTCATTCATCGCGCGAATGTGCAGGTACCCGAGCTTGCCCTCGGACTGGGTCTCGACGGCCGCCCGGTTATCGCGGACCCATTGAGTGTACAGTTGGGCTCGCACCGCGGAGTATCGGGTGGCGTGGAGGGTCGTCGTCCGCTCCACTCCTTCAGGGGTGCTCACGCGCAGGCGGAAATCGCGGATGGCGGCTCCGTTTAAAACGCGCGCAAGATCGGTGGTGGGGTCGATGGCGACATCATCGATTGCCAAGACGGTCTCGCCGGCTTGCACGCCGTTAGTTTGACGGTCGGCGGGGCCATCGGGGATGACGTCGCGGACTTTCAGTCCGGGCCCGCGATGGGCATGGTCCCAGCGCAGGCCAAGATGTCCTGTGAGGGGGCTCCAATTGGCGGTGGATGCGGACGTGGTGGTGCGCGGTTGGAAAGCGAGGTGGGAGCCGTTGAGCTCACCGAGCATGAGATTGATGATCGTGGCGAGGGTGGTGAGATCGGGTGTGGTGGCGGCATCGATGTACTTGTTCCGAATCTCGTCCCAAGGACGATTCCCGAGGTGATCGTCGTACCAGGAGTCGCGCATGGTCCGCCACGCGAGGTCGAAACCGGCGCGGTGTTTCGCCGCGAGATTAATCTCGTGGGCCACGCGGAAGGTGTAGTTGGTCACGCGGCCCGTGTCGCTCACGCTGGCGGGCAGGCCGCCCGTGCTCTCACTGGGGCTGGCACTGGCGGCGGGCGGGGTGGGGGGCAGGGCGGGGTTGCCCGGGGCCGGCGCGGGAGGGGTGGCGACCGGCGCGGCGGCGCGGGGCGTGGTACGCGGGGTGGCCTCGCTGGTGTCGCTGGGCGCGGCGGGTTGATTGCCGCCTGAACGCCAGACGATCTGGTTGCCGGTTTCGAGCCAGCGTCCTTGAGTGCCGGTTTCCGCGCAGAACAGCTTTGGTTTTAAATCTTCGGGGAAATCTACCGTGTAGGTGCCGCGGCGACCGTCGACGGTCGCGGTAAAAGCGAGGCGCTTGGCATCGGGTGACCAGAGGAGACCGTACTCGGTGGAGTTGGGGATAGCGATGCGATGGATGCGTTCGTGCAGGCGGGTAAAGTCGATTTTGACCTCGGGTAATTTCTTCGTCTTCCGAACGGCGGCGGCCCGGTTCTCGGTGGGGGTTTCTGCGGTTTCCGGCGTTGCGGCGGGCTCATCCGCCTTCGGGGCCGGGGCGGTTTTGGCGGGTCCGACGGCGGTCGTGGCCGTCGTGGTCGCCCCTTTCTTTTCACTGCGGCCGGGCTCTTTTTTTCGAGCTTTGGCCATCTTATCGAGCGCCTTCTCCAAGGTGCGATCCCGTTTGTCGCGGGTCTCGTCGTCGGCACGGAGCCAGACATAGTAAATGTCGACTTCTTTGTCCACGCGCCGGCCGGTGAAGGCGAGGGCGCGACCGTCGGGCGACCACGTGGGGTTCGCTTCATTATCGGGATGGCGGGAGACATTGACGGGTGCGCCGCTGCCATCGGAACGAAGGATCCAGATGTCGCGATTGAATTCCGCGTCGTCCTTGGCGACAGCGAACCACTGACCATCCGGTGACCATTGATATTGGGGGCGGCTCCAGCTTTGCAGGATGCGTTGCGGGTTGTTCTTGCCTGGTTCGAGCGTCCAGAGGTCACCGTTACCTTTGATGAAAGCGAGGCGCCGGCCGTCGGGGCTCCACTGAAGATCTTGCTCGACCTCGGGATCGTTGGTGAGGCGGGTGAGGTTAAAGCGTTCGTTGCGCCACCAGAACTCCTCCGGTTTGGCCCGCTCGGCCTGCCAGAGATCGCTTTGCCCGCCCTGGTCGCTCGCGAACAAGATGGCGTTGCCGTCGGGGGAGAACTGCGGGTCGCGCTCCTCTTCCGGAGTTCGCGTGATCTGGCGTGGCTCGCGCAGCACGGTATCCATCACCCAGAGATCCCCGCCCGCGATGAACGCGATTTCGAGCCCGTCGTCGGAAAACGTGACATCGGTCGCAGAACTGAGGATACGTCGTTCGACTTCGGTCGTCGTCGGGTCGGCTTCATCCCAGATTTCCAGACGGACGGGTGGTTGGCGCGTGGCGATTTGGAGGCGGTAGAGGTCGAACAAATGGCGAAAAACGAGGGTCTGCCCATCTCGGGAGAGTGCCGGCGTGCTGACGCTGTCGTTATCGAAGGTGGTGAGCGGGCGCATCTGGCCGCTGGCGAGTTCGTAGGACCAGAGATTGAAGGAACCGCTGCGTGCGCTCACGAAGTAGAAGCCCTTGCCGTCTGGGCGCCAGCGGGGCGAGCGGGCGCTCGTCTCCTCGGCGATGAGTTGGGTAAACGCACCGGTGGTGGGATCGTGCAGCCAAATTTGGCTGGCCTGTGATCCGCGGTAACCTTTGCGAAACGACGGCTCGCCTTCCCGCGTGAAGAGCAGGCGTCGCCCATCGGGCGCCAAGTCGCCCTGCTGACCGTAAGCATCAAACAGCAGCTGCTCGCTGGCCTTGGCACCGACTTCGAGCCGGAAAAAACGCTGACCGGCGCGCGCGTAGTACGAGAAGTCGCGCTCGCCGCCGACGAGGAGGGCGGAGCCGTCGGGGTACCAGCCTTCGAGCGAATAACCTTCGCTGTGGGCGGTCACCTGGACGGGTTCGCCGCCGGTAGCGGGCATTAAAAAAACCTGCGGCCCGGCCTGGCGGTCGCTGAGAAAGGCGAGTTTCTGTCCGTCGGGAGAAAACGCTGGCGCGGTATCGCGGCCGGGGTGCTGGGTGAGCTTTTTGGCGGTGCCGCCCTCGCTGGGCACAGACCAAAGATCGCCGCGCCAAGAGAACGCGAGGGTTTTGCCATCTGGGGAAAGCGCGGGCTGCTGAGCGAGTTGAATGGGGGAACGAGCGGCGGCGGTGACGCTTAGCCAGAGGCTCAGGGCGAAGGGGAGAATCGGGGCGATTCGAGCGAAGGGCGCGAACGGTTGAGCAGGGGAAGGGAAAGCGGGCCGATCATTCATAAGGATGAGTTGGCAGGATAAGCAGGAAACCGGAAAGCTGAAAGTCAGCGGGTAGAATTTTTTTAATCGTAGATCCCGGCAGCAGCGGCCGCGTGCGGCGGGCGATCGGTGAAGTGCCCGACGGCGTGGGCGGCGTGAGCTGGCCGCGTGCGCGCGGTCGGGAGTCCGCGGGTACCGGCCCGTCGCCCGGGCCGCGCGCGGTCAGGCTTTTCCGCGCTCGCTTATGGCCGCGAGTTTCTTTCAGTCTGCGCCTCGGGTTGGTTTGCGGGGGCGGCCGCATCCTTGCCGCCCGACTGACCGCGGTCCGTTCGAACTCATCATGACTCCTCGCATCCTTTTTTTTGGTTATAGTGAAGTTGGCTACGAGTGTCTTTCGCTCCTGCTCGGGCGCGGTGATAACGTGGTCGCGCTCATCACGCACGAGGATAACCCGCAGGAGAAGATCTGGTTTAAGACACCGGCGGTCGCCGCCCGCGAAAAAGGCATTCCGGTTTTTACGCCCGACACGGTGAACACTCCAGAGTGGCGGGTGCAGCTCGCGGCGCTGCAGCCGGATATCATCCTCTCGGTTTATTACCGGCACATGATTGGTACGAAGATACTCGGGCTGCCGCGGTTGGGTGCCTGGAATTTGCACGGCTCGCTCTTGCCCCGTTATCGGGGGCGGGCGCCGATCAACTGGGCCGTCCTGCACGGGGAAACTCGCCTCGGGATGACCCTGCATCGCATGGTCAAAGCACCCGATGCCGGTGCCATCGTGGATCAAGCGGGCGTCGCGATCGGCCCGCGCGATTCGGCGGAGCAGGCTTTTCGCAAGGTGCTGCCAGTGGCGCGCCTCGTCCTCGCGCGGCAGATCGATGCCTTATTATCCGGAACCGCCGCCGAGACCCCGCAAGATGAAGCGCTCGCCACTTATTTTGGCGGAAGAAAACCGGAGGACGGCCGTATCAATTGGACGCTTACGTCAAAGCAGATTTTTGATCTGATCCGAGCGGTCGCGGATCCGTATCCGGGGGCATTTGTAGAGGTCGGGGGCGGGCGGTTGATGGTCTGGTGGGCGGAGCCTGACTCGGCGGCGACCCGCGGGCGCCGGGGGCGGCCGGGAGAAATCCTCTCGGTGGCGCCCTGGGTGGTGGCGACGGCGGATGGGGCGCTCGAACTCACGCGTACGGAATGGCGTGGCGAGGGCCTGCCGCCACCTGACTGGGCGTGCGGCCAAATGCTTTAAATTTACGTTTCCCAATTTCGCGGTTTCTCGTTTTTATCGCAAAATGCCTCTTCGTGTTCTCATTCTTGGCGCCAACGGCTTTATCGGCAGCTCGCTCACGCGAGCTATTCTTACGCAGAAAGACTGGGAGGTTTTCGGGATGGATATTGGCGACCACAAACTTGAGGACAGCCTGGGCCATCCGCGTTTTAAGTTCGTTGAAGGTGATATCACGATCAACCGCGAGTGGATCGAGTACCACGTCAAGAAATGCGATGTGGTCATCCCGCTGGTGGCGATCGCGAACCCGATCCAATACGTCAAGGATCCGCTGCGTGTCTTCGAACTCGATTTTGAGGCCAACCTCGAAATTGTCCGGCGGTGCGCGAAGTATAAGAAGCGCGTCATTTTCCCATCCACATCGGAAGTCTACGGGATGAGCACGGATGAAAAGCTGGACGAAGCGACAACGAGCTTGGTTTATGGCCCGATTGAGCGGCAGCGCTGGATTTACGCGTGTTCGAAGCAATTGCTCGATCGGGTGATTTATGCTTATGGCGTGCGTGATGGCCTGGATTACACGTTATTCCGGCCGTTCAACTGGATTGGGCCGAAGCTGGATGATGTGATGGAGCCGAAAGAAGGCAGTTCGCGCCTCTTCACGCAGTTCATTTCAAATGTGATCTTTAAAAAACCGCTTCAGCTCGTCGATGGTGGCAAGCAGAGTCGGTCGTTTACTTTTATAGGCGACGGCGTGGATGCGTTATTGCGGATCATTGAGAATCAGGATGGGTGCGCCTCGCGGCAGATTTTTAACATAGGCAACCCGCGGAACGACGTGAGCGTGGCCAATCTCGCGAAGATGATCGTTACGGCGTTTCGCGATTATCCGGATTACGCGGAGCATGTGGCCGCGGCGAAGACGGTGGTGGTGCCATCGGGGACGTATTTTGGAAAATATTACCAAGATATTCAGCGGCGGGTCCCGGCGATTGCTCACGCCAAGAAGCAGCTGGGTTGGGCGCCGAAGGTTAATCTCAAGCGGGCGATCAAGCTCACGCTCGATTACCATCTCGCGCACAAAGATTACCGGTTGGAGTAAGGTGCCGGGCCGCCCCAATTTTTTCGGCCATGGCGCTCCGTCTAGCAATTAAGGTCGATGTGGATACCGATCGGGGCACCCGCGAGGGCGTGCCGAATTTGGTGGCAGACTGCCAGGCGGTCGGGGCCCCGGCGTGTTTTTTGTTTTCGCTCGGTCCAGACCAGACGGGCCGGGCGATCACCCGGGTATTCCGGCCGGGATTTTTCAAGAAAGTGAGTCGAACCAGCGTGGTGGCGATGTATGGTGTGCGCACGTTGTTGAATGGCACGTTGCTACCGGCTCCGCACATTGGCCGTCGCCAAGGGCCCGTCTTGCGTCGGGTGCAGGATGCGGGTTTCGAGGTCGGGATTCATAGTTATAACCACTATCGCTGGCAGGACTATGTTCAGACTATGTCGCTGGCCGAAATCGGCGAGGAGTTTGCGGCCGCGTGCGCGGAGTTTCGGCGAATCTTTGGGGAGGAGGCTAAAACCGCGGGAGCCGCCGGTTGGCAAAGCAACGTCCGCAGCCGGGAGATTTACGAGGGTGCCGGTTTGCTCTACGCGAGCGACACGCGCGGCCAGTCGCCGTTCTTTCCGCGGGTGGACGGGCGGGTTTTTCGCACGCTGGAAATTCCCAGCACGTGGCCAACCCTCGATGAATTGATGGGCCGTCCAGAATATCCAGACGGAGAGATTGTGGGGCATTATCTTTCGCAGCTCCGCGCGGATCGGGTGAATGTTTTAACGGTGCATGCCGAGATTGAGGGGATGGGGCGGCGGGCTTGGTTTCGCGAATTACTTGAAGCGTGCCGGAATCGCGGAGTGGAGTTCATCCGGCTCGACCAGCTTGCGCGCGAGTTGCTGAAAAACCGCGTCGCGATCCCCGTGGGGGACCAAGTGATGGCCGCGATTGCTGGGCGTTCAGGGACCGTGGCCACGCAAGCGGGCTAAGCGGCCAGCGTTCTCCCGGTTCCTAAGAAACCCCCTTGGTTAAGCGTTTGGGCGCAACGTCGGCTCGGCTTTTTCGGTCACGGCCCAAATCCGATGGTGGGGCGGCGGCGGCGAGGAAACTGGCTTTGCGGGGGGGGGAACCTGCAGGCGATCCAGTGAGTGAGTAAAGAGACCGAACGGTCCCGCGCGGGCCGGTGGTTCAGGGTGCGGTCGTCGGGGTGGAACGGGTTACGGTGCGGCCGACGGCCTTGCTGGTGTCGAGCAGCGCCTTCAGTTCCCGCACTTTCTCCGGGTGCCTGAAGGAGAGATTGGTCGTCTCGCCGGGGTCGATTTCGAGGTTGTAGAGCTGGCCCGGCGCAGCGGGGGCGGTGTCGGGCAGAGCAAGCGATTTCAGTTCACTTTTTTCGTAGTTGTTTCCGCCGGAGCCACGGTGATCGAGGTATTTCCAAGGCCCCTGACGGATGGCGAGCGCGAGGCTGATCGTCTGGTGCAAAGTGTAGGGCCGGGCCGGCGTGCCGCTCTCCGGGCCAAGCAGCACGGGCAATAGGTTGACGCTGTCCTCGGTGGCGTTCACGGGCAGCGTGGCCCCAGTGATCGCTGCACACGTCGCCATGACATCGGTGAGGCAGACCGTCTGGTCGGTCGTGCGGCCGGCTGGGATCTTCCCCGGCCAGCGGACGATAAACGGCACGCGATGTCCGCCCTCCCACTGGTCGCGCTTCACTCCGCGCCACGGCCGGGCACCGTCATGGCCGTAGTCTGCGCGCATGTGGATGACGCTGGTCGTTTCCGGTCCGTTGTCGCTGGAGAACATCACCACGGTGTTGTCCGCGAGTCCGAGCCGTTCGAGGGTTTGCATGAGTTCGCCGACAATGAAGTCGAGTTCGTGGATAAAATCTCCGTGGGGTCCCGCGTTCGTGCTGCCCTGAAATTGCTTGGCCGCAAACGAGGGCAGGTGCACGGCGTGCGTGGAGTGCAGCAGGAAAAAGGGTTTCTCCGGTTGGCGCTGCGCGTGTTGCTCGAGAAAATCCCGGCTCTTTTTGAGAAAGACCAGATCCACTTCTTCGAGATCAAAATCCGGGGCGATCAGGCCGGCGCGATTGTCGAAGGCGTAGGGATACTTGGGGAGCTTTGACTTGTCGAGTAGCCGAGTCGGCGGCACGGGGATCCGATCGCCGTCGATGTAGGCATAAAGATAATCCGAGGCCGGGCAGCACGCGGTGCCAAAGAATCGGTCGAAGCCGCGATGAATCGGCGCGTCCGGAATGGCGCGCGAGTAGTCGATCCGTCTCACGCCTTCGATACCGCCCGTCGTGATGCGTTGCCCTCCCGCATCGAGGAAACTGAGGCCGACATGCCACTTGCCGGTCATCGCCGTCGCGTAGCCCTGGTGGCGGAGCATTTGTGGTAGCGTCAGTTGATCTTCGTTGATCAGACAAGGACCACCCACGCCTTCGAAGACACCCCGATAGTTGATGCGAAACGCCATCCGGCCGGTCAGCAGACTGTAACGGCTGGGGGTGCAGACCGTGGAGGGAGCATGGGCATCGGTGAATCGCAGCCCTTCGCGCGCCAGCCGATCAATGTGCGGCGTGGCGACTTTAGATTCCGAATTGTAGCAGCGGACATCGCCGTAGCCGAGATCGTCGGCGAGAATGAAAACAATGTTGGGTTGGGCGGACGGGCGTGGCGCGTTGGCGGCTGGGAGCGCGGGCGCGCTGATCAAGGCGGCCATGAAAGTGAGCGCGCGTTTCATAGTGCTTGGTGGGGGTAGTTTATTTGCCAGAGGGCGTGACGAACTCCTCCCGACTCAATTTCCCGTCGCGGTTTTTATCGAAGTTTTTGAAGCGCTGTTCGAAGTTGGGCGCGCCTTTCAGGCCGGCGCGGTCCGCTTCGAGTGTGGGACGCCGTCGTGGTTGGTGTCCCTGCGCGCAAAGGCGGCGGCGCGTTCAAGTGGGCTTTTTTGGCGGGAACGTTCCGATGCGGCGGGTGCCGGGGGGCGTCGTGGGTGCCGCGGTGCGATCGGCGGAGCTGATGCCCGCCGGATCGACGGTGGCGGGCGGCGGGGCGTGCCAGGCGAGCGCGAGTTGCGTGAGGCGAGCGACGATTTCCAGGCGATCTTTCGCGACCTCGACGGCTTCGGCGCGGTCGGAGGTGAGGCGGTCCAACTCGGGGCGTTTTCTGTTGGTGGTGAGCGCGAGTTTCCCCTCGCCGTCGCGGACTCGGACTGTGAGGCGGGGCCACCCATCGGGCCTGGCGGCCTTGCCCGTCCACGCCCAGAAGATGGGCCGCGTGCGCCGGACCGAATCGCCGTTGAGCGTAGCAGTTAAGTTTTGGCCGTCGCCGCGGTATTCGGGCGGGAGCGTGACGCCGGCGGCGGCACCGAGGGTCGGCAGAAGGTCGACGGCGGTGAGGTCGGTGGCGGGGTTGATTACTCCGGCGGGTGTGTGGCCGGGCCAGCGCACGAGAAAGGGAACCCGCACGCCGCCTTCGAAGAGGCGACGTTTTTTGCCGCGCAGTCCGCCGCTGGAGCCGATACGGGAGTAGCCGCCGTAGCGGGCGACGCCCGCATCGTCGTCGCGGGAACTTTGCGGGGATTTCGGCGCGGTGGTTTCGGGGCCGTTGTCGCTGGAGAAAATCACGATCGTGTTTTGCGCGACTCCGAACGTGCCGGTTATCGCGGCGGCGCGACTCGGCGAGCCCACGGGGTTGAGGACGTTGAACGGGTCAAAATCCGTGCCCTCGTGCGCGAGTCGGTCGAGGTGCGGCGTTTTCAACCACGGGTGCCCGCGAGACGAGAGGTCGCCCCGGCCCAGTCGTCGGCGAAGAGGAAGACGAGGTTGGGCTTCGGCGTGGAGACAGCCGCCGAGACCGGCCGCAGCAAAACCAACGAGCCGAGGACAAGCGCGCAAAAGATGTTCATGATCGGAACATGGTGTTGAAAGGGTGTGTCGTGGTGCACCAGCCGAGGACAAGCGCGCGAAAGATGTTCATGATCGGAACTGCGGGGTGGGCGGTCACGGGAGGTTTGTGACTACGGCGTAGTAGGCGCCGACTTCGTGGCCGTCGGCGCTCTGGAAGACGGGGGCGAGTTGGTGGGAGCCGGCGGTGAGCGTGGCCGTGAAGGTAACGGCGGTGTCGGTGGCACGGACTGGCGCGGAGGCGAGGTCGCGGCCGTCGACGCGGAGCGTGGCGGTCGTCGCGGGGACCGCGATGCCGGGGCGGGCGCGGAAGGCGAGGTCGGAGCCGGGGACATTCGCACCCGGAGGCAGGGCGGCAGTGATGGGGTGATTCGCTTCGACGGGCCAGCGGCGCACACTGATTTCGTAGCGGCCGGCAGTCACGACTTTCACCGCCCAGTGGCCTGCATGGGCGGACTTGGCGGAGGTGGCGTTGGCGGGAACGACGGCGGTTTTGACGCTTTGGTTTTTCCCGGATTCTGGGCTGGCGAGGGCAAAACCATCGGCCTCACGGATGTGTTGCTGGTTCCACGGCGGGAGCGCCTCTTGAATCCAATCGTGGCCGGTGAGGCTGACGCTCGGGTGGTCCGGATGGCCGAGGTAGATCTCGGTAGTCTGCGCGAAGGTCGGCGCCAACTCGGCCCACCACGCATCATAGAAGGCGCGCATCTTCGCGGCGCGCGTGGGTTGGTCGGTGATGACGTTCCGTTGCTGGCCGGGGTCGGTGCGGATTTCGTAGAGCTCGGTGTTGTTGACGAGGCGCCAGGGGCCGGACATGACGGCGGTTTGTTTCCACTTGAGGGGATCGCGCACGCGCTGGGAATCGGTGACGAGCATGCGTTCGTGCGGCCATGCGGAATTTTTTGCGGCGGGGTCGAGGAGCGGGCGGATGGAGATCCCGTCGAATTTGAGGCCGGCGGGGGTCGGTGCGCCGGTGAGCTCGAGCAGCGTGGGGACGATGTCCACGGCGTGGCAAAGCGTGTCGTTGACGTGCGGCTTGGTCCAACCGGCGGCGGGCCAGTGGGCGAGGAGCGGGACGCGGTGGCCGCCTTCGTATTCGCTGCCCTTCTTTCCGCGCATGCCGGCGTTGAAGATTTTTTCTCCGGTGGCGGTGCCGTTGTCAGTGGTGAAAATGAAGAGCGTGTTGTCGGCGATGCCGAGTTCGCTCAGGAGGGCGCGCGTGGTGCCGACGTTGTCGTCGATATTGGTGATCATGCCGAAGAACGAGGCGAGTTCGGGCGTTTGGCCCGGGTAGAGGTCGAGATATTTTTTCGGTGCGTGAAACGGACTGTGCGGTGCGTTGAGCGCGATGTAGGCGAGGAAGGGTTTCTTGGCGGCGGCCTGCTCGCGGATAAAGCGCTGGGCCTCGGCGAAAAACACATCGGTACAAAAGCCCTTCGCGGCGACGATGCGGCCGTTGTGAAAATAACTGCCGTCGAAGTAGGCGTTATTCCAGAGGTCGGGCGTCTGACCCACGCCGCCGCCGCCGTGGCGATACACCTCGGTGAAGCCGCGGTTCTCGGGGCGGTAGGGGTAGTTGTCGCCGAGGTGCCATTTGCCAAACAGGCCCGTGGCGTAGCCGTGGGCTTTGAGCAGCTGGCCGAGGGTAACTTCGTTTTCGCGCAGCATGGATCGGCCGTTGACTGTGTGCCACACGCCGGTGCGATCGGTCCAATGGCCGGTGAGCAACGCGGCGCGCGTGGGCGAGCAAGTCGGCGCGACGTGGTAGTCTTTGAGTTGCGACGACTCGGCGGCGAGGCGGTCGATGTGCGGAGTTTTGACGACCGGATTGCCCGTGAAACCGAGGTCGCCGTAGCCCTGGTCGTCGGTCATGACGAAGACGATGTTGGGCTTCGCCGTAGGCGCGGCGGTGGCGGTGGCGGTGGCGGCGGCGAAGGCGGAGAGCGAGAGAAGGAGGGAAAGAGAGACGGGGAGAAGGGAGCGGAGGCGAGGCATGGGGGAAATGAGAGGTGGCCGTGGGCGCGCTCCCGGCTGGGGGCGGTTTAGTTCTTTTTCTTGCCGGCTTTCGGCACGCCGTCGAGGGTGACTTTGCTGGTGCGGGCGCTCCACGCCTTGATCGCGGCATTGTTGACGACGATGCGATTGGTCGTGCGCGGGGGTGCTTCGACATCGGGCAGGGTGACGCCGCCGGAGTATTGGTTGAAATTCGGGCGGCCCACCGATTCGTAGAAGGCGGCGCGGGCGATGAGATTTTCGCGGAGATTGAAACTGGCGTTCACGCTCGGGAAGAGGCGCAGGTATTCCTTCTCGGCACTGGCGGCCCGGTCGAGGAGGGTGAGCTGCGCGGCGAGCGCGTTGGTCGTGGGGAAAATGAGCGCGGGGGTGCGTCGGTTGGGATCAGCGGGAGTGGGGCTGGCGATCGTGATGACCTTGCCGGCGGCGTCGCGCTGGTAGTTACGAGTGGGATCATTGAGCGGGCCGCGGGCGGTGATGTTGGTCTGCTCGGCGCGGAGCCCGCCGACGAGTTTCAAGCGGCGGTCGAAGAAGGCGGCGTCACCGCGGAGGAGGGCGGAGGAGATGAGTTCCTCGGAGAGCTTGGAGGCGTTGACCTCGGCGCGGTATTTCGCGTTGGCGTCGGAGGTGAACCACTCGGGCCGGGCGCGGTAAACATCGAGGACGGTTTCATTGCTCGCCCATTGCACGCGGGGGATGCCGAAGAGGCCGGCGCGCTGGTAGTAGAACTGATCGTAAACGCCGGCGGCCCCGTCCTCGCTGCCGATGGGCGTGGTCGAGGCGCGGCCATCGGGGCCGACGAAGTTGAGCGCGTTGTTCTGCGTGCGGTTGTCGGTGCGCGACTGGCGGAAATCGAGCCCGGCCTTCAACGTGAGCGGAAAGCGTAGGTCGAGATCGCGGCGGACATTGGCGAAGGCGGTGCGGTGGACGTTGCGGGAGCGTTGCGGGCTGCCCGAGGCGGTGCTCAGCGCGTAGGTGGCAAGGTTATACGGATCGCCG
This sequence comes from Opitutus sp. GAS368, assembly GCA_945903465.1. GTDB lineage: Bacteria > Verrucomicrobiota > Verrucomicrobiia > Opitutales > Opitutaceae > ER46. Next base: position 34,733 of record CAMDOF010000069.1, read on the forward strand.
GGGGCGCCGGTGGTGCCGTCGGTGACGGTAATGGTGCCGGGGCGCAGGTAGAAATTGTCGGCGAAGGAAACGGTGACGCACGTGCGGCGCGCGAGCGTGCCGGCGAAGCGGCCCTTGTCCACGTTGCGGAATGTATTCTCGGCGTGGGAGGAGCCGAGTCCGGTCTCGGCCTTCCAGACCGGGCCGTCATGCCGCCACGAGAGCGTGGGCATGAAGGTGCGGCTGTAGCGGTGGTTGCCGTTATTCGCGATCCGGATCTCGCCGGCCCCAGCCACTCCGCGCGTGAAGGTCGGCGAGAAGTCGCCCAGCCGCGTGCTGCCGACGGTGAACGTGATGGCGCGCTGGTTATAGTCGGTGTGGAAGGTCCCGTATTGAAAAGAAAATGACAGCCGGTCGGTGGGGCTGAGCCTATAGTCCGCGCTGGTGGCGAAGGAGGAGCGGTCGGCGATCTTGGACTCGATCCGGACGAGGAAGTCGGAGAGGTAGGGGCGATCGGGCGTGGTGTCGGGGAGGGTCGTACCGTTGGTGGCCGCGCCGGCGCCGCGCCAGGTGTTTTGCAGGAGGGGGCCCTCGACGTATTGGGTGGACCCGCCGGCGGAGACGGTGAAGCCGAAGCGTTTGTTCACGGGCACCACCCAGGAAAATTCGAAGCCCGGGCGGACTTTCCACGTGGGGGTGCGGGCCGGGCCGGGCGTGCGACCCTCGATGGTACTGTCGCGCGCAGCGAGGTAGACGCTGCCGTTGAAAATCGGCTTGGAACGTTCGAAGGCGCTGCGGGGAACGAGATTGACGGAGCCGGCGAGAGCGGAGCCGGGGGACTCGGGGGTCGGCGAGTAGACGGCCTCGATACGCGAGACGTTGTTGATGGAAACGGCGTTGAGCTCGACGTTGCGGCCGGTGCCGGAGGTCTCCGAAGTCGCGAGACTGAAACCGCCGATGGTGACGGGCACGTAGGACGACGGCACGCCGTTCATGGAGATTTCGCGCGGGTCGCCGCC
>CAMDOF010000070.1 GCA_945903465.1 Opitutus sp. GAS368
TATGAGTGAATTCAGTCGGAGCCAAACCGTAAGATCGGTGGGAGTTCCTTGGCGGATGGCTTCTCCGGCGCGCATGGTGCCGACGATGGAGCCCAACCAGCCGCACTGAATCAGCAACAAGGTGGCGAGAGCTCGGTTGGGCAGGCGCCGCGAGTTGAGCGAAATCACGATGGCGGCGAGGATCGCTGAAAAAACGGCGGCTAAAAACGTGATGGAGATCATCTGAAGCGCGGGGGGGGGCGTTCGGGCGTTGCGGGGTTGCCGGCCATCTGAGCCAGCTTGGGGGCATGCTCTTTATCTTCCGGCGAGGGGACGTCTTCGATAACTCGCCAGATAGCGTGGTTGCCCGGCGGCGGTGGTAAATTCGGTCGGGCGGAGTCCGTTTAAGCCGTAGCAAATGCGGAGGAGATCGCCAGCTTGTTGAAAGAGGCAGGGGATTTCACGGTCGGCGTTCGGCCCGGCCGTCCCGCGGAGGGTCAAGCCTGGCGGATTCCGGTCGCATTCGACGACGTAGGTGCCCGCGTCGCTCACCTCGCCCCCGAACCTAACGAGATAAAAACCAAGGCTCAGTTCCAGCGCGATTTTCTGCGGGAGAAAATCAGGTGCGCTCTCGCCCTCTAATTCGGCTCGAACTAATTGCCAGATACCGTCGATTGTCGTGGGAGTGCGCGGCAGGCTCATGGTGATGGCTGGACGGAGGCGTGATTGGGCTTCATGAACTCGCGGGCGGCGGTGTCAACGGTCGCGGGGGAACTGAGTGTTTTAGCTCCTTTGGCCCCGAGATCGGCCAATTTTCGTGCGCCGGGGAGGAGGGTGCCCTCGAAAGATCCGACGGCGAGATTGTAGCCTTTGACGGCGGTTTCGAGACCACGGCCGAGTTTATCGAGGTGATCGGCGAAGCCGGCGACACGATCGTAGAGGCTGCGTCCGAGCGCGCTGAGTTCTTCGGCGTTCTGGGCGATTGCCGCCTCGCGCCAGCCCAAAGATGCGGCTTTGAGAAGGGCAATCAGTGTGGTCGGGGTCGCGAGGAGCACGCGTCGAGCAAGCGCGCGATCCATCAGGGTGTTGTCGGCTTGCAAGGCGGCGGTGAGAAAGTGGTCTCCGGGGAGAAAGAGAATCACGAATTCTGGTGCGGGCTGAAATTGCGCCCAGTAGTTTTTGGCTCCGAGGGAGTCGATGTGGCCGCGGATTTTGTTGGCGTGCTCGCTAAGGCAGGCGGCGCGGGTGGGTTCGTCGGTGTTTTCGCTGGCGGCGCGAAATGCTGCGAGGGGAGTTTTGGCATCGACGACAATGCGTTGGCCACCGGGCAGGCGCACCACGAGATCGGCGCGGAGGCCCCCCGCGGATTCCTGCTCAGCAAAGTCGCAGTAGGGTAGCATATCGGCCATTTCGACAACGCGGCGCAGTTGTAATTCGCCCCAACTGCCCGCGTAAGTGGTCGAGCGGAGGGCGGTGGAAAGCCGAGTGGCTTCGGTCTGCAGCTGGTGCTGAGCAGAGAGCAGGGCCTTGAGTTGCTCGCCAAGGGCGCCGTAGGCCCCCGCTCGTAATTTCTCGATTTCATTCATCTTCGAATCGACTTTTTCGAGCGAGTCGCGGAGGGGTTGCACGATTGCACTGACGGCGACCGTGCGTTGGGCAAGCTCACCGATAGACTGGGTCTGAAGCTGGGCGAAGGCGAGTTTCGCCTGCTCTAAGAAATCGTTGCGATTACTACGGAGGGCATCCGCTGAGAGGGCCTTAAACTCGTGGGTGAGTTTTACTTGGGTACTCTGCGCGTTCTCCAGCTGAGCGGAAAGTTGGGCATTCGTTTGGGTGAAATCGGCAAGCTGCCCTCGTAGGCTGGTGATCTCGGTAAGGTATCGGGTGATCTCCTCATCTTTGGCACGAACGCGCTCGCGCAAAGTTGATTCGCGGGCGCGCAGAAAGAACCCAATGATCGCGATCAAGGATACGCCAATCAGAAGTAAAATCGGGGGCGTCACCACTGGGTGATACTCGTGGGCTCGGGTGCTCTAATCAATCTCGGATACGTTTCTTGACAGTATAAATTTCGCTATGCAGAGATTTGTTGAGTAATGAGGTTTATTACTCAATCGATCAGCCTATCTTGGTATTTTTTACCTCATAAACTATGCTCACTCAACACAGTCCTGATTTAACTCCAGATGAGAGTTCGGGCCGAGCACATGTTTTGGTGGTTGATGATGAATACGGTCCGAGAGAATCGATTGCGTTTAGCCTTTCCGGTGAATTCAAGGTCGACACGGCGTCGCGAGCGAAGGACGCGCTCGCAAAACTCCAAGCGCAGACCTATGCAGCCGTGGTTTTGGACATTCGAATGCCGGAAATGGATGGCATTCGGGCCTTGGAAGAGTTGCGGAAGATCGACCCGTACGTGTCGGTCATTATGCTGACGGGGTATGGCACATTGTTGACGGCGCAGCAGGCGATGCTGGCGGGCGCCAACCAGTACCTGCGTAAACCGCCAGATGTCGAGGAGTTGGTCCAGTCGGTACGGCGGCAGACGATGGCGACGCGCTTGCGGCGGGCCCAGGTCCGGGCGAGCACGGAAGCGCAGGGTCTGAACGACGCCCTCAAGCTTGAGATCGAGGAAAATGCGCCGCACCTTTGGCGATCCCGTGCCTCCGTGGAGTTAGTGCATGATCTAAATAATCCGCTGACAGTCGTAATCGGATACGCGGCGCTGGTCGCGGAAGAGGCAAAGTTATTGGAGAAACGCGACCCAGAAACGGCGAAGAAGTTAGTGGATTACTCGGTTTTGGTGGAGAAGGCGGCGGAGTATTGTCATCACCTCTCCGAGAATTGGCGGTTGGCGTCGAAGCGCGTGTCCGCGTTTCAGCTAGTCGATTTAGTGCAGATTGCCCGGGAAGTGCGCGAGGTGCTTTTTTTCGGGACAACGGCCATTCAGATGGAGGGTTTGGCCCAAGCCAACGTCCGGGGTTCAAAGTTTGAATTGATGCGAGTGATGCAGAATTTATTTAAGAATTCCTTGGAGGCGGGGGCGACCGTGGTGGTGGTTTCATGGCAGGAGGTGAGCGGGAAAATGGGAATGGTCATTAGTGATAATGGCAGCGGGATGAGCGCCGAGGCAGGTAAGCGGGCGATGCAAGGTGGCTTCACCAGCAAGTCGACGGGTACGGGCTTGGGGCTGAGTATCTGCCGACACTTGGCGGGGGCGCACGGTGCGACTTTTGCGCTCGAATCAGTCGCGGGGCAAGGGACGACGGTGCGGCTTGTTTTTCCGGCCGTGCCGATCGGATGAAACGCCGCCGCGTCAAAATTACTGGCATTGGTCCAGTGACTCCGGCCGGAATTGGTCGGGAAAGTTTCTGGAAAGGTATTTTGGAGCCGGTGAGTCGCGTGCGGCCCTATGAGAAACTGGGGGAGGAGCTTGGTCCGTTCGTGGCGGCTTACCTCTCTAATTTTGAAATTGGAAAGTTCTTTGAAGATAAACGAGATATTCCTCGAGGCGTCGCTCGGCACACGTTGTTTGCGGTGGCCGCGGCCCTTTTGGCACTCCGCGATGCGCAGCTCGGCAAGAGTGAGCTCCAGCGATTGAGCTGCGCGGTGGTGATCGGTTCATCGCTTTTGGATTTTGGCGGGATTGGGGCCTCCATCGAGGCGGTGCAGCGCCGCGGTTTCCGGGCCGCTCATGCTCGCGCAATTTTTACGACTAGTTCGACCGGTATCGTCGAGGTGGTGAGTCAAGTGTGCGGGATTATCGGGCGGACGCGGGCGGTGCAGACGTCGTGTTGCTCTGGCCTCGATGCAATTGGGCAGGCGGCGGAATTGGTGGCAGCGGGGGAGGTTGACCTGGCGCTTTGCGGAGGAACGGAATGCCCCCTGCACCAGTTTCCTTTATTGGAGTTGAGGGCGGCGGGTTTGACGCCGCCAACCGCCGAAATGCCTGAGCGGATGGCCCGTCCTTTCGATTTATGGCGAACCACGGGAGTGGTGAGTGAAGGGGCCGCCGTCCTGGTACTGGAGCCAGAATCCAGTCCGCGGGCGGGTTACTCGTTTATTTCGGGTTATGGATTCGCCAGTGATCCACCCGATGCGGTGTGTGGGGGATTAGTGCAATCGGCAAGACTGGCGCTGGCGGCGTCTCGTTTGCGCCCGGAGTCCATTGATTGCATCAATGCGTGGGGGCCCGGTCATAAGTTGGTCGATGCAGGGGAAGCCGATGCCATGGTGGCCGTTTTTGGCAAGGGGCTGGAGCGTATCCCCGTCTTTTCCATCAAGGGCGCCATCGGCAGTCCGCTGGGCGCCGCTCCTGCGATCCAAGTGGCCGTGTCGGCGTTGGCGCACCAACGCGAAATGATTCCACCGACCGTCAACTGGGAGTATCCCGATCCGGCTTGCCCGCTAAACTTGAGCAATCGCGCGCGATCAATTCAGACTGATGCTGCTTTGGTCAACGCGCATGGAGTCGGTGGGGTCAACACGAGCCTAGTGCTACAGCGATGTTAATGCCTTTCGCCGCTTTTCTGGGCGTCCTCATCGGAGGACTCATCCTTTGGTCGAACCCGGCCCGGACGGTGAACCGCGTGACGTTTACCTGCTCTCTGCACATTGCCGCCTGGTTGTTGTGCCGGTACCTCGCGATGACCTCACCGTCGGATGGGCTGCGGTGGCTGAAGTGGACGTGCGCGGTTAGTGCTCTCGGGCCATTTCATTTCTGGATGGTGAAGGAGTGCATTGCCCAAGAGCGGGTGGTGTTTAATTTAAGCTGGTTGCGGAGAAGCTGGGGTTGGATGTTGTTTTCGATTTTAACGAGTGCGGTTGTTTTTACGGAGTACTTTATCCCGTCGTACTCCACGGCGAATCAGCGGGTTTTTGGGTGGGGTTATTACGGATTTATTGTCGGGGTCTACGCCGCGTACCTCTATCTTTTTTACGATGCTTATTTAGAGACGAAGCGTCTGGAGGGGGGGCGGCGCTTGGAAGTCCAAGTCTGGCTGGGAGGCGGGTGTGCGATGGGGAGTACTATTTTGACGTTAATGGCGCTCAATGCGTTGACTAAAGATCCCGTCTATTTGCGTCCGCAGGCGCTGGTGGTGCTGATTTTTTTCACGGGGACGGCCGTGGCGATTACCATCAATAAGATATTTGATGCGCGGCAGATTATTCGTCTCTGCCTTGAGAAGATCACTTTAGTGGTGCTGGTGGCGGGGGTAGCGGTTGCTCTGGAAATAGGGTTCAGCTTTTTTCTGCCGCCGACCATCGGATTTCTAGTAACCACGGCTGCGGCATTATGGTTTTCGGTGAAGTTGAATGATTTTTTAAATCGTGTCTTTCAGTTTTATCCCGAGGCGACCGCGGCCCGCAGGGCGACTTATCTAGCGGCGCAGCAGGAATCGAAGATGGATCGCCTGGAGAGTGCTTTTTTGTCGGTTTTAAGAGGGTGGGGGCAGACGGAAAATGCCGTCATTATCTCGGAAATTAAAGAGACGTTGGGCTCCAACGATTCGGCGCTGGACAAGGATGGCCTGTTATTATCGGCGATGAGGGAACTCAAGTGGGTCACTCCCGAGCGTTTGGCGCGCGAACGGACCACGACGGGGCGCGACGCGTTGGTTCAGTTTATTCAAGAGAAACGGCTGGGCGTTCTCATATTTGAAAAGGGGCCAGGTTTCTCAATTTTGATTGGAGTCGGGGTGGGGGCCTCGCGCCGTCCGTACACCTACCCGCAGGTAACCCAGTTGCACGAGCTCGCGTCGATCATGGAAAGTGCCTTGGAGCGCGCGCATTTTTCGACCAAGGTGCAACGAAGCGAGCAACTAGCGACTGTCGGCTTGCTGGGGGCGAGCTTGGCCCATGAGATTCGCAACCCGCTCGTCTCGATCAAAACTTTCGTGCAATTACTCCCTTCGCACTATGAAGATGCTCGGTTTCGCGATAAATTTTTTAAATTGATTGGGGAGGAGGTTGGGCGAATTGATCAACTGACGCAGCAACTGCTAGATCTTTCCAGTCCCCGTACCTTTGAAAGTAAAACGATCGAGCTGCACCCCTTGATTCGCGGAGCTTTGGAATTGGTGTCGGCGAAGGCGGGCTATCGCCAAGTGCATTTTATCACGGATTTAGGAGCCAATCCGGATGAGGCGTTTACCGATGCATCGGCGGCCAAGCAGGTGTTTCTCAACCTGTGCTTCAACGCGATCCAAGCGGTGGAATTGCAACCCAGTGACGACCGCTGGATCCGGGTCTCGACGCGTAACCGAGAAGGAGGGATTGAGTTGATCGTGTCTGATAGTGGGCCGGGAATCGCGCCGGAACTTCGGGCGAAGCTTTTCCAGCCATTTCAGACGACTAAGTCCTCCGGCTTTGGCCTAGGATTAGCGATTTGTAGCGATATTCTCTCCAACATAAAAGCGAGGATCAGCGTGGATCCCCATGAGTTTGGATATGGCGCGACCTTCCGCGTCTTTTTCCCATGTCAACCCTCGTCATTTTAGCGACGAACGACGGGGTTTTGGCGGAGGGATGGGCGCGCCAAATGCCGGCGGGGGTGAATACGCGGCGATTGGGCGAGGGCTTTTTTCCGAGAGGTCCGACGCTCGGATTTTCCGCGGTAGTTGTTTTGGACGCGGTGTGTGAAGAGGACTTGCCGCCGGCTTTGGCGGGTTGTCCGGCGATTTTCGTGGGTGAACCGGGCAGCAGCACGTTCGCTCAGGCGAAACTTTCGAACCGAGCGAAGACTTATCTCTCCTATGAGGAAAGCGCGATCCGCTTGGGTGAATTTGTACCTTTGTTGGTTGAGCTAGCGGAAAGGCAGGGGCTGGTGGAGATGCTGAAGGAAAAGTTGGACAGTGGTGAACCAGCGCCGTCGAGGGCGCGCAGCCGGCCGGCCGAGTCGTCGGAATTTTGGGGGTTCTTGGAGGGTGCGATGGAAAACTTGGACGCACCCGAGCATTTGCTGATGGAGTTTCGCAGGGCCTCCCGGCATTTATTGTGCGCCTCCCATGTGTTTTTTTTCCAGCGGGAGGCGGATGGTTTTCGGGCGGATCGGGGGGATTGGTCCTTCAAGGAAGATGATCCCCTCGTCGCTTTTTTCGAAAAGCATCCGGCGCTGATTGATGGGATAAACTGGGAGGTGCCGGCGGATCCGGTGGCGGAATTGGCGGTGCGAAATCGGCTGGCGTTATGGGGGGCGCGTTTGTTGGTGCCGGTGCATGACCACGGGCGTCTGCTTGGGTTGATTGCGCTGGGGGTGCGCGACGATGGTCAGGCTTACGACGAAATGGACCGAGCGCGGGCGGTTTTTTTTGGTCGGCTGCTGCGGCAGTTTCTAGGCAGATCCAGCCAGTTGACGAAGTTGAACCAGTGGGCGGATTCGGTGAAAATGGGTGCGAAATATTTTCCGGGCACGTTGCTCTTGGGTGCGGTCGAAAGTCCGCCCCGGCAGGTTCCCTTGGTGGTGCGGGATTTGGTTGGTCAGGCGAGGACAGCGAAGCAGGATTTGCGCGCGCTGCCAACGGGAGAGCAGCCGTTTAGGGTAAAGGTCGGAGCGGTCAAGGAAACTGGCGGGGTTTGGGCAACTTGGGAGGAGGCGAGTGGTGAGGTGCATGCGAGTTTGACGCGCGAGCGGGCCACCCGCCGAGATTTGTTATGTGAGTTGGCCTTGACGATGGGCCACGAGTTGGGGAACGCGCTGATGTCTCTAGCGACGTTTCGGCAGTTGGGCGAAGATCGACCGATGCCGGCGGAGTTAGTGGCATCGATGAAGAATGACGTGCGCCAGCTGGAGGCCTTGAATGACAGCATGGCGTTGATGCAAGGCCTGCATGAAGCGGAGGTGGCACCTTTCGACGTCCGTGAGCTGATGCAAACGCTGGGTCATTCTTTGGGCGTGCGAGTGGAGTTGACGGAGGAACCGGTGTTGCTCGCCGGCAGCCGGCAGTTAGTGGATTTTGCGCTGCGGGCGATCGTGCGGACCGTCGGTGTAAATCGCCCTGGCAAAGGGTTGCGGGAATTGTTGGTGCGACTTCGCTCGAGTGGTCGCGGGGACAGTTTGACGGTGTTGGTTTCGATCAAGGGGAAGTCGCTTGAGCTTGAAGGCATTCTGCCCGAGCCCATGGCTGAGGCGGTGCCGAACCAAGGCCGGATTGAGGTATTTCTCGCCAAGGAAATTATTCGGCTGCACCAAGGGGAGATTCATGCGGGTCCTGGCCTTGACGGCACGGAGATTCTGCTATCGCTACGGAAATTATGAGCGAGTCATTGTTCGGAGATTTCTTTTTAAAATGGGCAATTTCTGAGCCGGAAATTTGCTTGGTGGCGCTGTTTGGATCGCGAGTGCGGTCGGTAACGGATATTTGTGCGGCGGATGAAAACTCAGATTGGGACTACCAGATAGGGACGACCCGACCGGAGCGTTTTTCGGACGGTGCTTGGTTGGCGTCGATGGGTTTCCCGCCTATTAACTATGTGGAGCGGCGCGGCCGGTTAGGCTCGGCCCGGAAAGTGACGGCGATTCTAGAGAGCGGTGAGATTGATCTCGTGATTTTTCCAGCGGCTGATTTCCGAGCGTTGATGCGCTGGGAGCTCGAAGGGTGGGATGCGGCGCCGCCGGTGGGCAAACAGGCGCTCACTGATTTGTCCACGGTTTTGCAGGGAGGATACCGCCTGGTAAAAGGGGAAGCGGAGTTTTTGGGGTTTTATCGGTGGGTGGTCGAGGGGGTGCGGCCCGCGCGCTTATCCGATGAGGCCGTTTGTGGTTTGGCGGATGGCTTTGTGTGCGATTTTGTATCGACCTCGCGGAAGCTGGCGCGAGGAGAACTGCTGGCGGGACAACGATGGTTGCATCATCACCTCATCGAAGTGAATTACCAGCTGTTGCATGAACTCCGACTACGGGCGGGGTTGCCCAGCCTGCCGGATGGGCGACGTTTGGAATTATTGGGCGAAGCGCGTTTGTCTGCCTTCAGCGGGAACGCGGAACTTACCCGGAGCTCTCTGCAGGCGGCGGTTAAAGCTTCCGCGGAGACCTGCCGTGGCCTGGTCCAAGACCTCGTCGGAACGCGCTGGTGCTGGCCGGATCTTTCCGCGCTACACTTGCGCGCTGAATAGTTCAGCAATCACGTCCTCGAGCGGGACGTCCTCGATCGTGATATCAGCGACCGGGCCGGTACTAAGGATTTCCTGCGAAGCGACGACGACTTTTTCAACGGGTACGCAGAGGATGAATTTGCCATCGGGAGCGCGTTTTGTGGTGGTCGCGTGGCGGGCTTGCCAAGACTCGGGAAATGCCACGAGGCCGGCCGCAGCGGGGAGGAAGGTAATGATTTTTTTTCGCGCGCCACCGCTCGACTCCAAGCGATCGAGGGCGCCGTCGTAGATTTTCTTACCCTGATGGATGACGATGACACGTTCGCAGAGCTCTTTAATATCAGCCATATAGTGGCTGGTGAGTAAAATCGTGACGCGATATTTCTGGTTGTAGTCGCGGAGGAATTGCCGGACGGCCTTTTGGGAAACGACGTCCAAGCCGATGGTCGGTTCGTCGAGGAAAAGGACGCGAGGGCGGTGGAGGAGGGCCGCGATCAACTCCATTTTCATACGTTCGCCGAGTGAAAGTTCGCGGACCATCACGTTTAGTTTTTCCCCGACGGCGAGGAGAGTGACGAGTTCGTCGAGGGTAGTTTTGAACTGAGCGGCGGGGATCGCGTAGATCGCGCGGAGGAGGTTGAAGGATTCGATGGCAGGAAGATCCCACCAAAGTTGGTTTTTCTGGCCGAGGACGAGCGCGAAGATCCGGCGGTAGGCGTTTTCTCGTTGGGTGGGGTCATAACCGGCGACGCGGGCGGTGCCACTGGTGGGGAAGATCAGGCCGGCCAGCATTTTGAGCGTCGTGGTTTTGCCCGCCCCATTGGGTCCGAGAAAACCGACGAACTCGCCCTCGGCGATGGTGAAGGAAACGTCTTTGGCGGCGGCAGTCTCCGCGAACTCGCGATGGAAGAGCCCGCGAATACCTCCCCAGAAACCAGGGACTTTCTTGTAGGTACGGAAGACGCGCGTGAGATGGGAGACTTCGATCATCGGCAGGGCAGTGAATGGGGTCGGCTCGAAGATGCAAAGAAAGTTTCCGGAACAAAAAGCCCCGGGACCGTGGGTGGGTCCGGGGTTCTACCTATCGCCACTAATTTTTTTGGATACGGGACAGCAAATCCGAAAGCCAATAAATCTGATCAGTGATCCTGTTGAAGTGAAGCGCGCAGCCCAACCTACCAGGCCGGAGCCCCGGCGGAACTGCAGGGGGCCTGGCCCCGCTCCCGCTGTGCTCGAGTGCGAAACGCCAAGCCGAGGGCGGCGCCCTCTCGGCTGCGAGAGTCGGGCGTAACCTGTCCAGTCCATTCAATGGCGAGCCTGGCGCTTGCGGAGCTGAGGGACGGCCAGCGCGGCGTCGAGGCGGCGTCGAGGCGCCGTGGTGAAGGCGTCCGCGCGGGGCTCGTTGGCCAAGGGGGCGAAGTCTTTCGGCGAACGTGGGAGACCGTGCAACGAGAAGGGGATGCGGCGCCGTTCCCGGGTGCAGGTTCGCCTTCCGGGCCGCGTCGGTGACCACGCCGCCGTTGTTTTGGTATGCTTTCACGAGTCGATCGGGTTGAGCCGGGGTGATCATGGTGCCTGCGTAAAGGCCCCAAGCGTGACCGCTCCGCCCGACCGGCTCCGCCTAAAATTCTGCCAAAACGGACACGGATTCTAGTTGGCGCCGACCTCGACGTCTCATGGGCGCTCTGCAGTCGGAGGGGTGCGGATCGCGCGGGTCGGGGCCCGGAGGCGGATCCAGTCTTCGAAATTGGCGACGACGCTGGCGTCAAACGTGGCGGTGGCTTTGGGTATTTGCAGATCATCGCTCTCGTGGCGGATGGGCTTAATGAGCAGGCTGGCGACCGGATGGCCGAAGCGGAGGGCGGGGCCGGAGTCGCCTCCGGTGAGGGTGCCTTGGTCGTGATCGAGTGCGAGCCCGCCTTGACGCTTTCCGCCCGCATGGTGGCACGCGTAACAATCTTGGGCGAGGCCGGGCCCGATTTGAGATTTTAAAAACGCACGTGCGTCGCGGGAGGGGGCGTTGCGAGCGGGCAAGCTGGCGGTGGCGGCGCGGGTGGCGCGGGTACTGCCGGGCGATGAGGACGGTGACGCTGAGGAGTGGGCGAAACCGGGTGGCGAGCGGGTGGGTGGCCCCGGAGCCGAGGGCGTTGCGCGGCGGGGTGCGTGGCAGGCCAGAGCGTGAGCGTCGTAACGCCGGATTTACTCCGGAGCCGAGGGCGTTGCGCGGCGGGGTGCGTGGCCGCGGACCGGAGTGACCTCATGGGGAAATCGATTCTCGTGGGAGCCGGGTCCTGAGCGCGGTGCTGAGGATGGCTTGCGCGGAGGCGATTTCGGCGGGAGTGAGCGCGAGTCGCGGCGGGCGGACGTTGGCGGGGCAACCACCCAACTCGGACTGCACCCATTTGATGTACTGGACGAATTTGGGGACAGTATCCAAGCGGAGGAGCGGGAGGAACCAGTGATAAAGCGTTTCTGTGCGTATTCTGTTTCCAGATACGGCAGTCTCGAAGAGGGCGACGGATTCGATGGGAAAGGCGTTGACCAGACCGGCGACCCAGCCATCGGCGCCGTTGCGGATACCCTCGACGATCGCGTCGTCCATGCCAACGAGGAGAGCGAGGCGGGAGCCGACGGCGGCGCGGATGGCGGTGAGGCGGCGGGAGTCGCCGGTGGATTCTTTGACCGCGGTGAGATTCGGATGGTCGGCGGCGAGTTCGGCGATCTGATCGGGGAGGAAGTCGGTTTTGTAAGCGAGCGGGTTGTTGTAGAGCAGGCAGGGCAGCCGGGTGGCGCGCAAAACGGCCGCGACGTGGGCCTTCATCTCCGTCCAGTCTGTGCTGTAGGCGTAGGGCGGCAGCACCATGAGCCCGGCGGCGCCGGCCTGCGCGGCGGCGCGGGCGAGGGCGACGGCCTCGGCGGTAGATAATGCGGCGATGCCGATCACAACCGGGGCGCGACCCCGCACGGCGCGCACACACGTGCGGAGGACGGTAAGTTTTTCCTCGAACGAGAGGGTGGCGGATTCGCCGAGCGAGCCGCTGCAGATGAGACCGCGGCAGCCGCTGTCAATCATCCAGCGCGCATGGCGGGCGAGAGCCGGAAGATGGAGGGCCCCGCTGGGTCGCAAGGGTGTGGTGATGGCAGGGAAGACTCCGGTCCAATGGATTGTCATGGTCAAAGCGGGTTAATGAAAAGGTTTAAGACAAAGGAGTGCGGCGGGTAAAGAGGAACGTACCTGCGGCCGCGGCAGGGCGGCGCGGCGGTGAGGGGGCAGCAGCGGGGAGGCGGAGGAATTAACCGAAGCGATCGGGGCTAAGCGCATCAATGGCGACGGAGGTTTTTTCTCCGGAGAGGAGTTCGGCGACGAGTTGGCCGGTGATGGGAGCGAGGCTGAGTCCCATCATGGCATGGCCAGTGGCGGCGCATAAGTTGTGATAGCGACCGAAGCGGCCGATGTAGGGCAGGCCATCGGGCGAGCATGGCCGCAGGCCGTGCCACACCGGCAGGTCGCGAAAGTCCTCGGCCGAAAAATCGGGGAAATAGCGCGGAACCGCCTCGGTCATCCCGGCCACGCGTGCGCGTTGAATGGATTCATCAAGGCCGCTCAGTTCCATCGTGCCCCCGATGCGCAACGTGCTGCCCATCGGGGTGACGGCGACGCGCGCTTCAGTAAAGATAGAGCAGAGGTGGGGTAATTGCCGGGGGTGCGGGAGCGTGACGCTGTAGCCTTTGCCGGCCTGCAGTGGTAAAGTGAGGCGGAGACTGCGGACGGTGGCGGCTGACCACGAGCCGCCGGCGAGGACGAAAGCATCGGCGGGGATTTCGCCGTTGTTGGTGGTGACAGCGGTGACACGTGAGCTCGCGGTGCGCCAGTGGGTGACCTCGGTGGACCACTGGAATTTAACTCCCGCCGTGAGCGCGCGACGGAGGAGGGTGGCGAGGAGGTTCTGAGGAGAGAGGTGGCAATCCAGCGGGAAATAGACAGCGCCGGCTACAGCCATGCGAACGCCGGGATCGAGGATGGCGGCCTGGGCGCCGGAGACTACTTCGGCGGGCAGGCCGAGCTCGCGTGCGCGGAGGGCGACGTGGGCCTCCTCGTCCAGGGCGTGCTGAGAGAGGCACAGCATGAGGAGACCGCGCTGGACGAGGCCAATCTCGTTAGCGGTTTCTGCGGCGAGTTGTTCGTAAAGGGCGCGGCTGGCGAGGCTGAGCTCGCGAATCAAAGGGGCCGCGCGGGCGACGTGCGCGGGGTTGGCGGCGCGCAGGAACCGGAGACCCCACGTGATAAGATCAACGCTGAGCCTTGGCCGGATGTAGAAGGGACTCTTCGGATTGAACATCCATTTCAGGGCGAGCGCCGGCATGCCGGGGGCGGCGAGGGGGATGAAATGGCTTGGCACGATCATGCCCGCGTTCCCGAAGGAGCAACCGTCCCGCGCCTCGGGAGTCCGCTCGATGACGGTGACCTCGTGTCCCCGGGCGCGCAGTGCCGTGGCACAACACAGGCCGATAATGCCGGCGCCGCAGATGACGACGTGCTGCTGGCGAGTGGCGCTCATGGCGGAATACCCCAGCAAAAGGGATCGCGTTCGTCGAGCAGGAGCGTGCTCTCCGCGCAGACATGGGCCGTGCCGGTAATTGTGGGGATGACCTGACCCTTGGTCTGATCATGCCAGCGGAAGTGGGCTGAGAAGCGGCTGCCGATCACGCTTTCCTGAATCCACGGAGCGCCTGCCGGGAGGGTACCATTGGCGGCGAGGCAGGCCAGCTTGGCGCTGGTGCCCGTACCGCAGGGTGAGCGATCGTAAGCCTTGCCGGGGCACAGGACGAAGTTGCGGCTGTCTGCGCCGGGCTGCGCAGGTGGACCGAAGAGCTCGACGTGATCCACTTCGGGAAAGCCTTGGGTATTGGCGGACTGCCGAACCCGCCAGGTGAAATCGGTGAGCGCTTCGAGGGCGGCGAGTTCGAGGCGAAACGGATGGGTCTCCACGAGAAAGAACCAGTTACCGCCCCAAGCCACATCGCCGCGGACGTCGCCGTGACCGGGAACCTGAAGTGTGACCGCGTGGGCTTGGCGCCAAGAAGGCACGTTGTCGACGGAGACGGCCCCATTGTTGTGCAAGGTTGCGCTGACCGCACCGACAGAGGTGTCGATGGTGACTTGGCCAGGCGGCAGACGACCGAGGTGGGCGAGTGAAGCGACGAGCCCGATGGTGCCATGACCGCACATGCCGAGAGGGCCGACATTATTAAAGTAAATGACACCGAGATCGCAGCCCGCGCGGTGGGGTGGCACGAGGAGTGCGCCGACGACGGTATCGGAGCCGCGAGGTTCGTTGACGATGGCGGAGCGATAGGCGTCGAAGTGGCGGCGGAAGCGGGCAACGCGTTCGGTGAGCGGCCCGGTGCCAAGATCGGGACCGCCGGCGAGGACGAGGCGGGTGGGTTCGCCGCCGGTATGGGAGTCGAGCACGTGGATCGATTTCATGATGAGCGAAAGTGAGGCGAGCGCGGGCGGGACGTCGAGCGGCCGCACTCGGGATGGAGGGGAAATGGGCAGCCGCAGCGCCCAGCGGATTCCCGAGTTTGCGGGGTGCGGAGCGGAGCGATGAGGAGATGGGCGGAGATGAAAATAAGCGGCCGTGAAAACGGATGGTTAAGACCGGTAGGATGTGTACAAATTTTACAGTGGGTCGAGTCCGCTCTCATCCAAATTATTTCAGGCGGATCGAGGGCGGTGGGAAAGCGATGGCGACGCGGGCACGCCTGCGGCCAAGCCTTTCAAGAGGAGATGGAAGCCGGGCTCGCGCCGACGTCGGGTGCGAGGGTGGGCGCGCTCGCGGAGGCGGGACGGCGCCTGCGCGTGGCGGTGGTTACGGGTTGGCCGGAGCGCCGGGGTTGCGGGGTGCTGCGGCGGTAGGGGCGGTCAAGGCGTCATCGACGACGGTGGCGGGGCCGATCCGCACCTCGGCCTTTCGGCGATCGGCGTCTTCGATGAAACGAGGACGGGTGGTCTCGGTCGCGAAGTAAGGTGCCGCGCTGGCCAGCATGACGCGCATGGCCGCCGGCAAACTCTGGCGGCGGGATGAAATGGAGATACGGGTCGTCCAGAGAACCTTTTTTTGTTTTTTTACGAGAGCCTCCACGTCGAAGGCGGCGAGCATAATATAGAGACGATCATCGCGAGCGGCGTCGTTAATGCGATCGGTCTCGCTGGACATGAGCAGGTGGCGATCGGCCTTGAACGCACCGACGAGTTGGGCGATTTCGCGCTGGTTGAAGGCGATGGTGGACGAGGTGGTCTCGCCCGTGGTGGCGTCGGTGTCGTTGAGTTCGAGGGTTGCCAAGTTAGCGCTGCCAAAGGTGAAAAGGATGGCGATGGCGGGCTTGGGGCCGCCGACCTGCGTGAGGGTGAAACCCTGAGAGGCGAGTGCACGCTCGACCTCTTGGGCTAGTGCGCCGCGGTCGGGCATTTTCTCGCCAGCGATCGCATCACCGAGGGTTCGTTCCATGCCGCCTAAAATAATATAGTGGATGGGATTTTCTGGGCTAGGTCGTCGCGCCGCGGCGAAATCGGCCGCGACATCGGCCACGACCAAAACCTCCGGACCCTCTGCCGGGCGCGCGGCGAAGACGGACGTGATCGCGCCGAAGATGAGCCACGAGATAGATGAGCGGAGAAAGCGGGACATGACGGTTGGGAGGCAGCGCAGATCTCATTGCTGGGCGCAGGTGGGTCGGCGCGCCGCGGAGGCTGCGGGCTAAGGTGCGGTCGAAGATTCGCGCGCAGACGAGGCGAGCCATGGCGTCGGCGCGCCGCGGAGGCTGCGGGCTAAGGTGCGGGGTGGGGGTGCGCGGTCGTCACGATTTTTTCTTGGACGCTTGATTAGCCTTGGCAGGTTTTCCCTCAGTGTTTTTGGCGGCGATGACATCGAGGTGAGGCGGGCGGACTTTTGCGAAATGGTCCAGCGCGGCTTGAAGGCGCTGGGCCGCTGTGGCGGCATCGCCCCGAAGTTGGGCGACGGCCTGCGGCCGGGTTTCCCCGGCGTCACTGGCGAGGTCATAGAATTCGCCCGTGCGGTAAAGTTTGTAGCGGGCGGTGAAAGTGAATTCGCGAGCGGAGAGGTCGTTGTTTTGTCGAGGCGAATACCACGAATAGAGCCAGTCGCGCGGGCGGCCCGGTTCGCCGCGGAGTTGGGGCCAAAAACTGCGGCCATCGAGGGTCGGCGCGGATGGCACGGTGAGACCGGCGGCGGCGCAGAGGGTTGGGAGCATATCTGTGGTATCGACGAGATCATCGCAGATTTTACCGGTGGCGATGACGCCCGGCCAGTTGACGATGAGGGGGACGTGCATCCCGGCGTCCGTGGTGGTGCCTTTGCCGCCGATGAACTCGCGGCCACGAAACATGGAGCGAGTGCCGCGACCGGTGCCATTGTCGCCGAGAAAGACGAGCAACGTGCGTTCGCGCAGATGGAGATTTTCGAGGTGGGTGACGAGTTTGCCGACGAGGGTATCCATGTGGGCGACCATGTCGGCGAAGTGTTTCTCATCGCGGTTGACCTGTTCGCCGATCGCGCGGGGATCCCAGTCCTTGCTCTCAGGCGTCGGCTGGTAGGGATCGTGCGTGAGGATCATGGGGTAGTAGAGGAAGAACGGTTCCTTTTGGTGGCGGGTGACGAAGTCTTGCACGAAGTCGTGGACGAGATCGGGCCCGTATTCTCCGTGGGTGAAGTCTTTGGCGACGCCGTTGTATTCAAGTCCTGGATTCGCGTAGCGGGGTGGTCGTCGGGTATGTTGCCAAAGGCACGATTCGGCGAAGCCGAGTTTATTGGGTAAGTCGAGGGCTTGGCCGAGCTGCCACTTGCCGGCGATACCGGTCTTGTAGCCGGCGCGTTGGAAATGGTGGCCAAACGTAGTGAGCGAGGCATCCATGGTTCCGAAGTTGATGTAATTTCTGACATTGGACTGACCGGTCATTAATTGGACGCGGGTTGGCGTGCAAAGAGGTTGAGCGTAGCACTGGGTGAAACGGACGCCGTTGGCGGCGAGGCGATCGAGGACGGGCGTGAGATAAGAAGTGCCGCCGTTGGCGCGGATGGTTTCGAAGCCGAGGTCATCGGCGAGGATCAGGATGATGTTGGGGGGCGGCGTAGCGGCTCTTGTTGAGTGCGCCCAAATGGTCGCAAGGACGAGGAACGCGACACGTGCCGTGAACGCGGTGAGCTGCTTAAGTGGGCGCGGAGTGGGTAGAAATGAAGACATCGGCGAAGGGAGGGAGGAGGATTAGGCGAAGGCGCGGTCGCGGCAAGCGTAACGCCGCGTCTCTAGAAGAGGCGGGTGCGGCCAGCAAACCGGCCAGATATTCTGGTAGGGGGGCAGACCCATTGACGCGTCCTTTAGATTTCTTCGTGAAAATCGCGCGCGAAAATCGATCAGCGCGCTTTGAGATCTGGGCGGATAATCGCTGGATATTTTGGGGATTTATTCGGGAGTGCTGCAGTCTGAAAAGCTCCGAGAAGATGGGAAATGATTCGTGAATGAATGAGCTGAAGTCGCGACGCGCGGGCTAATTCGAGGAGCACGCGGCTGGCGGCGGCCCACGGCCCTGGGGCAGCGCGATTGGCCCCTCGGCCTGGCTCCCGTGCGGGTCGATGGCAGGCGCGTCTCGGCGGGCCTGCGCGCACCGCTCGATTAGCGGTCAGATTCACTTTATGAAAGTCGTCGGCCGGTCGCTGATTTTATTTAATCGGCTTCCCATGGACCGATCCTTGGCGTCTCCTTCTCCACCTCTGATGAAGTCCCCTCTGTGCACGTTCGTGACGTTCGCCCTCATGTCTGGGATGGCGGTCTTGGCCGCGGCAACCCTGCAAGCAGCTCGACCCAATTTCATCGTGATTCTCTCGGATGACCAAAGTTGGGTGGGGACCTCGCAGCGCATGATCCCGAGCGATTCCGAGACCGCCAGTGATTATTTTCGCACGCCGAACATCGAGCGTATGGCGGCTCAGGGGATGGTTTTCAGCAGCGGCTACTCACCGGCCCCGTTCTGCTGCCCGACCCGCCGCAGCCTGCAAGTCTCGCAGACGCCCGCGCGCCATGAATATCAACAGGACCGGGAGGGTTGGCCGGCGGTCTATCGCCAGCAATTAAACATACCCCGCCTACTCAAGCAGACCGATCCGCTCTACCGCACCGCGCACTTCGGGAAATGGGACCATCGTTACGACAAGGTCACGCCCGCCGATCAGGGCTATGATGTTAGTGATGGTCCGACTGGGAATGGAGATGGCAATGGGTTGGGTGCGGGTGCGGGAAAAAAATCGGGTAAAACCTCCCAGCTGAAAGACCCGAAGTTAATCAGTAGCCTGACCGATCGGGCCAGCGCCTTTCTCGAAGAGCAGGTGCAAGCGGGGCGGCCGTTTTATTTGCAGGTGTCGCACTACGCGGTCCATTTGGATGTTCAGCACAGCGCCGCGGCGATGGAGCGGGTGCGGCGGTTGCCGCCTGGCCAGAAACACAATCTCGCGACCTTCGCGGCGATGACCGACGATCTCGATGCGGGCATCGGTCGCCTGATGGAGAAGGTTCGCCAACTCGGGTTGCTCGAAAACACCTATGTTTTTTTCCTCTCTGATAACGGCGGGCGAGTTGGCCTGCCCGGTAGTAAAAACCTTGGCGTCGGCTTGAATCACCCGCTGCGGGGCGGCAAGGCGACGATGTACGAAGGCGGCATTCGCGTGCCTTTCATTGTGCTCGGGCCCGGGGTGAAAGCAGGGAGTGCGAGTGCGGTGCCTGTGACCGGCCTCGATATCCTTCCGACCATGGCCGACCTCGCTGGTTACCAAGCGGCGCTGCCTGCGAGCATGGATGGCGGGAGCATCAAAGCCCTGCTGCGTAACGCGGGCGTTGGCGAAGTGTCACGCCAGCGCCCTTACCTTATCTTTCATCAAGCGTTCGATCGTACGGCGCAGTCGGCGTTGCGCTGGGGTAGTTTTAAATTGGTGAAGACATGGAAAACGGGCCGGCTCGAACTCTTCGATCTGTCGAAAGATTTGAGTGAGGCCCACGATCTCTCCATGCAAATGCCCGAGAAAACCAAGGAACTGGACCAGACGCTCACCGCCTTTCTCTCCCAGGTGAAGGCGACCACGCTGCAAACCAAAATCGGTAAAGATGAGTGAAGGGCCCGCCCTACCGCGGAAAGCTTGCCAGCAGATTCGGCTGCTTCGGAATACCGTATTTCGGGATCAGGGCGTCGCGCGGTTTCTGGGTAACCTTCGAGACGAGTCCGATCCCCGTTATCCCAAAAGAGTTATGCGCTGCGAACCCACCCCAATCCGCTTCGCCACTGTTTCCGTGCCGGTTTTCGCCGGTCTTGCCACCCTGTTGGCTGCGCGATTGTTCGCCCAAGCGCCGTCGACATCATCCGGCGGCCCGATCGACAAACCGTTCGTCCTCGGCCCGTTCGAGGTGAACACTGATCGGGACAAGGGCTTTGTCGCGACCAGTTCACTGGCGGGCGGGCGGCTCGCGGGCGACCTGAAAGACACGCCCGTGGCCTACTCGGTCCTGACGAGGGACTTCATCGACGCCCTGCAGCTGACGGACCTCACGGAAATGGCGAAGTGGGCGCCGAACAGTTACGACCTCGCGGACAATAACCAGACTTATGATACAGGGAACGCCATCCGGATCTCCTCGCGCGGCGTTGCGTCCAACAGCCCGCAGCGGAATTTTTTTCCGGTCAACTACAACTTCGACAGCTACAATATCGAGCGGCTCGACCTCGCGCGCGGCCCCAACGCAGTGCTCTTCGGCACGAGCGGCGTGGGCGGCACGACCAACAGCGTGACCAAGCGCGCGCGGCTGGAGCGGCGGTTCACGGAGGTGCGGGCGTCCTACGGATCGTGGCAGAATTACCGCTACACGCTCGATCACAACCAGCCGCTCGGGAAGAGCCTGGGGGTGCGGCTGAACATGCTGTTCGCGGACCGCGAGGGTTGGCGCGACGGCGACAGGGAGCGGCGCAAGGGGGCCACGCTGGCCGTGACATGGAAGGTCTCCCGTCAGACGGAGATCCGCGCCGAAGTGGAAAAGGGGCAGAGCGCGAAGGCGGTGATCACGACAAATTTCGATGACAACATCAGCGGTTGGAACGGCCGCAGCACGTACCGCGCGATCATTGCGGCGGCGGACAACGCGGCCGGCATCGCCCGCCAGGGGGCGCGCACCGCTGTGTTCACCCCGTCGTCGGCCCCCGGTACGCTGGTCAATTACGAAGGCTGGGCGCTCACGCAGGGCGGGAGTGCAGCCGCCGGCGTTCCGGCCGGCGGGGTCATGGTGGTCGGCACGTCGGCGAACATCACCAACAACTCCGTCAACAGCCAGATGAACCTGCCGGCGACTCTCTACGACCTGGCCATTGCCGGCTCGAATTTTCGCGTGCCGCCCCGCGAGGCGTCGACCTTTGCCTCCGGCCCGAACTTCACCGTCGACAACGAGGACTTCACGCTGTCGGCGACGCAGCGGGTGGGGGAGCGATTCTTCGCCGAGCTGGCGCTCAACGCGGGGCAGGAGAAGACCGACGGTGACATCGGTATCAGCCGGAGCATGACGAGAATCTATTTGGACGTGAACGCGGTACTGCCCACGGGAGCGGCTAATCCCAATTACCTGGAGCCCTTCGCCCAGGCCCAGAGCTACCCGTACTACCAGACGCGCGACAAGACCAACACGCGACTGGCGCTCGGCTACGTGTTGGATCGCACGCGATGGGGCGACTTCACATTCAACGTGATCGGCGGCACCGCCACCAACAAGTTCGATCGGAATGCGTTTCGCTACATGCTGAAGACGAACTCGGATCCCCGCCAGTGGCCGAGCTTCGCCGCGGTAAACTACCGTTACTATCTCAACACGGACAAGAACCGGCCCATGCCGACGCCGTCCGAGTGGACTTACATCGATCCGATTACGCGGACGACGACGACGGTGCCGGCGGGCGAGGTGCGGGACTACACCAACACCAGTTTCAACCAGATCAACCAGACCGACTACAAGTACGCGCAGGTGGCGGCGGTGGCGAAGTTGTTCAAGGGGCGGCTCAACCTGCTCGGTGCTGCGCGGCGCGACAGTTTCAAGACCCATCAGGAGTCGATCGTGCTGCAGTTCGACAACCCCGCCAACTGGGACGGGGTTGTGCGCAACATCAAGCCGGCGGCGCCCGCCGACTGGGCGAGCCTGACGTATCGTGAGCGCGATGCGGCGGGCAACCCGTTTGGCGCGGTGCTCCCGGCGGAGACCCGGCCGCGGGCGGCGGGCGTGCGCGACGCGCGTTACGCGAACGAGCGTTTCCAGGATGATTTCTCTCCGTCGGACACGCAGGCCACCGTGAACACGGTGTCGATGGGTTCGGTCTTCCATGCGACGAAGCACATCAGTGGGTTTGGGAATTTCGCCCAGTCGTTTTCACCACCGAGCGTGGCGCTGAAGATCGACGGGAGTGTCTTCCAGGCGGTGGCGGCGAGGGGCTGGGACTACGGCCTTCGTTTCTCCTTCCTCGACGGCGGCCTGGTGACGAACCTGACGCGTTACGAGGGGCGGGAGAAGAACCGTTCCATTTCCAGCACTCCGCTGCAGCAGAATTTCAACGCGATCATCCAGGCGAACGCCCTGAACGATCTGACGTCCGGGGGCCTGAATTCGCGCGGGTTGCGGCCGGTGCCGCTGGGTTACGTGGACTCGGCCGAGGTGCAGACCTCGGGTTGGGAAATCGAGGTGATCGCCAATCTCAGCCGCAACTGGCGGCTGATGCTCAACGGGGCGACGCCCAACGCGATTCAGACCAACCCGAACAAGGAGTCGCTCGCGTACCAGAGGGCGAACGAGACGACGCTGAAGCAGATCGTGACCGATGCGGGCGGGACGATCGATGCGAACAACGTGGCGCGTTTCACCGCCACGATTCCAC
The DNA here is from genome assembly GCA_945903465.1 of Opitutus sp. GAS368. GTDB lineage: Bacteria > Verrucomicrobiota > Verrucomicrobiia > Opitutales > Opitutaceae > ER46. Next base: position 22,046 of record CAMDOF010000070.1, read on the forward strand.
CGGGACAGTCGCCGGCGGAGGGCCCGAATGCCGTGATCGCGTGGAACGGCAATCAGGCGGCCATCGCCTCGCTGGCCTCGGGGCAGAAGCTCAACCGGCTGACGGAGCGGTCGGGCAATTTCTACACGGACTATCTTGTCAGCGAGGGCCGGCTGAAGGGCCTGCGGGTGGGTGGCGGCGTCAATTACCGGGGCCGCCAGATCATCGGGACGAAAGGGGCGGACACGATTCGAGATCCGGCAAATCGCAACCAGTCCATTGACGACCCGGCGGTGGGCCCGCTGGACTACGTGTACATGGAACCTTACGCCACTGGCACGCTGACGTTCAGCTATTCCCGTCGTATCCGCCAGAAGTACACGCTTGGTTTCGATCTCAAGATCGATAACCTCTTCGACTATGCCAAGCCGATCTATGTGGTCACGATCCTGCGGCCGCCCGGCGGCGACCTGACGAACCCGGCGCGGATTGCGAGCCCCAACCGCTTCAGTTGGGCGACGCCGCGCAATTTCACGTTCTCCACCTCGCTGAAGTTCTGACCGTCCATGCCTCATATCACTTCCGACAAAACCAAGCCCACCTACGACGTGATCGTGGTCGGTTCCGGCGCCAGTGGCGGACAGACCGCGTACACCCTGACCATGGAGGGGGCGAAGGTGCTGATGCTGGAGGCCGGCCGGAATTACGATCCGGTGACGGAGACCGCGATGTTCCAGATCAACAGCCAGGCGCCGTTGCGCGGGGTCGCGACGCCGGACAAGCAGCGCGAGTTTTACGACGCGTCGCCCAACAGCGGGTGGACCATTCCGGGCGAGCCCTACACGAACGCGACGAAGGATCCGCAGCGGCAATTCCGCTGGTGGCGGTCGCGCCAGCTCGGGGGGCGCAGCAATCATTGGGGCCGGATCGCGCTGCGCAACGGCCCGTATGACTTCAAGCCCTACAGCCGGGACGGCCTGGGGTTCGACTGGCCGATTTCGTACGACGATGTCGCGCCGTACTACGACAAGGTCGAGATGCTCATCGGGGTTTTCGGGACGAACGATGGCATGGAGAACAGTCCGGATTCCTCGCCGGGCGTGCTGCTGCCGGCGCCGAAGTTCCGCGCTGGTGAACTGCTCGCCCGGCACCATGGGAAAAAGGTCGGCATTCCTGTCATCTCGTGCCGCCGCGCGGTCCTGAGCGTGAAGCAGGACGCGGATCGCATCCCCGCGAAGCTGCATCCGGGCAATGCGAAGGCGCAGCGGCTGCTCGCCGAGTCGATGCGGCTGCGCGCCGCGTGTTTCTGGGCGACGGACTGCCATCGCGGTTGTTCGATTCGCGCGAATTACCAGTCGCCGACCGTCCACCTGCCGCCGGCGCTCGCGTCGGGTAACCTCGACATTGTCACCCACGCGATGGCGCGCGAGGTGACGGTCAACGATCAGGGCAAAGCCACGGGCGTCGTCTACATCGACAAGATCACCAAGCAGGAACATCGCGTCTCGGCGCGGGCGGTGGTGCTTGCCGCCAGTTCACAAGAAACCGTCCGGCTGCTCCTCAACTCCAAGTCGAACCGGTTTCCGCAGGGGCTGGCAAACTCGAGCGGCAAGGTCGGAAAATACATCACGGATTCGGTCGCGAGCAGTTTCTCCGGCCAGTTTCCGGTGCTTGAGAGTCTGCCTGCCCACAACGAGGACGGTGCGGTCGGCGGCCCGCATGCCTACATTCCGTGGTGGCTCTACGGGGACCAGAAGGCCGGCAAGCTGGGATTTCCGCGCGGTTACCACGTCGAGTTTTCGTTCGGACGCAAAATGCCGGGCATGGCGGCGGTGACGGGGTTCGACTCGCTGACGGGCCGTGCCGGCTACGCCTATGGGAAGCAGTTCAAGGACGACGCGCGTCGTTTCTACGGATCGACACAGGGCTTCACCGCCCAGGGCGCGATGGTGCCCAACGAGGATTGCTATTCGGAGCTCGATCCGACCGTGAAGGACCAGTGGGGTATTCCGGTGCTGCGCTACCATTGGAAATGGTCAGAACATGAGATCAAACAGGTCGCGCATCAGCAAAAGATGATCGCGGCGCTGATCGAGGCGATGGGCGGACGTTACACTCGAAAAACGGAGACCGACGGGGCGAAGGTGATTCGCGACGGCGGCAGCGTGATTCACGAGGTGGGCGGTGCCATCATGGGCGCGGATCCGCGGAGCTCGGTGACCGACAAGTGGAGCCGCACGTGGGATGTGAAGAACCTCTACGTCGCCGACGGCGGGGTGTTCGCCAACACCGCCAGCAAGAACCCGACGCTGACGATCATGGCGCTCGCCTGGCGGGCGGCGGACCACCTGCTCGACGAGATGAAGAAAGGAAACATTTGATGAACCCGATCGAACCGCCCCGCCTGGATCGCCGGACCGCGATCAAATGGATGATGACCGCCGCCGCTTCGATGGCAGTGATGGATCACGTCTCGTCGGGCGCGGCTCCGGCGGCGATCAGCGCGAAGGGCTACGGGATGGATCCGGACCTTTTGAAGGGCTACAATCCGGGCGATGTGTGGCCGCTGACGTTTAACTCGAAGCAGAAGCGCGTGACGGTGGCGTTGTGCGACGTGATGATCCCGGCGGATGAAAAATCGCCGAAGGCCTCCGATCTGGGCGTGCCCGATTTTATCGACGAATGGATTAGCTCGCCGTATCCGGGCCAGGCCGGCGACCGCAAGATCGTCACCGAGGGGCTCGCGTGGATCGATGCCGAGTCGCAGAAAAGATTTCAGCGCGATTTCGCTGATATAAAGCCGGAACAGCAGACCGCGATCTGCGACGCCATTTGCAATCCGGCCGCCGCCAAGCCGGAGCACAAGGCCGCCGTGGCGTTTTTCAAACGCTTCCGCGATTTGACCGCCGGTGGCTACTACACGACGCCGCAGGGCATGCGGGACATCGGTTATGTCGGCAACGTGGCCATGGCCTCGTTCGAGGGCCCGACGCCCGAAGTGCTGCGCCACATCGGCCTGGCGTGACGCCCAGCCATTCAGTCAAAGCCACGCTCACGAATGAACCCACCGTCACCAATTGGTGCAGGCCTGGCGCTTGCCGCCATACCGCGTTTTTCCCTCGCGAAACGGCACGTCGGCGAGCGCCGGCCCTGCATGAACACGATTTCCCCAACCCGGTGAAATCGACCCGCCGCCGATTCCTACAACTCACCAGCGGTGCACTGGCCGTCGGCACTGTCTCCCACCGGGTGTGGGCCGCCTCGCCGGACAAGGGCGCCCTGAGTCTCGGTTACAGCGTGTAGAGGATGAAGATGGTCCCGCTCGCCGAGTCGCTCGCGAAGTGTGCGCGGATCGGTTACCGCAACTTAGGTTCTAGGGCCGCGACGACGGCGGAATTGCCGAGTCGCTCGCGCAGTGTGCGCTGATCGAACCGGCTGCCGTCTGGTCGAATTGCTCTTCGACAAGATTGTGTTCAAGAAGGAGCCGTCGGTCAGGAATCAGATGCGGTCGCTGGATCCGATTACCAAAGGGAACGGGGATGCTTTCGACAAGGAGTCCGCGAAATGGTACCGGCGGTGAAAACCGCGGTGGAACGTTCCTGAAACAGCCGGCCCTGCCCGGTCCCGCGTCCGGCGAACAACCTCCGACCGAATTGTAGTTTTCTTTTTTATTACCTCGGTGCCTCTTTTACTGATAAAAAAACAAATCCCATGCGCTACCCCTGTTTACGCCCGCCGTTTTGCCCGACTGTCGCCGCCGCGTTGATGGCGTTTGCCGCCGCCCAAGCCCAGACCGCGTCTTCGCCGGCCGGGGCGAACAACGAGATCGTCGGCCTCAGTCCTTTCGAGGTTCGGACGGAGCGCGACAAGGGCTTTGTGGCGGCGAGTTCGCTCGCGGGCGGGCGGCTCGCGGGCGATCTGAAGGACACGCCGGTGGCCTATTCGGTGCTGACGAAGGACTTCATCGACGCACTGCAATTGACCGATTTGAACGAGATGGCGATGTGGGCCCCAAACAGCGTGTCGCGCTCCGACATGGGCACGGCGGGCACCAGCACGGGCAGCGATGTCACGGTCACTTCGCGCGGGGTCGTGAGCAATAACCCGCAGCGCAATTTCTTCCCCTACGGTTTCAGTTTCGACAGCTACAACATCGACCGGCTGGACCTCGCGCGCGGGGCGAACTCGGTGCTCTTTGGCACCGGCACGTCAGGAGGCACAGCCAACAGCGTGACAAAACGTGCCCGCACGGATCGGCGCTTCACCGAGCTGCGCGCCTCCGCGGCGTCGTGGAACAACTACCGCTTCACGCTGGATCACAACCAGCCGCTGGGCGATCGCGTCGCGCTGCGGTTCAACGCGATTTACCAGGCCCGGCAGGGCTGGCGCGACTACGACTGGGAAAAGAAAAAGTCCGCCACGCTCGCCGCGACCTGGAAGCCGTTTCAAAAGACGGAAGTTCGCGTCGAGGGCGAAAAAGGCCGGCGCAATCGCTCTGTCAATCTGACGAACTTCAACGATCAGTTCACCGGCTGGGACGGTCGCTCGACGTTCAGCGCGCCGATCACGACGGCGATCGCCGCCAACGGTGTCGCCCGCACGGCCGCGCGCTGGCTGGTCTTCACCCCCACCAACGGACTCGGCACCGTCACCAATTACGAGGGCTGGGCGATGACCCTCGCCGGCAATGCGACCGCGGCCACTCCCGTCGGCGGCACGTTCGTCGTCGGGCCCAGCGCGAATGTCTCGGCCAATCCGGTGAACTACGCGCAGAATCTGCCGGATGCGCGCTTCAACAACGCGCTGAGCGGTTCGCATTTTCGCGTCCCACGCCGCACCGATTCCGGCACGATCGACGCGCCGCTCTACGCGCAGGACTATGACAACGTGACGCTCGCCGTCACCCAGCAGGTGGGCGAGCGGCTCTTTGCGGAGGCGGCCTTCAATATCGGTCGCGAGAAAGTCGATACCAACCTGTCCCCGGCGCGTTCGTTGAGCAGCCTGTTGATCGACATCAACTCGAAATTACCGAATGGCGCCGCGAATCCGAATTATCTCGAGCCTTACGGCGAGACACCCGCGTACGTGCACAACAAGTTTCACGAGACCAACGAGGGTCGGGTTTCCGTCGGCTACGTGCTCGACAAGACGCGGCTCGGCGACTTCCGGTTCAACGCCATCGCGGGTGCTTCGAGCGACACCATTCATAACGACTCGTTCATCTATGTCTTCAAGGACAACGCCGACCACCGCCAGTGGCCGACATTCAACATCGTCCGCTTCCGCTACTATTACGCGACGGACTCGTCGCGGCCGATGCCGCTCGCGGGCCAGGTGAGCTACGTCGACCCGGTCGGCGGTACGACGCGCAATGTGCCCGCGGGGCTGGTCTACGACTACACCAACACGGGCTTCACGGTGCGGAGCAAGACGCAGTATCGCTACGCGCAGGCCGCGGGAAATGCGAAGTTGTTCAAGGGCCGCCTCAATCTCCTCGGGGCGGTCCGCCGCGACCACTACGAGTCCGAACGGAGCAATCTCGTCGAGCGCGGCGATCTGCCGCTGACGTGGGATGGCACGAGCTACGTGCCGAAGCCGGCCGCGCTGGCGGATTGGGGCGCGCTCATGTATCGGGAGCGCAACGCGGCTGGCAATCCCATCGGTCCGGAGTTGCCGGCGGCCACCCGGCCGCGCATCGGCATCGAGCGCGATGCGCGCTATGCGAACGATCGTTTTCAAAGCGACTATTCGCCGGAGGACGCCTCCGGCACCGTTGACACGTATTCGGTCGGGGCAGTCGCCCATGTGACGAAGAATTTCACGCTCTTCGCCAACTACGCGCTGTCGTTTGTGCCGCCCGGAAATTCCTATGACATCAACGGCAAGCTCTTCGCCCCGCAGGCCTCGCAGGGCCGTGACCTCGGCGTACGGTTGGTTTTGCTCGGAGGCGATTTGGTGGCGAACGTCATTCGCTATGAGAGCAAGGACAAGGAGCGCACCTTTTCGATCGGGAACTTTGGCACGAACCTGAACGCGATTATCGCCGCTCCGCCGGTGGGCGATACGTCGGGCGGGTTGAACACGCACGGGCTTGCGCTCGTGCCGCCGCACCTCGACAAGGCTGCGAGCGAGTCCGAGGGCTGGGAACTCGAGGTGACGGCCAACCTCAATCGCAACTGGCGTTTGATGGCGAACGCGGCGCTGCCGAAAGCGCATCAGACCGACGTCCTGCGCGGCATCCGCGCGTATCTGGCGACCAACGACAAGGTGCTGCGGCAAATCCTCGCCGAGGCAGGAGCGACCCTTTCGGCCGGTAACGTCGCGACGTTCAATCCGGCGATTCCGACCAGCCAGTCGCCGCGCGGGCCTGGTGCCGTCGCCGCTTGGAATAACATCCAGACCGACCTCGCGTCGATCGTGACACAGCCGCAGAAGCTCACTCGCCTGACGGAGGCCATGGGGAATTTCTTCACGGACTACAGCTTTCGCGAAGGCACGCTGAGGGGCCTGCGGTTGGGCGTTGGGTTGAACTATCGCGGGCGCGAAGTCATCGGCTACAAAGGCGCCGATACAATCCGCAATCCGGCCAACGCCGTCCAGGCGATCGATGATCCGGCCGTGGGCGCGCTCGATACGGTGAACCGCGCGCCCTACGCCACGGCGCTTCTCACGTTCAATTTCACCGTGAAACTCCGCAGCCGCTACACCCTTGGTCTCGACCTGAAAATCGACAACCTCTTCGATTACGACAAGCCGATCTACTATTCCACCACCCTCCGGCCGGCCGGAGGCGATTTGACGAATCCGGCCCGGGTCGCGAGCGGCTTGCGCTACTACTGGGTCACGCCGCGAAATTCCACGCTCTCGGCCTCGCTGAAATTCTGAACCGGCGGCTTCGTGTTTCCTCCTGCTCGGTCAGGTCGCGGCGTACTGTGCCTTCAGGAACTCCAACGCCGTGACGTTGCCGCGCGGCTGTTCGATCAACGCGAGTTCGGATGCATCCACGGCCTCCGGCTGCTCAACGGAAATCCCGCGCGTGTGATACTCGATTTCGCAAAATCCGAAGCCGTCCCAGAATTGCAGGAATGGGTCGTCCGCTGTTTGGTTCGGCGGCGCGTCGAGGTAGCGCGCGGTCGGCAGGCGCGGGACGTTCCATTGGAAACGTTGCCGGATATCGCCTTCATCGTGCACTGAGAACGGTCATCCAACCGCGTCGTTCACTCGCACGCCGGTCCTGGACATCCGGTTGCCGTCGGAGCGCTTGAGCAGAAAGCCATCGTTTGTATCCAATTCTCCGATATGCTTTGAGTTGAAGGAGGAAACGGGCCTGGTCCCGGTCTGGAGTTGGGCGCCGCCGATCGTCTCCGGGCGCAATGGCAGAAGAGGCCAGAGATCCACGCGGGCATGCGGGTCGTCGGCAGCGGATCGCCGGAATTAATGATGAAAACGCAACGCGGCCCCACAGGCGCCGCAGCCGCGCAGCCCGGGAGGCCGGTGCCGGGCCGAGTTCGATGATGCGGCGAACCGAGAGCGGTCGGCGCGCTTCGGAGCGATGGTCCTGCAGCGCGATCGTTCCTGTGACGACGCCGCGCTGGGCGGAAAGCTCGCTGAGCGCGTGGTTTCCTGGATCCATTGCCGGCTGAATGCGATAGTTTGAAAAGAGCCACCGTCTGGCGGCCCCTGCCACCTGGGCGCGGCTTCGGGCGCCTGCCAGACGCGCAATCCGCCGATGCCGCCTGCGCCGAGACGACCAACTTCCTCCGCCGACGGGCAGTCCGCCAGCGTAGGATTAAGCCACATCGCGTTGGGATCGTTGCCTGCCGCGCTCACGGCGAGGAGGCGGGCACCGGCGGGAATCACGACCGCCTGTCCGGTTGCCATTGAGCCAAGCCGGTGGAATGGCAGACGGTGCCGATCGATAAAATCGCAAATTTCCAAAATCGTTTCGAGTGAGCGGTGGAGGTTCATTTCAGCCGCCGCCCCAAAATCGGATTTTTGCCGTGACGGAAAGAAGCAGAGCCAACGTTGTACCCCAAAGTTTAACCAAGGTTTTTTCCTCGGAGAACTGCGCTACCGGCGTCGGGTGGGAAGGCACGCGGCCGAAGGGAATTAAGGCCAAGAATTAATTATCGATAAAAAAATTTGCTGTATTTCAACCGATCTTTTGTAGGTTCGCGGGATGCCTCCCGCCCGCGTCTCGCCGGTATACGCGCACACGCACAACGCGCTGCTGGATTTCTTCCGGGCGGAACTCGGGCCCGAGGGTCTGCTGCCGGTGCAGGCGGAGCTGGCGGAGCGCTCCGGGGCGAGCCGGACGACGATTCACCGCATCCTGCGCGCGTTGAGGCGTTCCGGCATCGTCAACGATGCGGTGGACGGCATCCGGCTGTCGCGCCGGCCGACCAAGAAGGATTTTTTGCCGCAGCCCCGCAACCTGTCGCGGCGGGAGGCGGTCGAGCAGAGTCTGATGCATATGCTGGTGCAGGGCCGGCTCAGGCCCGGCGAACGATTTTCCGAACTGGCGCTGGCGCGCCAGCACAAGGTGACCACCGTGACAATTCGGGAGGCGTTGCTCCGGCTCGCGAGCCTCGGGGTCTTCACCAAAGTGGTGCGGAAGCAGTGGGAGGTGACACGGATCGATGCGGCCGCGATCAACGAGCTGGTCGATGTCCGGATCCTGATCGAGACCTATGCGCTGCGCCGCTATTTTCAACGCGGCGCCCCGTTGCGGGAGCGGTTCAAGGTCATCTACGAGGAGACGCGGAAACTGGCGGGGACGGCGAATCCCGACCGGAAGGAGTTTTTTCGCATCGATGCGGACCTGCATCGGACGATTCTCGAGTAGGGCCAGAATCGTTATCTCGCCGACCAGTTCCGGTTCACGTCGTTTCCGATTCAGATTCAGTTTTTGCACCGGGGCTTCGACGCGAAGCTGCAGCGATTGGGGCTCGGACAGCACCTCGCACTGCTCGCTGCCATCGTGGGCGACAACGAGGAGGAGGCGCTCGCGCAGCTCGAAAACCATCTCGGGGAGGCGCGGCGCACGCTGTTAAAATTCGAAGCGGAGAAAGCCGCCGCGGCCGCGGACGTGCCGGTCGGGTGAGTTATCCCGGCGGTGGAAACTACGAAAACGCCAGCGTAACGGTGGTGCGCTGGCCGGCGGGAAGTTTGAAGCGAGCATGGCCCTCGGGCGCGTTGCCGTCCGCCGGCGTCAGCGCAAGTTTTTCCTCGCGTCGCACGACCAGTTCGCCGGCGCAGCCGGCGGGCAGCTCCACTGCAATTTCCCGGGCGCCGTTCTTGCCGCGGGCACTGAATCGCACGGGGCCGCGGCCGAGATGGGAAACCAGATCGATTTGTTCCAAATCGGCGAGTTGCGGGCGAACCTCAATCCGACCGCAGCCCGGGTCGAGCGGACGGATTCCGGCGATCGCCTGATGCGCGATGTAGAGCGGCACGACCGCGCAGTGGCTCCATTGGCTGCCCGAGTCGGGCGCGACCCGCCATCCCTCCTGGAGTGTGTTGTTGAGCCGGACCGAATCCATCGTGGCCCAGCGCGTGCGGAGATCCTGCACCACAACGTCGCTGCGGCCACCCTTGGCGAGCGCCCAGAGGCGCCAGCCGGCGTTGGCCGGGTAGGAGAGACCCATCGTCTTGGGCACTTCGGCGAGGGTCTTCAAACCGGCGGCGGTGTCGCCGTTGGGGCATTGGTCAAACAGAATGGCGTTGGCCAGCGAACGGTCGCAGAGAGAAAGTTTTTTCTCCTCGTCGACCCAGGGGAGGTTGTTGACGAACAGCCGTTGATCGGCGCTCCAAAAGCGTTTCACCGCGACCTGTTCGAGCTCGCGGCCAAATTTCAGCGCGGCCTCGGCCTGTTTGCCGTCGCCAAATGCGCGGCAGAGCGGCGCGAGCGCGTGTTGCAGCATCGCCGCGGTGTAGAGGTTGAAGGCGCACTGCTTGTGGCGCTGCGTGAAGGGCGGCGCGATGCCCGACTGTTGCTGATACGCCTGATAGTCCATCCAAACGCAGGGGATGCCGAGATTCTCGACGGCGAGCAGTCTGTCTTCGCCCCGGATGCCGTGCAGGTAGTTCGCGAAGCGCAGCAGTCGCGGATAGGCCTCCTCGATCGCATCAATCCGCCCCGTGTGCATATAGTGGTGCCAGCAGTCGAAGTTGAGCTGCACGCCGTGATCGAGAATCGGTCCGAGATGCCAGACATCGAGTTCGCGCTCCATGATGCGCGCGAGCCGGTCGTAGGCCGGCCAGCAATCGAGGAAATAACCGTCGACGGTGAGACCCTGGCTGTACGTCGTGATGAAACGTTCGATCGAGCGGTTTTCGCCGAACGCGAGCCGGATGGCATGCTGCTGATGTCCGCAGTCGCCGCTGTACGGTTGACGTTCGCGGCCCATGCCGTCGACGAGCGTGTCCTGCGCGCAATTATGCAGCGTGTTGACCGACGCGTCGAACAGCCGCTGCAGGGCCGGCTCGTTCGTCCGGAGTTCGGGCGTGTTCGGCCAGGGGAAAATCCGGCGCCGCACCCCGACGTCGCGAATCGTCACCGCGCCGCTCACCTCGCGGATGTGGAGCTGAAGCCAACGGAGACTCTCGAAGTCGAAACATTCGAAGTGATTGATGCCTTCGCGGCAGATGAAACGGGTCCACGCGTCGCGGCCCGAAGTGTTGAGCAGCGCCGGGCCGCCCACGAGGTGCCCCTCTTGAAACATCAGTTCGACGACGGTGCCGGCGGGAGCCTCGATGGTGAAAAATGGCCAGCCGACAATTTGCTCGGAAAACTCGAAGGTGAGGGCGGCGGCGCGGGTGCCGTCGAGGGTGACGCGCCACGAGCCCGGCCCGTTTGGAGCGACAATCCCGCCGGGAGTGCGCTCCACGGTGAACGCGTTCGGGGTGCGGCACTCGAAATATTCGTCCGCCTGGCGCTGCCAGCGAATCCACGCGGACTCGGAAAGTTTTTGCGCGGCGATTAGCGGCTCGCGCAACATCGGCACGCTGCGCGGGCGGAGTTCGCAGTTGTCGGGCGCATTACGGATGCCGAGGGCGTATTCGACAAACTTGGTCGAGAGCGCTGGTTTGTTGGGCGAACCTTCCAGCACCATCGGGGGCAGCCAGTCGGATGCGGGGGTGTAGCCGGCCGAGGTCCAGCCGTGCGGATAAAGCCGGGCGTCGAATTCCTCCTGCAGGGCGCGCAGGAACCAGCGGCGATACTGGCCGGGTTTCCACGCGCGGCAGAGCAGCGACTGCCAGGTCGGGTCGGAGACGATTTTCTCTCGCGTGCCGTCTGCGTACTCGAGCTCGAGCCAGAAAAGAAAACCAGGTTTGCCAATCGGCCAGGTGCCGTCGCCGTGGCCGTAATACAGGACGGTGGCACCGAGAATATTTTCACCGGCGTGCAAGGCCTCGGTGAGATCCAGCGGGTCCGCTTCGGCCCAGCGCGGATCGCTCGGCGCCGGACCCCATTGGATGCGCTGGCCATTCACGTCGAGACGATACCGGCTCTCGGCGGCGATCCAGCCGGTGGCGCGGACGGGTTTAGCCCGCAGCGTGGCGGCGCGGCGGAAGAGCACGAAGGTGTTGGCCAGGCAGCGTCCGCAAGGAAACCAAATCCATTTGGCGGGATTCAGATCCGGAAGCCGGGGGCCGTTTGATGGCGCGACCGCGGGCAAGGTGAGCAGCGCTTTGGCCTGTCCGGCCGGCGGCGGCTCAGCGGCCGCAGTGATGGTTGTGATGAGGAGGGTGGAACCGGCCGTCACGGTGGAGGTTCGAAGGAATTCGCGACGATTCATTTTAAAGGGAGGGTTCGCGCATGCGCGCGGGTGAGGGTGAGGGGGAGGGGTAAAACGGGCCGAAAATTGGATTTTTAAATTTTTATTGATAAAAAAACTCAAGGTCAATTTTGAGACCGGTGACCCGGTCGACGCTTCCGTACCGTTACGTTGGTTTCCCCTCCGAGCGATCTTTCAAGACCTCGATTTACCCATGACCTCAACACCCTCGAAACGGCTCCGGCGCTTCCACCTTACACCGGCCACCGTTGCCTTTTCTGCGTATATCGTCGTCGCCAGCCTTCGTGGCGCGGTCGCTCCGGCCGCCACCGCCTCCGAGGAGAGTATCGTGCTCAAGCCGTTCGAAGTGGTGAGTGACAAGAGCGATAGCTAAGAAGCGGTGAATTTTTCGTCCCTCTCCGGTACCAACCGTACGCTGGACAAGCTGCCGATCACGGCCGAAATTTTCAACAAAACGCTGCTGGATGATCTCGCGGTCACCGATGTCGTGAATCTTTTGACAACTATGCGACCGGGGTTGGAGCAGGTGAAGCGGGCGCAGGTGGCCCGGCCGCCACCGGCACGCAGGATGGTGACCGGTTTGGACTCAGTTTCTACACGGTGCGCGGGCTCGCCGTCGGCCCGCTGCGCGGGGACGGGTTTTTGAGCGGCAACAACCTGGGCGAAGCGTTTGCCTACGATCGCGTGGAGATCATCCGCGGGCCGCAGTCGCTGCTCTACGGAGCGAACCCGGCGGGCGGCATCATTAATCTCTCGACCAAGAGGGCGAATTTCGGCTGGACGTTTTATCAGCCCCAGGTGGAGATCGATTCGCTCGACTCCGAAAGGTACCAGCTCGATGCGAACGTTGCCGGTCATGTTCTGAACCGCCGGGTTGCCCTGCGCACCGCACTTCTCGACAGCACGTCGCATCCGTGGCGTCAGAATCTACAGCGGACGACAACCGGGCAGTATATAGATTTTTCGGTCGAGTTGCTGGCCGCCAGCCACACGACCCTGCGCCTAAGCGCCGAGTCGAAGGTGAATGAAGGTATCGAGGCGTTGTCCGGCGCGCTTGTTACCGGCATCCCCTCGATCGTTCCGAACAGTTCCAAGCTCGTGCTTCTCCTGGCGCGCAACGATCCCGCCCTCGCGAACATCGCGAACGGTTTTGTTTCCTGGAACGTCGTTGATTCGCCGGCCGGAAATTCCCAGCTTTCACGCCGGATCGAGCGGCACTCCAGCGCAACGCTGACCAGCCAGTTCACGCCTTGGCTGCAGGGTCAGCGCATCGTGGCCAAGGAGCCGTTGAAACTCGACCGGCTTTCGCCGTCGGGTGGAGCGCGTCACGATATTCTCGGCAGATTGATTCATGATAAATGGGAGGAGCGCGCGGTATGACAGAGGAATAATGCCCCCATCCTCCGGCCTGGTTGGGGCTTGGGCTTAAACCGCCAATCTTTTTGGCAGAAAGATGGGGTCAGAAAAATTCTGCAACCTCTGACCGGAATTTTCTGCCCCCCATTTTTTTGCTGAACTGCCTTGGGTATGCTCGGCGTTTTTGCCGTGTCTCTGCGGTGTCAAAGGCTGGGGCGCCTGAACGGAAGGTTGCACCGCAGAGACGGGACACCACGCAGAGGTCGGAGCAAGCATGAATCTATTTTGCACCACGCTTGGCCCGGAGATTATGGGATCACGGCCGCCATCATTGAGAAAAAAACGGCATCCGTTTTCAGGAAATAGCCCGACGCAGAACAAAAATGCTGAGAAGAGAAGTCCTCATCTTTTACCGCACATTTTTTTGCCGGATAAGAAGT
>CAMDOF010000071.1 GCA_945903465.1 Opitutus sp. GAS368
TGCCCCCCAACGGCAAGCCGCGCCTCGATTCACCCCCCCTGTTTTCGCCGCCGTTCCGCGCCCCAAGTCCCCAGCATCAGCCGGACCCGCCGCCCTTTCAAAATCGACTCACTTTCAGCTAACTCAGCCCAATCCCACCATGCCCCTACCCTTAAACCCCTCCCCCCCGCAAATCGAGTTTCCTAGCAGCAATCGTCCTACTGCATCCCGATTCCGGCCCCCTATGAAGACAGCCCAAGCCCCCCGCTCTGGACTCCGGGTCGCCACCCGGCGCTTCCTTTGGCTCGGTGGCCTCCTCGGCCTGATCGGCTCACACCTGCTCTCGGCCGCCGACGCCGGCACCGGGGCCATCCGCGGCCGCGTGTTCAACACGCGGAGCGGTGAGTATGCCGAACGCGCCCGCGTCAGCATTGAGGGCACCGCCCTGGAGACGTTCACCGACAATGTTGGCGACTACTATTTTTCCAGCGCGCCGATTGGCGTCGCCCGCGTAAAAGTCTTCCGGACCGGCCTCGTCGCCGAAAGCGCTAGCGTCACGGTCACGAGCGGGCAAACCGCCCGCCAAGATTTCAACCTCGCCGGTTTCAACCAAAAGTCCGGCGATCCAACCCTTCACAAGCTCTCCGCCTTCCTCGTCTCCGAATCGCGCGAAATGGACGGCGCCGCCATCGCCATCAACACCCAGCGCTTCGCGGCCGACATGCGTAATGTCATCACGGCCGATGAATTCGGCGCCACCCCCGAGGGCAACGTCGGCGATCTTCTCAAGTTCGTTCCCGGCATCACCATCAACACCGGCTTCGGGATGTCGCGTGGCATCTCCCTCAACGGAGTGCCCGACAACTACGTTCCCGTCACGATGAACGGCTTCAACGTCGCCAGCCCGCTCGAGGGCACCTCCCGGCAGGTCGATCCCCAGAATCTCTCCACCAACAACATCTCCCGCATCGAGGTCCTCTACTCGCCCACGCCGGAATCCCCTGGCATGGCGCTCGCCGGCTCCGTCAACGTCGTTCCACGCAGTTCCTTCGAACGTTCCAAGCCGATTTTCAACGGCAACACCTTCGTCCTTTTCCGTAACGACGAGACCAGCCTGAAGACGACCCCCGGCCCGGGCAAATCCCAGACCTACAAAATCCATCCGGGGTTCAACTTCTCTTACATCGCTCCCGTCAACGAGCGCTGGGGCTACACGCTCTCCGGCGGCACGTCGCGCCAGTACCTCAACGTTGAGTTCTCCCGGCCGACCTGGCGCGGCGTCGGCACCGTCACCAACGGCATCGCCGCCAACGGCAGCGGCTACGTCGACACCACCGTCGACAAACCCTACCTGTCCGCCTGGAGTTCGCAGAGCTCCAACGCCACCGACACCACCCGCTATTCCCTCGGCGCCTCGGTCGATTACCGGATCAGCCAGCGCGACCGGGTTTCCTTTGCCGTCAACTACGTCTACTACGTCGGCGACTACTTCAACCGCTACATGGCGGTCGATGTCGGCGGTGTCACCGCGGGCAACTTCGGCCCCACCTTTACCCACGGCACGCCCGGCCTCGGCAACAGCCGGATCATCGGCGATCTCTATCGGCGCGCCAACCTGAGCTACTCGCCCAACGTCACATTCCGCCATGACGGACCGGTCTGGAAGTCCGACGCCGGCCTCGGCTACTCGCGCGGCATGACATCAATCACCCACGCCTCCAAGGGTTACTTCTTCAACACCACGTCCCAGCGCACCGGCCTCACCGTGAATTTCGACGACATCAACGACGCCAACCCGGGCCGCATGACCGCGACCGATGGCACCACCGGTGCGCGCGTCGATCTCTTCGACCTCAGTAATTACCTCGTCAATACCGCCTTTTACCACGTGCTCGACGCGAGCCCCCATCGTAACAAAAGCGGGGACACGCAGCAGAGCGCCTACGCCAACCTCGGCCGCGAGTTCAATGGCGCCATCCCGCTCACGATCAAGGTCGGGCTCGATGTCCGCCAACTGGAGCGCGACCTTCGCATCGGGCCGTCGGCCACTTATACCTATGTTGGCGCCGACGGCCGCAACGCCACCACCGGCACGTTTGCCGACAACGACAACAAGGCGCTCGCCTTCCGCGATGTGAATTACTACGGCGCAGGGATCGGCTTCGGCGTGCCGGCACCCCAGTGGGTGGACAACTTCAAGTTCTACGAGTACTTCAAGGCCAACCCGTCGTACTTCACGATCAACGATGTCGCCACGCATACGTCGATCGTAAACACCTCGAAGTGGGCCGAGGAGACGACCTCCGCCGCCTATTTCCGCGCCGACGCCAACTTCTTCCAGCGCCGGCTGAAGATCGTGACCGGCCTGCGCGCCGAGCAGACGAACGTCACTGCCGAGGGGCCGCTCAACGACGCCTCGCGCAACTTCCAGCGCGACGCCGCCGGCAAGTTCATTCTCGGGACGAACGGCCGCCCGCTCCCCATCACCAGCGACCCGCTCGCCGCCATCCGGCTTACGCTCGTCGACCGCGGCATGCACGCGAAGAAGGAGTATCTCCGGCTCTTCCCCAGTCTGAACGCGATCTACAACATCACCGACAATTTCGTCGCCCGCGCCGCCGTTTACCAGTCGCTCGGCCGGCCCAACCTCAACCAATACTCTGGTGGCATCACGCTGCCTGATATAGGTCTAACCAACACCTCGACCCAGCGGATCTCGGTGCAAAACGCCGGCATCAAGGCCTGGAGCGCGATCACCCGGCGGATCATGCTTGAGTACTATTTCCCCCGCGTCGGCGTCGTCTCGATCGCCGCCTTCCGGCGCGACTTCAAGAATTTCTTCGGCACGACGGTCTTCCGCGCCACCCCGGAATTCCTCGATCTCTACAGCCTCGATCCCGCCATCTACGGCATCTACGACGTCCAGACCCAGGAGAACCTTACGAGCTCCGTCCGGATGCAGGGCCTCGACCTAAACTACAAGCAGGCGCTCACCTTCTTCCCTCACTGGGCCCGCGGCGTTCAGCTCTTTGGCAACGCCAGTGCCTTGCGCACGCTCGGCGAGGCGTCAGCGAACTTCAACGGCTTCGTGCCCCGCACCTACAACGCCGGTCTCAGCTTCGCCCGCGAGTCGTACAACATGAAGTTCGGCTGGAACTACCGCGGCCGGAACCGCGGCGCGCCCATCGCCGCCGGCCGCAGCATCACGCCCGACACCTTCCGCTGGCAGGCCGCGCAGAAGTATCTCACGTTCACCGGGGAGTACTACTTCCACAAGTCCTGGGCCGTTTACGTCGACCTGCATAACCGCGTGCGCAACGACGATGAAATCTCCAACGACGCCTCGCCGGCCTACGCCCGGCTCACCACCCGGCACCAATACGAAGGTCTCCAGACGATCGGGATCAAGGGCTCGTTCTGACCCGACCTTCCGCTCTCCCCCGTTCCTCTCCCGCCCCCCCTGTCTTGCATCCCGCCCTCGCCGCGTTTCCCGCCGCCCTCGTGCTCGCCACGGTCCCGTGGCTGAAGGCGGAGGACGTACTCGACCTCGGCTCCCGCCGCGAACTATTCGTGGATCGATACCTTATCGCCGAACTCCGGGGCACGAGCCTCCGACTGCACAAGCCGGAACTCGCGCCGCCCGTGGAGCCGCCGCGGCCGCACGGCCACTACGCGACGGTGCTGCACGACGGCGGTACGTTCCGGTTCTACTACCGCGGCGACAAAGATCCGGCTGTCGGCTGGAAAACCCACGGGCTCGAGGCCTATCACGACGGGGAAGTGACGTTGGTCGCGGAAAGCCCAGACGCGATCCACTGGACGCTTCCGCGGCTTGGACTCTACGAACACCCGTCGTTCCCTGCGGGCAACATCGTTCTGCTCGGCGAATTCGGCGTGAATCACAACTTCGCGCCCTTCATCGACACACGTCCCGGCGTGCCGCCGGCCCAGCGTTATAAGGCGCTCGGCGGACTCGCCTTCCAGGCCCACCAGCAGGAAGTGCGCGCGCGCCGCGGACCGGGAGGGCTGCGGGCGTTCGTTTCGGCCGATGGCCTCCACTGGAGCAAACTCCAGTCGGAGCCCGTGATCCCGGAGGAGTGGGGTCAATACTTCGACTCACAGAACCACGCGTTCTGGTCCGCGAGCGAGGGCTGCTACGTCTGCTATTTTCGCCGGTTCGTGCATGGCCTCCGCGGCATCGCGCGCACGACGTCCGAGGATTTTGTCCACTGGACCCCGTTCGTCCAATTGACCGGCAACCTGCCCGGGGAGCACCTCTACACTCCGAACACTCAGCCGTATTTCCGCGCGCCGCACATCTACGTGGCCACCCCCACCCGGTTCATGGAAAAACGCGGCGCCGCCACCGACATTCTCTTCATGACCACGCGGGGGGGCTCGTCCTACGACCGGACACTCACCGAAGCGTTTATCCGACCGGGCTTGCGCCGCGACGGCTGGGCCAACCGCGCAAACTACGCGGCCATCGGGATCCATCAGACTGGACCGGCCGAGATGTCGCTCTTCCTCACCGGCGGCCGCCGCTACGTTCTGCGGCTCGACGGCTTCGCTTCGCTCAACGGTCCGCTCGCTGGCGGCGAGATGCTCACGAAGCCGCTGCGCTTCGCCGGCGCGCAGCTCGATCTCAACGTTTCCACCAGCGCCGCCGGCCGCGTCCGCGTCGCCGTCCTCCACGTCGATGGGACCGCGGTGCCGGGTTTCGCGCTCGACGACTGCGAACCGATTTACGGTGACGAGTTCGCCAGCATCGTGAGATGGAAAGGGGCCCCCAGTCTGGCCGCACTCGCCGGTCAGCCCGTCCGCCTAAAGTTTGAACTGGCCGACGCCGACATTTTTTCTCTGCACTTCCACGATTAACCATGCCTCCTTTCGTCCCCGTCCCCAGCCGACTGACATTCCCCCGGAGGGCCTGCGCGTGCCGCCGGGCCTCGTCACGGTGGGAGCCCGTTTCGCCTGCCCCGCAAGGCCCGCCGACGAGCGGCGGTCCGGCGAGGTGGAATTCGTCGGTGCGCACTGTCCACTGGCTCAGGCTTGCACTGGCGTTCGCCGTCTCCGCCCTCACTGTGCCCGCGGCGCCCCCGCGGCAGATCCCCATAGATCCACTCAAGCAGCTCGTTCTCGACACCCGCGTGATCGCCCAGGCCGACAACGCCCGGCTCGTCCTCGGCACACCGGCTAAGGATCCGCGCAATCCGCTGCTGCCGGCCGACCGGCCGTGGGAGAATGCGACCAACAATCTCTACCCGAACGTCCTCTGGGATGAACAGGAACAGGTCTTCAAGCTCTGGTACAAAGACGTGCTCGCGGACAAGGACGTCATCGCGCAGATGGACCGCCCCAGCACCGTTCACGACGTGGGCTGGTACCTGCTCTACGCCACATCTAAGGATGGAGTTACCTGGCAAAAGCCGGCCCTCGGTCTCCACCGGTTTGCGGGCAGCGACGCGACCAACATCGTGGCCCGCGACACGCCGAACGCCGGCGTGTTCAAGGATCCGCACGACCCCGACCCCGCGCGCCGATACAAGATGGTGTACGACGTCGGGCTCGGGAAGCTGCGCACGCGCGTCTCCGCCGACGGAATCCACTGGGGCGAGCCGCGCGAGGTGAACGGTTTCTCCCCCCAGCACGGCGACACGCACAACAATGCGTTCTGGGACCCACGGCTCGGCAAATACGTATGGTTCACCAAACTCTACCTCGGGGAACGGCTGGTCGCACGGTTCGAGAGCGACGATTTCGTGAACTGGCGCAACTCGGGGATGGTCCTGCGCTCCACCGTCGAAGAGGGCCGCAACAGCCAGACCTACTGCCTGCCGGTCTTCCCCTACGCAAACCTCTACCTCGGTTACGTGATGATGTATAACGTCGGCAAGGGCCGCACGGTCGACTGCGAACTCGCTTGGAGCCACGACGGCGTTCGCTGGCAGCGCGTCGCACCCGGCACGCCGTTCCTGCCGCGCGGGGCCGCCGGCACGTACGACTCGCAGTGCATTTACGCTCAGTCAGGTCCCGCCATCGAGCAGGACGGGCAACTGCAAATTTACTACGGCGGCAGCGACTTTCCCCACACGGGCTGGAAACGTCACTGCCTGTTCAGCCTCGCCCGGCTGCGGGTCGACGGCTTCGCCGGCTACGAACCCGTCGCGGCCGACCGGACGGCCGTCCTCACCTCCTCGCGGCTGCGGCTGGCGTCAGACCGGCTTGCCGTGAGCGTCGACGCCGCGCGCGGCCGGCTCGACCTCGAGGTACTCGACGAGCGCAACCAACCGCTCGGCCGCGCCCCGCCCGTCACCGGCGACGTCACCGATCATCCGATCGACCTCGACCTCCGGCCCTGGCAGGGCCGCACGGTCCGATTGCGCTTCACGCTGACGGGCGCGCGGCTCTACGCCTTCCGTGGCGCCACGCTCGAGGAGACCACGCTACCCGAGACGAAGCCCGCCCCGCTGCCGCGCGTCGCCGCGAAGCCCGAGCCGCGGAGGCTTGGCTTCGATCGCGACGTCGAGGGCTGGAAGGGTACCGACCGGATCGAGCATCACTCTGCCGGCGGCGCGGCCGGCGGCTACGTCACCGCGCACCGCGGCAAGGCCCTCAATCCCATCCTCACGTCCGTCGCCGACGCGAAAGTTTCGCCGCTGACGGGCGATTGGCCGGACCTACTCGGCGGTGATTCCGCCACCCTCACCTGGCGGGCGCGGACCCGCCACGCCGGCACGCTTCGCCTCGATCTCTTTGCCCAGGAGGCGCAGTGGACCTACGAGACCGGACAGACAGAGCCCGGCAGCTGGCAGTCCCATCAGGTCACGCTGCGCTACGACTGGACCGATGCCCAGGCCGAGGCCGCCGGCTGGAGGCGCGCGCAGAATGCCTTCTCCTGGCGGGAGACCCTCCGGCACATCGGACGGCTGGCTCTGGCCTTTGCTCCCGCCGAGCCTGCGGTCGAACAGAGCCTGGACCTCGACGAACTCGAGGTGCGCGGACGCTGACCTTTTCCATGAAGAGCCACCTAAAAAACGCCCCCGGCAGGAACGTTGACGCCGGCTGCCTGTCGACCCCCGCGCGGAGCAGCCGGATCATCCACCTGCTCGCCGCCCTGACTTTCGCCCAAGCCCTCCTCGCCTCCGACGTCGTGCTCACGGCGGCCACGATGCTCGTCACGCCCGACCAGCCCACGGAAAACGAGACCGCCGCCGCCGACCTGCTGCAGACTTACCTGCGCCGCGCCTTCGCCGGTCAGGCGGGCTTCGAGATCGTGCGCGAATCCCAGGCCCCGGCCGCCGGTACGCGCGTGCTGCTCGGCGCCACGCGCGGCGCGCCGGACATTCAGGGCGTGTACCGCGACGGGTTCGTCATTTCCGCCGGTGGGAACCAGGTTGCTATCCGCGGCGGCGGCGACCCGGGCACCTTCTACGGCGCATCTCGTTTTCTGGATCGCCACGCCGGCATCCGGTTTTACCTGCCCGGCGATCTTTTCACCCATGTTCCGTCCCACAAGCGGATCGCCGTGCCTGAGGGCGTGCAGCGTGAGAACCCCTACACGCTGAATTCCATGATGAGCGGCACCGGCGGCACTTCCGGCACGGGCGGCTTCACCGGCACCAACCCGCGGGCAGAGGAGGGCGCGTGGCTCAAGCGCAACGCCGCCTTCCGCAAGGAATCGGTCAACTTCTCGCACCAGCACAGCATGTTTCAGCGCTTCCCGCCCGAAAAGTTCGCCGCGCGCTGGCCGGAAATCTACCCCATCCTCGGCGGCAAGCGGTACATTCCGGCGAAGGCCGCCGACCAAGGCTGGCAGCCGTGCCTGACCGAGCCGAAGCTGATCGACGCGGCGATCGAATCGTCCATCGAGTACTTCAAAGCCAACGCAGCGCTCAGGTACCTCTCCTTTTCCATCCAAGACTCGCACAAGTTCTGCGAGTGCCCGCGGTGCAAGGCCGAGGTCGCCAAGTATCCCAACAAGGGCGCTGGGCTCACTGCCCTCAATGCGCGCTTCCTCAACGCCGTCGCCGAGCGCTGGGACCGCGAGTTGCCGGCCGCCGGAATCGACTCCCACAAGACGCTCGTCTACATCGCCTACTCCGACGTCAACGGCGTGCCGCCCTTCCCCCTGCATCGGGCCATTCTGCCGGTGGTCGTCTTCACCATCGGCGACGCCCTGATCGACGGTCATTTCGAGCCGGGCAAGGAGACGATCCGGAAGTGGGGCGCCGCCGTTAAGCAGATGGGCAACCACGACTGGGCCCAAGGGCACCTCTACCTCATCCCCCGGATCTACACCGGCCTCACCAGCCGGCTATTCCGCGACGCCAAGGCCGAGGGTCTGATCTGGGGCTACCAGCACACGGAGAGCTATCCCAATTGGGGCCTCGATGGCGCCAAGCTTTGGGTCAGCGCGCGGATTTATTGGAACCCCGACGAGGACGAGGACGCACTCTGGCGGCAGTTCGCCCGCGACCTCTTTCCTGGGGCCGCCGAATCCATCGACCGCTACTTCGCCATCCTTCGCGAGCTCTGGATCAAAATGGACCAGGACGCCGAGCGGAAGCTGCGCAAGTGGTCGAACCAGTTCGAACTGCGCAGTGAGGAGCAGCGGGCGATGGCGCGGGAGTGCCGCCGCCTGCTCGATCAGGCCGCTCGCGACAGCCGCAGCGATCCGGAGCGTGCCCGGGTCGACCTGTTCTGGAAGTCGTACCGCCTCACCGAGTACTTTTTCGAATTCGCCAACACCAAGACCATCAAACGCGCGCGGGTCGAGGAAGCTCGTGCCTTTGCCCTGTCCACGATCGCGACCAATCCCATGACCGTCTACACCGGTGGCAACCCTGCGGAATTCCTAGCTTTGTTCAACTCGGCCCTCGATTCGGTCACCAAGGGAAAGATCAGCGACTAACCCGACGCCCCCGAGTCTGCCTGCGAAAATTCAAAAAAAACGCTGGCTTCTTGACCCGCAGCAATCCGGAGGTATGCATCCGCGCATCGTCCCGCAATGATTGCCCCCAACGGCAAGCAGCGCCTCGATTCACAACCAAAATCCACCTTTCCGCCGCAGACCCAAGTCCCCAGCATCCTCCGAACCCGCCGCGATCTCAAAATCGTCTCATTGACACCTCACTCATTCAAATCCGCCATGCCGCTCCCGTTAGCCCCCTCCCCACCGCAAATCCAGTTTCCTAGCAATAATAAAAACCCCGTCGGCGCCCTCTTCGTCTGGCTTGCCCTCGCCGTCGCCTCTGCCACCGCGGCGGACGCCACCAGCACCACCAGCTCCATCGAGGGCCGCGTGTTCAACCCGTCCTCAGGCAGCTACATTGCCAACGCCCGCGTCAGCATCGATGCGCAGCGCTTAGAAACTTCGACCGACGAATTCGGCCAATACCGCTTTCCGAGCGTCGCCGCCGGCGAAGTCACGGTGCGCGTGAACTACACCGGCTTTCCCGCCGAGACCAAAGCCGTGTCGGTCCTCGCCGGGCGGCGCAGTGAGGGAAATTTCGATCTGCGCGCGGCGGGCGAGAGCGGTACTACCCCCGTGAAACTGGACGCCTTCACGGTCGCCGCGAAGCGCGACATGGCCGCCTCCGATGTGGCCGTGAACGAGCAGCGCTATGCGTCCGGGATCAAGAACATCGTCTCAACCGATTCGTTTGCCGACATCGCCGACGGCAACGTCGGCGAATTCGCGAAGTATCTTCCGGGGGTGACGCTCAACCGCAGCGGCAGTGACGGGCTGACCCTCTCGATCGGCGGCGTGCCGCCGGGAGGCACGCCCATCATGATGGACGGAAATGGCATCGCGAGCGCGACGGGCTCGAATGCGAACCGCCAGACCGAATTTGAGAACATCGCGGTCGGGAGCATTGCGCGAGTGGAGGTGTCGCGCTCGCAGAGCCCCGATTCGCCCGCCAACGCGATCGGCGGTTCGGTGAATATGATCAGCCGGAGTGCGTTTGAACGCTCACGGCCCCAGTATACGGTCAAAGCTCATCTCTCGTGGCGCGGCGACGATTTCAGTTTGGGCCGGGAGCCAGGGCCGTTCGCCAAGAAAGACACTGTCTTCGAGCCGAATTTCGAAGCGAGTGCGGTGGTGCCGCTTTCCCGCAACTTTGGTTTCACGGCCAGTGGCATGGCCTCGCGGACCCGCAACAACGGACCAGGCATCACCCAGGATTGGGTGCCCACGGTGGCAGCGCAGTCGGCCAATTTTCCCGCAACCACTCCCGACAAGCCGTATCTCGCGCGCTATCGCCTGCAGGAGCGCCCCAAGATTACGGTGCGGGATTCGCTGAGTCTTTCGGCGGACTGGCGCGTATCGCCTGTCGATGTGCTTTCGGCAGGGTTCTCCTATTTCTATCACTCCCAGAATTTCTGGGTGCGCCAGTTGAACTTCGACACGGGTCGCGTGGCGTCGTTCGGACCCGATTTCACGCAGGGCGCGGCGGGGGCTGGATTCGTGCAAATCCTGACCGACGCGCGCGAGAAGAACAACACGAGCTGGGCGCCCAGTTTTCGTTACAAACACAACGGCCCGGTCTGGCAGTGGCAGGTGGGCGGCGCCTACTCCGGCGCGACGAACCACTATGCGAACAAGGGTTATTTTCTGAGCAACAACGCGTTTTTCCGCAACGTCACCGTGCGCTTCGAGAAGCTCACCATCGACCATCCCCAGGTGGTGTCGGTCAAAGACGCGACCGGCACGCGCGACGTCGATCCCTATAACCTCGCCAACTACAGCTTGGAGAGCCTTTCCGGACAGTCGTTCCAGAGCACGGCCGCGGTGCGCTCGCTCAACGGATTCCTGAAACGCGACTACACTCTCGTGGTTCCGCTGGCGGTGAAGGTCGGCGCGGATTTGCGCTCGGAAAGCCGCGATCTGATGCGGCCGACGTATGCGACCAATTTCGTTGGCGCGGATCGCACGACGCGAACGGCGGATGACAGCGCCGCGCAATGGTTCGACCCGAGCTACTCCTCGCGTGACTTGATCTTCGGCCCGCGCATGCAGTGGTTTGACCTCAACAAGATTGGCGAGACCTTCCGCGCGCACCCGGAGTATTTCACGAGCGCCGAATCCGATGCCGTGAATTCCTACCGCAGCCAAGTCAACACTTCGCAGGCGATCACGGAAACCATCCTGGCACCCTACGTGCGGCTCGACGGGAGTTTCTTCAACGGCCGGATGCAGGTGACGGGCGGCGTGCGCTACGAGCGCACGGAAGATAACGGCAACGGTCCGCTGATTGATCCGACGCGGACCTATCAACGCAACGCCGCCGGGCAGATTGCGCGCGATGCAGCGGGCCGGCCGGTGGTCGTTGCCGCGCTCTCGACCCTGGCGGGAACCAAACTTGCCTACGTCGAACGCGGTTCGCGCGCCCGGAAGGAATACGACGACTATTTCCCGAGCATCAACGACTCGTTTAAGCTGCGGCCCGACTTGATTGCCCGCGCCTCGTATGGGCGGTCCTTCAATCGCCCGGACTTCGGCAGCATCCTCCCGTCGATGAGCCTACCCGATACCGAGACGACCGCCCGCACGATCACGCTCACGAATTCCTCGCTCAAGCCATGGTATGCGGACAGCTATGGGCTCGCGCTCGAATATTACTTCAACGAGCCCTCGACCGGCGTGTTCTCGGTGCGCGGTTATCGCCGCGATATCACCGATTTCTGGGGCACGACCCTCCAGCCAGCGACGAACGACCTGTTGGAACCTTATGGCATCGATCCCGCGCTCTATGGGCAGGCGCTCGGCTACATGGTGAGCACCACGAGTAATGTGGGCGATGCGCGCGTCACCGGCACCGAGTTTGATTACCGGCAGAACCTCGTATTTCTGCCACGCTGGGCCCGCGGGTTCACGGTATTTGGCAATATCACGCTGCAACGGCGCACCGGCGCACAAACCACGAGCTTCACCGGCTTTGTCCGGCGCACCATCAACTACGGCGTAACCTTCAGCCGGGAGCGCTTCACCGCCCGTGTCGCCGTCAATCTCCGCGGCCAAATCGATCAAGGCCGGGTCACCGGTGCGGGCACCGAGCCCAATACGTTCACGTATCTGCAAGCACGGGCCATTGCCGACGTGGCGGCCGAATATCGTCTGACGCGGGCCCTCTCGGTTTTCCTGAATGGTCGCAACGTCAACGCGGCCAACGAGGACACCGTGACCTATGGACCATCGACGCCCAGCGACCGGATCGTGCGCGGTCGGATCAATTACGGCGCAAATTGGTATGCGGGAATCAAAGGGACTTTTTGAGCCCGCCGCGATTCACGTCACGAAACATCATCCCATTCCCATAATGATCTCACGCCGCACCTTTCTCCAAACCTCCGGCCTCGCGCTCGGGGCGAGCGCCTTGCCCACCTTTGGTCAAACGACGAAGCCTCGGAAGAGCGTCCTGTTGCAATGCGCTTGGGCGACCAAGAATATTGGCGATATCGGCCACACGCCCGGCACCCTCCGCTTCCTCGAGCAGTATCTGCCGCAGGCGAATGTCATCCTCTGGGCCGCCAACACCAACGCGCAAGTGGACGCGATGCTGCAACGACGTTTCCCGACCGTGGAGATAGTGAAAGGTTCGCTTTCCCAAAAGGACGGCGCCGTCCAGCAGGCGATCAAGCGCTCCGACTTCTTTCTCCGTGGCCCCGGCATGGGGCAGTCCACGGATTTCATGACCTACTGCCAGAGGCTCGGCAAACCGTGGGGCCTGCAGGCGCAGTCGTATTTTCCCGACATGATCACCGGGAAGGATGGCGAAGAGCGCATCGCCCTGCTCAACACGGCCGCCTTCATTTACTGCCGCGACTCCAAGACGCTGAACATGCTCCGCGGCGCCGGAGTCAAACCGCCCGTCCTCGAATTCGCTCCCGACGGCTGCTTCGGCATCGATGTCCGCGACGAGGAGAAGGCGCTGGCCCGCTTGAGGAAGCATGGCTTGGAGGACAAGAAATTCATCACGGTGCAGCTCCGCACGCACTCGCCCAGCAGCCCCGGGGCGGACGACAGCCGGCCGCAAAAACTCAACCCGCTCCACCCGACGCCGGCGAACATCGCCGACGACACGCGCCGGGCAAAGGTTTATCAGGACCTCATCGCGATGTGGGTGAAGGCAACCGGCTGGAAAGTCGTCATCGCTCCGGAGGTGCAGAAGGAAATGATCTATAACAAGCAGTTCGTCTACGATCCGCTGCCCGACAACCTGAAGAAGCACGTCGTTAACTTCGACGAATTCTGGAACGTCGACGAAGCCTGCGCCTTCTACGCGCGCGCCCACACCGTCATCTGCCACGAACCGCACACGCCCATCATGGCCCTCGCGATGGGCACGCCGATGATGCACACCTTCTCTGAATTCCATTCCCCGAAATGCTGGATGTTTAAAGACATTGGCTTGGAAGAATGGGCCCCCGAGTTCGACGCCACGCCCGCGACGAGGATGTTCGATACTCTGATGGGCATCCACCGGAACTATCCTGCGGCGCAAGCCAAAGTCAAAAAAGCCATGGCCTACGTCGAGGAACGGGCCAAGTCCCAGATGAACGTCCTGAAGGGAATCATCGGCGCCTGACCTCACGGTTTTTGGCCCGAAGGGCATCTTTGAAAGAAGTAGGGCGGGTCCCAGCCCCGCACTTTCTTGCTTAGAGCGTTCGCCCCAAAGTCGGGTCACAGACCCGCCCTCCTGCCAACCCCGCGTTTCACCCCTAAGTAAAATTGAGCGAGCCGCGTCATCGTCGCCCGTCGCGCAGCGCTCCCCTGATCAAACCGCGGAGGCATTTTTCTCGCCCACGACTTACCGAATCCCCTTTGCTTCGGATTGGTTTCGGCGGATTCCATTGTGTCCAATCCGCGGTGAGCGGCCAGTTCCACAGCGTGCATTCTCCTTCCTGTCGGGTCTTCGGTGAAGAAGTTGCCGAGCCCGTGGGTGCAGCTGTAGTTCCGCCACAACCAGCGTCCGGACGGTGGAGTGACCGTGGCGCGCAAAAGCCGGCGGTTTGCCAAACGCGCGCGTGCTGTTGCCGAAATGAAACGCCTGCGCCCAGCCTCGGGTGATTTGCTCCTGCCATTCAATTCGCCGGCCGGTGTACTTTCCCGTTCGCTCCCCCACCCGACCCTTCTCCCAAAAAAGCAATGCCCCATCACCCACTACTCCCGAGCCTAACATCAGTCGCCTTCGCTTTTCTTTGCCTTGCCGGCGCCACGCTTCACGCCGCCGAGAAACCGCCCGCGCCTTACAACGTGCTGTTCATCGCGATCGATGACCTCAACGACTGGGTCGGAGCGTTTGGCGGAGCGCCGCAGGTGCAGTCGGCCACGCCGCGGATGGACCAGTTCGCCCGGAGCGGATCGGTGATTTTCCAGCAGGCCAATTGCGCCGGGCCGGTCTGTTGTCCGTCGCGTTCGGCCCTGCTTTCGGGCTTTAGGCCGAGCCGTTCCGGAATTTACGGCAACAGCCAGAACATGCGCAATTCCGCCTTGGTGCAGACGCACTACACGTTGCCGGAATATTTTTCCAAACATGGCTACCGAACCCTGTCCACGGGGAAGATTTTCCACCATCACGCCGGCGACGACGGCCATTGGGCGTTTGATGAGTGGGTCGCGACCGAGGGCGGCAGCGGCTCGCAGGTCGATCCGCAGCATCTGACTTCGAGCAATCGCAACCTGATTGACGGCAAGCCCGCCCCCTTCGGCCCGGCTAAGCGCGAGGGGAAAGATAGTAGCGACGGCGAGGGCGTCGATTTTGCCTGGGGGCCGACCAAGGGACCCAAAGAGGAATCGCGAGACTGGAAAGCCGCCGCGTGGGCGGCGGCGCAGCTGGCGAAGCCCGCGGCGAAACCCGTCTTCCTGGCGCTGGGAATCTCCAAGCCGCACCTGCCCTTTTTTGTGCCGCAGGAATATTTCGACCGTCACCCGCTGGAGAGCATCAAGCTCCCGGAGATCCGGCTCGATGACCTCGACGATATCGTGGACGCCAAGGGCAAAGCCAAGTTCAAGCCGAGCGCGGATTTCAATTGGGTGCGGCAAGACCCGGATCTGCACAAGCGCGCGGTGCAGGCCTATCTGGCCGCTTGCAGCCATGCGGACGATTGCGTGGGGCAGGTGCTGGATGCGCTGGAGAAAAGTCCCGCCCGGGACAACACGATCGTCGTTATCTGGGGCGACCACGGCTGGCACCTCGGCGAGAAGCTGCGCTTCCGCAAAGCCACGCTCTGGGCCGAATCCACCCGGCTGCCTTTGATCATCCGGGTGCCTGGGATGAAATCGGGACAGGATTGTCCCCGCGTGGTGAACTTGATGGATCTTTATCCGACGCTGATCGACTTGTGCGGTTTGCCGGCCAAACCGGAGATCGACGGCCGAAGCATCGCCGCGCTGCTGCGAGACCCGAAGATGGCCTGGCCTTACCCGTCCATCACCGTGATGGGTGAAGGCAATGCCTCCGTGCGTGACGAACGCTGGTATTTTATTCGCTATCAAGATGGGACGGAAGAGCTCTACGATATGGAACGTGATCCCATGCAGTGGACCAATCTGGTCACGCCAAAAGACCCCAAAATCATCGCTCAGAAGTTGCGACTGGCAGCATCCTTCCCCGCGTCGTTTGCCCACGGTCCTGCCAACGACAAGATCAGCAAAGAAGAAAAAAATGGTCGTCCACCCGACCTGTCCATCAAAGCCCAACGCGCCGCTGCCCAGCTCAAATAAAGATAACCCATCGCCGAAGGATTGCGCGCTGACAGCGTTCGGAAAGCCCAACCCGATCAAATGGGGAGGGCGCCAATCCCTGATTCTGAAATATAGCCGCAAAGACTCGTTCAACCCACTTTGAGAGCAGCTCCCGTCGCAAACGCAACTTCACCCCGCCCGTCCTGTTTCGCTATCAACCCCCAACCAACCCCAAGCCCAAAACCCATGAAAGCCTCCCGCGCACTCCTCGCCGTCCTCGCCGTGTCCGCCGCTGTCGGCTCTGTCGCCTCAGGCCAGAGCATCGCTCCGCCGCCACCGACAGTCACGTCAGCCCAGACTAGTGCCTCGGCACGACCGGAAGAAGCTATCGAGCTCTCTCCGTTCGTTATTTCCGCCACCGCCGAAACCGGTTGGATTGCCACCGAGACACTCGCCGGCTCGCGGCTCCGCACCGACTTCAAAGACGTGCCGAACCAGATCGAAACGTTCACGAAGGACTTTATGCAGGACCTCGGTCTCGCGTCCTTCGACCAGGCGCTCATTTACACTGCCAACGTCGAGAACGCGGCGGACTTCATGCCGGCCACCGCGAACGGCAACTACGTCTCCGATCCCGGCAGCGGCGGGCGCGTGCGCGGCATCGGCTCCGGCACGCTCACGCGGAATTTTTTCAAGGTCCAGAATCCCACCGATAATTTCAACGTCGAGCGCGCCACCGTCGCCAGCGGTCCCAACGCCATCCTCTTCGGTCTTGGGAGCCCTGCCGGCATTCTCGACGCCTCGATGGCCCGCGCCGGTATGCGGAACCGTTACGGCTTCGAACTCATCTACGATTCGGAAAACTCCAAACGCGCCACCTTCGACGCCAACACCGTCGTCGTCCCGCAAAAACTCTCCCTTCGCCTCATGGGGCTTTCGAAACGCAACTACACCGAAAAGTCTCCCAACCTCGACCGCGACGAACGCCTCTACGGCACCGTCACGTTCAAACCGTTTAAGTCCACCACGCTCGTCCTGCAGGCGGAGAAAGATTCGCGCAACTGGAACAACGCGGGCCGCATCGCGCCGACCGACCAGTTCAGCCCATGGCTCATCGCCGACAAAGTCGCCGGCAGCGGTTACACGACGGCCAAGCCGATCTACGACAACACCAGCTTCACGGGCATCACCACCAACCGCATCTTTGCGCAGGGCGGTAACTCGCCGGTCGTCATCCAGGGCGGCTCGGTCCCGACGCGCAGCTGGAACCAGTCGGTCACCGTGCGCAGCCCCGGCACGCTGCCCGGCGTCGACCAAACGTTTGACGCCGGCGGCGGCTTCACCTTGCTCGACCCCAAGCTTTTTCCTTTCGACGTAAACATTGTCGGCAACGCCCGCACCAGTCGGCTCGGCGGCACCACCAAGACCGTCATTCTCGAGCAGAAAATCGTCGACACCCTGTTCCTTGAGCTCGCGGCCAACCAGGAGAACGCGATCAACCACAAACTCAGCGCTGGCGCCTCCTCGGGCAGCAGCGACTTCGCCCTCAACGTCGATGCCAATCGATTCATCCCCGGCACCACCACCCCGAACCCCAACGTCGGCCAGCTCTATTATCAGGGCGGCGCCAGCAACACGATTGAGCATCACGATCGCGACGATTGGCGCGCCACCCTTTCCTACGAGCTCGACCTCGCGCGCAAACTCGGCGGCGCCCATGCCTCCGGCTGGAAAAAATACCTGGGCCGCCATCGCTTCTCCGGGCTCTCCACCGGCTCAAAATCCAACGACCTCTCCCAACAATCGTTCGACCGCCGCATCCTCGACGATCCCGTCATCCCCGGCGTCACCCTTACCTCGCGCACCACCGCTAATTGGGCCACCAATGCCACGCGCACCCCACAATTCCGCCACTATTTCACCAACCCCGACGAGCCCACGCAGGCCGCCTTCTCGATGACCGGCGACGTGTCGCTCAACGACGCCAACGGCCGCCCCTACACGCTCTACCTCTACGACACCCCCTTCCGCGCCCCCGACGGGAAACGCCTCGGCGGCGGCCAGGTCGCCAGCGGCAGCCTCAATCAATCGGTCGCTCAAATTTTCGCCTGGCAGGGCTATTTTTTGCCCGACAGTGAACGCCGCGACCGTCTGGTGCTCACGTATGGCTACCGTAAAGACAGCGCCAAATCCGCCAACCTCGACGCCGCCTCCACCACGCAGGATTTCTCCGGCCTCTTCCCCGTCCTCTGGGATACCCGCTACGCCGCTTATGGCCCCACCCAGACCGGTATCAACCGCAACCTCGGCGTCGTCGCGCGCCCGCTGAAGTGGCTCACCGCGTTCGCCAATCAGTCCACCACCTTCGACCTCAACATCGGCCGCTACGATCCCTTCGGCAACGACATCCCCGGTGCCGGCGGCGACGGCCGCGACTACGGCATCCGCCTCGATCTCTTCACCGACAAGCTCTCCCTCCGCGTCAATCGCTACACCAACCAGCTCGGCCCCCAGCGCGCCTCGAACGCGATCAACATCTATCGCGACATCTTCTTCAACATTGAGCAGCGCGTCCTCGCGCTCGACCCGACGGCACCCACCATCAATGTCACCGACGGTAACAAACGCGGCTACCGCACCGCCGGCCGGCCGAACTATTTCATCATGTCCGACTTCGAATCCAAGGGCTACGAGGTCGAGCTGAATTTCTCTCCGACGCGCGCCTGGAACATCCGCCTCAACGGTGCCAAGTCCGAAGCCGTTGAGTCCAACATCGGTGGCCCGTGGTATGCGTGGCGCGATGCCCGGCTCCCCGTCTGGACCGGCGTCGTCGCTAAGAACGGCGAACGCGACAGCGCCGGCCAAGCCGTCACGTGGAAAACCGCGCCCTTCAGCGCCACCGCGCCCACCGGCCAGACGCTCGAGCAATACTACAACAGCTCCCTCGTCGGCCAGGCCCTCGCGTTCATGACCGCCGCCGATGGCCGCGCCACCGCCAACGCCCGCGGCGGCCGCGCCAACGCCATCGCCAATTACCGTTTCAACGAAGGCCGTCTGAAAGGTTTCAACGTCGGCGGCGCCGTCCGTTGGCGCTCCGCGCCCACGATCGGCTACGGCGTGAAGACCAGTTCCACCGGCACCGTGCTCCTCGACCTCGACAAAGCTTATCACGGGAAAACCGAGACCTATCTTGACCTCCTCGCCGCCTATCGCGGCAAAATGAAAGCCTTCGGAAACCTGAACTACCGCCTCCAAATCAACGTCCGCAACGCCCTCAACGAAAACGACCCGATCCCCGTCGGCGCGCTCACGACCGGCGCCATCTCCCGGCTCGCGACGATCGACTCGCGGGTGACGCAGTTCACGTTCGCGGTGGATTTCTAACGGCGAGGAAACGCGATCTTCCAGGATCGGATCCGAAGAACTTTTTAGCGCGCCCCATTTCGACCAACAGAAAAGACCCGCCAAGCCAAGTAACCCAAAGTGAAGCCGCGATTCGCAGCGTGCCTCCAATCAAACTCCCGTCACCCGTCCCCGACAGTATTGATCCAACCCACAACCCATCACCCCAACCATGGCAGCCAAACCCCACACCCTCATCGTCGCCCTCGCCGTCTGCCTCTCACTCGGCAGCACCGCGTCCGCTCAGGTCGCACCCAAGCCAGCCACCGTCCCGGTCGTAAACGCAAACAGCGAAGAAGTCGTTCAGCTCACGCCGTTTCAAGTGAACGCCGGCGATAACAAAGGCTGGGCGCCGACGGAAACGTTGGCCGGCACCCGTTTCAAAACGAAGCTCTCTGATGTAGCGTCACAGATCGATGTATTCACCTTGGATTTCATGGAGGACTTCGGCTTCACCAGCATTGATGCCGCCTCCGTCTATTCGCTCAATATCGAGAACAGCAGCGAATTTGTGAGCAACGTGGAGACGAAAGGTGGCGGCGACGGCAATCTGCGCGTGCGCGGCATCGGCCAAGCGCGCCGGACCCGGGAGTTTTTCGCGACCGACACGAGGTCGGACAACTACAACCTTGAGCGGGTAACCCTCGCTTCCGGTCCCAACCCGATGATGTTCGGGATTGGCGCCCCGACCGGAGCCATTGATTCAACCTTGGCCCGACCGATCATGAATCGAAACACCCGCCAATTGAAGACGCAGTTCGACAGCTTTGGCGGCACCCGCGGCGAGTTGCACCTGAATCAGACTCTGCTTAAAGACCGAATGGCTTTCCGCGGAGCGTTCCTCGCGGACAACAAAAAATTCTACCCGAATCCCTCGATCGACCGGGAACGCCGTGCCTATGGTGCGCTCGTCTACAATCCCTTCAAGAAGACGTCGATCAGTGCCCATTATGAATACGCCAAAGGGCACAGTCGGACACCTTCGCGGGTTCCTCCGCTGGATAAAGTTAGCGTCTGGTATCGAGCCGGTGATTTGGGCTCGGCGGTGGGCAACAAGCCTCTCTTCAACAACAATGCGGCGTGGCAGACCTCGAAGAGCAACCCCGACGACCGGGTTTTCAGCACGTCGGGTGATGGCGCGATCAGTGTGATCGGCGGAAACAATCCGGCCGGACTGCGTCCGATGGGCTCATTCTATTCGGTGGGCGTGCAAAACATCGCCGACAACGGGCGTTGGCCGGGGATCGTTGACCCGGTCAACGCGGGCACCACGCGAGGGGTATCCCTGCTGAACGACGACTATTATCCTCGCGATGCCAGTTACCATTATTTTACCGATTTCAGCGACCGGAGGTCCTCGATCGTGAATCTGTTTTTCAACCAGGAGATTCTCCATGGCCTCCATTTCGAGGCCGGGGTTCAGCGGGAATCGAACAAGAACTCCGGCGCGAGTTACATGGCGGGCGGCAACGGCGGCCTCAACCTCAACGTCGATCCCAACCGATTTCTTGCCGATGGCATCACGCCGAATCCCTACGCGGGAAAACTCTATTTCGATGGATTGGCCGGATTCGATCAGGGGTGGGCCAAGAGCGACGAATGGCGCGCCGCGCTCTCGTATGAACTCGATTTCAAGGAGCGTTCCCGCCATCGATTCATCCCATTGCTGGGACGGCATCGCCTCGCCGGGATCGTTTCCGGGATTGGATCGAAGAACCTCAACCAGGAATACCGCTACAACATTCAGCCGGTGATCCAGAACGGCAAAATGCGGGACCCGGTGTTTAGCGGCGTCAACTACACCCTCGAGCCCGACGGGCGCAGGGGCCTCGGGCCGTTGGGCAGCGGCTACACCGCGGCCTCCAACAACCGCGTGGTCAATTTCCGCTCCTACGTCGGTGCAGACTTGGGCTGGGTGCCGAGGGTCGACGGTTTTGAGATTGGGAAACCATGGACGATCAAGGACAACAACGGAGAAGCGTGGGTCGTCGATCCGATGAATGCGGGCACCGGCAGCAACGGTGAGCGCCTCATCACGGGTCGCAATACGGGCGGGACGCACTCGGAGTTTGGCACCAAGCTTTTCTCCTATCAGGGCTACCTGCTGGAGGACCGGGTCGTGCTGACTTACGGTCGCCGCGAGGACTCAAATAACACGGCGCGGAGCCAGGCACCGGCCGTGTTGTGGCGGAATCCCGAAACGGGCCAGATCGTTTCGGCGGCGTCCGCGGGTTACCAGGCACACATCGATCACTACGGCTTTGAAAAGATGGATCCAGCCACCGCAGCGGTCGGCACGACGACGCTCAAAGGCATCGTCGTTCACCCGTTCCGCGACTGGGACTGGAAGCTCCCTCTGGGTGCCGATCTGTCGTTCATGTATACCAAGTCGGATACGTTTGCGCCGAACACCACGGCGCGAAACCCCGATGGATCCTTTCTCGCGAGCGAGAAGGGCGACGGGACCGACAAGGGAATGCGCCTGGGGCTCTTCCACGGCAGCTTCAATCTTAAGTATAACGAGTATGAGGTGGCCTCTTCGCCGACCAGGCTCGGGGCACTCTTTGCTGGAATCCGGGCGGCCATGCGGGGCGTGATGAAGGACATCACGCGCGCCATGGTCGCCAACGAAGCGGAATTCAGGGCGAAGTTTCCCATTTGGCCGCTGCAAGACCAGGGCGACCCCAAGTTGGCTTATCCGTTTGCCTCGGTGAACAACGGCGGATTCGAGACGATGAATTTCTTTAACTACCTGGATCCCTACGCCGTCAGCGCCGACAGCGCCGCCAAGGGCCGGGAAATCACGGCGCATTGGAAACCGACCGGAAATCTGGATATCCGCCTGACGTGGAATCACCAGCAAGTCGTCCAAACCAAAATCGCCACGCAGTGGATCAAATTCGCCGACGAGTTTGAGAAGATTATGGACAAAACTCTTTTCACCGAAGGTTACGTGCCCGGAGATACCGAAGCCATCTACCGAAATCCGGCAGGTTTCGACATGGATGGGGACGGTGTCATCCGGAAATATACGTGGAACGCGATACCGATTGGAAGCGGCGCAGGGCAAACTGTGCCCCAAAATATCGGAGCCAGTAACACGCCGTGGGGCCGCAATGACGACCTGTTTCCGGGCGGCTGGACGGGGCAGACGATGAAGGAAAACTGGATTTCGAACGTCCGGAATGGGAACTCCGGCATTCCCGTCCTCGAGGCCTATAACGGACGTCCCAATGAGTTCACCCGCGACAATCGGCTAAATTTGAATGCCATGTATCGCTTCAGTGAAGGCGCCTTGCGGGGCTCGCGCGCGGGTGTCGGCTTGCGCTGGCGCGCACCTGCGGCCATCGGCTTCGGCGTGAAGCGGATCAATGGCGTGGCCGTGCCAGACGTAAACATCATCCAAAAGGGTAAGGCGGAAACCGCCGTCGATTTGTCCTATGGCTATAGCGGCAAATCGGCCTGGCTCGGCAACCGGCGGTACACGGCGGGGGTGAATATTCGAAACGCCTTCCCGCCGGCTCGCTACGACACCCGGAACCGCGACTTCTTTAACGGAAATTCACTCACCACGGTCAGATTGATCCCTCGCCAATTTATCTTCTCCTATGAGATCGATCTCTAGGAAGTCCTGCGCCCTCGCACCGTTTTTTTCGAAACGATGAACCAGACCCGCTCCCGCCGCACGGCCTGAAACTGATCGCCACCGCCACCATCGTCGGCGGCGCGGCTTCCGCGACGAAAACGCTGTCCTCCGCGAGTGCCGCGACCCGCGCGCCCGACGGCACTGGCGCCGATGCTTGGTGCCGCACCCACGACCGTGTCTGGCTCGGCGCCGAGTTCTAGGCGAATCCGAGGGAGCACTGGCAAATCACCGCTGGTGGCGCGGAATGGCGGAGCCTCGGTAGGAATCGCCGCAACCACTCGCTCCCCCACCAGCTCAAGAACTCCGCGAATGGCTCCACGCTGTCGGTGCGCGTGGCGCAACTCGAAGTGCGCGGCAAAGATGCGGGCGCCGGATTTCGCGGCGGCGTACAAATCAGCCACCAAGACCGCCCCAGCCGACGCTCCTGAGTCTGCCTGAGAAAATTTTAAAAAAACGCTGGCTTCTTGACTCCGAGCGAGCAGGAGGACTGCATCCGCGCATCGCCCCCCCGCGATAATTGCCCCCCCACGGCAAGCCTCGCCTCGCTTCGCACCCGAAATCCCCCTTTCCGCCGCAGCCGTTCCGCACCCGAAGTCCCCAGCATCTTCCGAACCCGCCGCCCTCTCAAAATCGACTCATTTACGGCTAACGCATTCAGAGCCCACCATGCCCCTCCCCTTAAACCCCTCCCCCCGGCAGGGCAAATCCAGCTTCTTAGGAATAATAATAAATTCAGACTGGCGGCTTCGCCGGTTGATTTTTTGGTTGGGCGCCGGCCTGTCCTTTTATTCGCTGGGGAGAGCGGCCGTTCCTTTCGGAAAGAACGACACCGTTCTTTTCTATGGAAACTCGATGGTCGAGCGGTTGCTCGAACACGGCGAACTCGAAGCATACCTGCAACTGGCGCACCCGGACTTGGGCCTTCGAGTCAGAAGTTTAGCCTGGACCGGCGACGAGGTGGGCTACCGGTTGCGTCCCGACGGATTTGCGGAGCATCTGAAAATGTTACTCCAGAAGTGGCCGGCCAACGTCGTTGTGCTGGGGTTCGGCAACAGTGAGTCGTTTGCGGGGCTGGAAGGTCGGAACGACTTCCGGACTCAGCTTCAAGTCTATCTCAAGGAAATCGGGCGGCGTCACCCGACCGCAAAATTGGTGATACTTTCGCCGCTCGCCGTCGAACCCGGCGGACCTTCCGAGGTCGCGGCGCGCAACCGCGAGATTGCCGTTTATGCCGAGGTCATGGCGGCCGAAGCGAAGACGGCCAACGCGGTTTACGTGGACCTGTTTTCGGCGAGTCAGACTGCTTATGCGCAGAGCCGCTCGCCCCTGACGGTCAAAGGGATTCACCTTAACCGCGACGGCAACCACGCCATGGCAAAGGTCATTGCCGCCGCGCTCTTGGGCGAACCGGCCGTCGCCCGGGTGGATACCACCAGGATCGGGGAAGTCGCCAAGGCGGCCGGAGCGAAAGCCGAGTCTGTCGCCGCGGTCGTACGAATCAAAAATGCGGTGCTGTATTTTGGCCAGCGGCGTCGACCGATCGAGTACGCGGCCGAGCTGCCGCGTTACTTTGATGTCATCGACCAAGCGGAACAAACCCTCCGCAAACTGGTAAAGCAACCCACGGCCCGTTTTGCCGATTTTTCGGCGCCGAACCTGCCGCCGATCGTGGACCGATCGACCCCGTTTGTGGCGATCGGCATTGACGCGGGCGACCAGCGCCGTGGCGCGACCCCCACGGAGATCAAGCCGCCGGCAGAGCAGCTAAAGGAGTTCACGGTGGCCGACGGTTACACGCTCAACCTCTTCGCGTCCGAGGCCCAGTTTCCCGAACTCCGCAATCCCATTCAAATGGCGTTCGATGCGCGCGGACGATTGTGGGTCGCGACGATGCCTTCCTTTCCGCTGACCGAACCGGGGCTCCCGCCGCGGGACAAGGTGATCATCCTCGAAGACACCGACCATGATGGCAAAGCGGACAAGTGCACGGTTTTTGCCGATGGCTTCGACGTGCTCGACGGCATCATCTTCCACGAGCTCGGGGTTATCGTCTCCGCTCAGCCGCGGCTGTGGATTCTCGAAGACACCGACGGCGACGATCGGGCCGACCGCCGCACCGAACTGCTGCGCGGAATCGACGTGTCAGACACCCATCACGGCGGGATGATCGCCACCGATCCGCGGGGAAACATCATGTTCAGCGATGGGGTGTTCAATCGGTCGCAGTTCGAAACGCCTTTCGGCGTGGTGCGGGGCGTCGATGCGACCACCTATCGCATGGATCCCACGACGGGCCGCATTGATACCGAGTGGCAGAGCCTGAGCCCGAATCCATGGAAAGTGGCCTTCGACCGCTATGGCTCCGTATTTCAGCGCACCGGCGGTGGAGATCTCAAAGATGGCCTGATCCATACCTGGACGCCGTTGGGCACGTATCACCCGCACGAATACGGGACGATCCTGAATTACAACAAAGGCCCCTCGGTTACCTTTGTTTCGAGCCCCAATTTTCCAGACGAATATCAGGGTGCGATCGCTTCGTCGGCCCTGCTCGGAAATTACGTCGTATCACTCTCGAAGACGGGAGTCGAAACCGGCCCGGTGAAGCCGACGGGGCGCTTCGATATCATTTCCTCGAAGAATCCGGTCTTTCGGCCCGTCGACCTCGAGTTTGGCTTGGACGGCGCGTTGTACATCGCGGATTTCTGCAGCGTGCTGATCGGGCAGGGGCCCAATCCGACTCGTGATCGTTTATGGGACATGGATCACGGCCGCATCTGGCGCGTCGTTTATAACGGGAAGCCGCTGGCCAAGGACTGGCCGAAAATCGAAGGCGCGAACGTCAAACAGCTCATCGCGCTGCTCGAACATCCCCAGGATACCGTGCGGAAACACGCGCGGCTGAGGCTGCGGGCCTCGGGCAACGAAGTGATTCCCGCGCTGGATGCGTGGGTGGCCGGCAAAGACCCGTCGCAGCCGAATTACGAACAATCGCTCATCGAGGCTACCTGGCTGTACCAAGCGAAGCGACAGGTCCGCCCCGCCCTGATCAAGGGATTGCTCGCCTCCCAAGACCCCCTCGCCCGCGTATCCGCGGTGCAGATGATCCGCTATCAATTCGATCAGTTGCCGGATGCCAGTCAGATGCTGCGCGATGCGGCCCGCGACGCGCATCCCCGCGTGAAGATGTCGGTCATCAACGCGGTATCGCATCTCCGGCCCACGCATCCGCACATCGAAGAACTCATTTCCGGGCTCGAGGCTCCGGACGGTCCGGTGGCGGAGATGCGCGCGAGTCTCAAGGCCGGCACCAAGCCCGCCCGCAGCCGGTCGATGCCGATTTTGGAAATTGCTCCCGAAACCCAAGCGCGCCAATGGCTGCTCGTGGCGTCGGACGCGCCGGTGGCCAAAGCCGCCGCGAAGCAAGCTCCGGTGGAGCCGGCAAAGGCGATTTCTGCTCCGCCCGCCAAGGCAGTTCCCGGCGCGGCCAAGAAGGGGCCGGCGGACCCGACCGTGACGAAAACATTTCGTACGTTCATCGACGCGAACAAGGCGCAAACCGCGTTGTTAAGCGTGAAGAACGGCTTTCTCGATCTCTCGCTCAACGGCGCGCAATTGTTGTCGGTGAACTGGCAGTACAGTCTCGAACATCAGGTCGCGTTGGAGCTGCCACAGGGGCTCAATACGGTTGAAATTACGTTCCGCCGCCTACGGGGCGAGCCGCCGCCGGTTTATATTTACGACTCTCTCGGGCAACCGCTGAGGGATGCGCGCATCGCGGGCGATGACAACGAGCTGAAAGTCCTCGCGGCGGCCTGGTCTCAGGCGCATGCCGCGGATGAGGGCGCCTTGCGGGTGCAAGCCGTGCCCCACCAAATGCAGTTCGCGCCCACCG
The DNA here is from genome assembly GCA_945903465.1 of Opitutus sp. GAS368. Taxonomy (GTDB): domain Bacteria; phylum Verrucomicrobiota; class Verrucomicrobiia; order Opitutales; family Opitutaceae; genus ER46. The sequence continues at coordinate 26,614 of CAMDOF010000071.1, forward strand.
AATTACGGGCCAAGGCGGGCGCGCCCATCCGCATCATTTTCGAAAACCCCGATTTGATGCCACACAATTTCGTGCTGATTGCACCGGGCGCAGCCGATGAGGTGGGGGTGCTAGCCGACGAGCTCGCCACCGCTCCGGACGGAGTAGCGAAGCACTATGTGCCGGCCTCCGCCAAAGTTTTGCAGGCCACGCCGCTGGTGAATCCGCAAGGACGTTCTGAACTCCGTTTTACCGCACCCAGCCGGCCGGGCCGCTATCCCTACCTCTGCACCTTCCCTGGTCATTGGCGTATGATGCGCGGCGTGCTGATCGTCGAATGACGGCGTTCCGCGTACCCCAACCTCCAAAATAAATGATCCGGAATTTTGCTCTCTCCCTGGTGTCGGCGCTTTTCATGCCGCTTGTGGTCCAGGCCAAAGATATCCGTTTGGGTATGGTCGGCCTGGATACCGGGCATGTCATCGCGTTCACAAAAATCCTGCACGATTCAACCCTCAAGGATCACATCCCCGGAGCGCGGGTGGTCGGCGCGGTCAAGACGGGGAGTCCGGACATCCCGAGTTCATGGAGCAAGGTCGATGCCTATACAGAACAGCTGCGCAAGGAATTCGGGGTGACGATTTATCCGTCTATCGAGGAACTGGTGAAGCACGTCGATGCGGTGCTGATCGAGAGCGTCGACGGCCGGCCGCACTTGGCGCAGGCGAAGACAGTCATTCTCGCCGGAAAACCTTTATACATCGAAAAGCCGCTGGGCGCGACGCTCAAGGACGGTCTGGAAATATTTGCCCTCGCGAAAAAACATCACGTGCCGGTGTTCAGTTCTTCGGCCCTCCGGTTTGCCCGCGAGACCCAGGCGGTGCGCCACGGCAAGGTGGGCAAAGTGCTCAGCGCGGAGACCAGCAGCCCCGCCAAACTAGAGCCTCACCACCAGGACCTCTTTTGGTATGGTGTGCACGGAGTCGAATCCCTTTTTACCGTGATGGGAACAGGCATCGAAACGGTGACGCGCAAGAGCAGCACGCCGGACGCGAAGGTCGTGGAGGGCCGTTGGCAGGGCGGGCGGATGGGCGTGTTTCGCGAGGCCAAATACGGCGGCAAGGCGGTCGGCGAGAAAGGCACGGCTGAGATTGGGCAATATGACGGCTACGCGCCGCTGGTCGCGGCGATCGTCACGTTTCTGCAAACGGGAGTTTCGCCGGTGCCCGAACAGGAGACCATCGAGATTCTGGCGTTCATGGAAGCGGACTTTCTCAGCAAAGAGCGCGGCGGCGTGCCGGTGGCCATCTCGGAAGTGATGGCTCGGGCGGGCGGTAAGGCCGTCAAGTAATCGACCGATGCACCCATTTCTTTCTCATGCCTCAGTTCCAGCCGCTCCCCGCCGCTCGCATTCAGGCGTTCGTGTGCAACCGGCGAAGACCCTTTCACTAAGCCCGGAGCGCATCCTGACAGCCAACCAACAACCCGACCGATAAACCCCAACTCAATATGACATGGTCTTTGCCACTAATTCTACGTGACGGAAGCCCCCGGCGCTTCGCGCTCTTCCCCCTCTGCCTCGTCGCATTACTGACGCTGGCGGCGAACCGGCAGGCGGTCGTCGCTCAAGCGATCGCCCCCGAGTCGGCCACCAAAGAGGCCGATAACATGAAGGACGTGGTGCGACTGTCCGTCTTTGAGGTGCGAGGCGATTCCGACGAGGGCTATCGCGCCACGCAGACGCTCTCCGGTTCACGCACGGCCACGCTCATTCGCGACACCCCAAGTTCCATCTCGGTGCTCAACCGGCAATTCATGGAAGACCTGATCGTGACCGACATCGCGGAACTCTCGATGTTTAACATTTCGGGCGAGGTGATGACGAACAACGAATCCCCCATCAGCTCCGGCAGTGGCGGAACGCTTTCACGAGGCACGGGCAGCACCAATTTGCGCGACGGCGTGGTGTTCTACGTCAGCCTCGACAGCCATAACATTGACCGCGTGGAGCTGCTCCGCGGCCCCAACGGCTTTCTGTACACCGGCGGTGGCGCGGGTGGCATCTCGAACCAAGTCACGAAGCAGGCATTGCAGAAGAACTCCCAGAGTTTCACTTTCGTGACCGGCTCCAAGAATCTCTACCGGGGTGAATTCGACATTAACCGGACGATTAATGAAAAGCTGGCGGTCCGGGCTTCCCTGGCCTACCAGCGCGGCGGTGGATTTCAGAACCACACGGAGCGTACCTTTCGCGGCCTCTTCATGACCGCGAATTACCGGCCGTTTAGGAGTACGAACATCAATGTGAGCTTGGATTTCGGCGAGAACAACGCGGTCATGGCTCCCAACATGCTCGCCGACCAGTTTGCGACGACGGAGCGAACCGGCGCCACCACAACGTATGCGGCAACGCAGGGCGGTTTTACCTATGTCCCGAATCGGAATCTGATTTTTGACAGCGTGGGCACCCGCCGCACGACCGGTACCAACCTGATTCTGTTCGATGGCAGCATTGTGGGCGACAAACTGAATCTCCAGGGACCGGGAGCGTATAACAAGACCGACCATTATGCGCACAGTCTTTCCATCGACCAAAAAGTCGGGGAGAAGCTGAACATCCAGCTGGCGGGAACGCTGCAAAAGGGCATCCGGGAAATCGGAATCAAAGGAGGATCCTCGCAAGCTGCGGTTTACAAGGACTTGGTCGAGGTCCGCCCCGATGGGAGCCGCAATCCGTATGTCAACGAATACTACACGGAATTCTATCACGGCATTCGCAATTACCCCGAGCCCATGGTCAGTTTGCGGGCTGCCGCGGTGTACGATCTGAAGCTTTCTTTCATGGCGCAGCGCATCGTCGGTGGACTTCACCATCAGAGTCAGGAGCCGCTGGACGAGCAGTGGGCGGAATTCGTTGATCCGGCCAGCCCCACATTCAAAGGCTCTCTGCAAAACGCGAACACACTGGCCGCCTACCAGGCGAACGTCGCGACGCTCAACCAGAACCGGGTGTACCGCCGCTTCTATTTCAAGGATGGCGATGCTGAGCGGTTTACCCAGCGCGCCATCATTCCCAGTCGTACCATCATGCTCCGCGACATCGCCATCGACGGCGCGGCCGGCCGCTTGATGAACCGCTACTATTGGAATTCGGGCGGAATGATCGGCTCGAGCGGAACGTACTTCAAGGGTCGCCTCCATTCCATGCTCGGATGGCGTTCGGATTCGTTTTTCCAGGATCCGGGCCGCGACTTCTACAACATGGTGACCCGGGAAACCTACCAGCTGGCCAGCGCCCCAAACGCGCGTTACCGGGTGCGGAACAGTTCCTATAATTTCGGTGGCGTGTTCCATATCACCAAGTATCTCGCCGCTTACGGGACCTACGCGGAAAACGTGGTGCTCACGACGACCGCCGGAACTCCCGGCTTCCTTCCCGGAACCGTCGTGGCGCCACCGAAGGGATTCGGCACCGAATACGGGTTGCGCTGGCTCTTCCTCGATGGCCGCTTGGAATCCAATTGGACTTATTACAAAACAAACCGCAAAGCCAGCGCATCCATCCCGGCCGCGGTCGGCACGAACGAACTGGCCATCCTGTTTTCTGATTTGAATCCCAGCGGCGCCGACAGTCAGGTAGTCGCGGCCGACGGCTTGGAATTTGAAACGATCGCCAATCTCACGAAGAATTGGCGGTTTCTCTGGAACTATTCCAGCAACGAATTGGAAACCTCGGACCGATACCCTGACGTCAAGGTGGCGCACGCCCGCGCGAAGGCGGCCAATCTGCCGACGCCACAAACGGACGCCTTCCTCGCTTCCAATCCCGACGGCACCCCAGTCGCTGGTTTCACGAAGGTGCGCGCCAACATCGTGACCTCGTACCGCTTCGACTCCGGCCCATTAAAAAACTTCAACATCGGCGGCGGCTTGCAATACCGCCAGGAAAGCTACCAGGGGAATTTTGACCTGAATCGGGACGGCGTGGCCGAGATGATTTGGACCCCGGGTTACTCCGTGGCCAACCTGATCCTGGGATATCGCACCCGCGTGATGAATCATTCCGTGAACATCGGGATGAACATCAACAATCTGTTGGACAAGCGCTACTACCGGGCCAGCAGCCTCTCCACGGGCGCAGTCGGCCTGGGACGGGACTTCCGGCTGTCAATCCGCGTCAACCTGTAACGTTCGGTTCAACGCCATTTTTGAACCTCGCGTTTTCGCCCCAACTTACCGTGCGTCTGATCGTGGTAAGTTGCCGCGCGGCGTCTGACCCAAGGGTGAATGGACGCGGCGCGGATAGTGCAAGGTCAGGCAATGGCCGTGCAAAGGAAGTAGATGAAAACGCGTTTGCCGGGATCCCGGCGGGAGAACAGATCCAGGGCGTGCGTCGAACAGCGGGATGCCGGCTCTGTTCCCATCGCGCCAAGCCTCGGATTCGGCGGAAACTTGTGAAATTTAAAAAACGCTGGCTCCTTGACTCCGAGCGATCCGGATTTCCCCGTCCATTCAGCCCCCAGCCCCGCGGTGATTGCCCACCCTTAGGCGAGCCGCGCCTCGATTTGCACCCGAAATCCCCCCCCCTTTCCGTCGCGGCCGTTCCCCACCCAAGTCCCCAGCATCAGCCAAACCCGCCGCCATCTCAAAATCGACTCATTTACAGCTACCTCATCCCAATCCCACCATGCCCCTCCCTGATCCGATCCCCCTGAAAATCCAGTTTCCTGCCAGCAAATTGCCCCGCTCGATGCCAGCCGACCCAACCCCATGAACTCAAACGTCTCTTCCCAACGCCTTGCTCCGTGGCGCGCGGCTGGTCTTCTCGCCGCGCTGTTCGCGATTTCTCCCGCCCTCCTCTCCACCGGCCATGCGGCAACCGCGCCCGCGAGGGCAGTCGTGGAAGTGGACCAGGACGGGCAAACGCCCACGACGGTGCTCTCGCCGTTCGAGGTCCAGGAAAACAACAAAGGCTAATACGCGGGCAACACGATGTCGGGCACGCGGCTCAATTCGAAAATCGAGGATCTGGCCGCCTCCATCACAGTGGTGACAAAGCAGCAGATGAGCGATTTCGCGATGCTGGATATCAACGATATCTTCACCTACGAGGCAGGCACGGAAGGGACCGGCAATTTCACCGACTTCTCGTTCAACCGCAACGGGACGATGATCAACAACGCCCAGCTGGATCCGAACACCGCCAACCGCATCCGCGGCGTCGGCACGCCCAACATCACCATCGGCAATTTCGAGGCGAGCGGGATTGTGCCGATCGATCCGCTGAACATCGATGCGGTGGAAATCAGTCGTGGGCCGAATGCCGCCATCTTCGGCATCGGCAATGCTGCCGGCACCGTCAACACCGTGCCCGCGGCGGCGAACCTCACGCGGAACAAGAGTCAGGTCACGTTGCGCGCCGACACGAACGAGGGCTATCGCGCCACGCTCGATCTCAACCGGGTGCTGATTCCCGGCAAGCTCGCCATTCGCGGCAGCGCGGCCCGGCAACGCGACGGCTTCCAGTTGAAGCCGTCCGGCGTCGATACCAACCGCTATAACGCCATGGTGCGTTACCGCCCGTTTCGGCGCACGATGTTGAGCGCGTCGTATTCCTACTATGACCTGGCCGGCAACCGGCCGAACATGAACACGCCGGTCGACGTCTACACGCCGTGGCGCGCTTCCGGTTCCCCGACCCACGACGCCTTTGCCGAAACCATGACGCGCAACAGCGTCACGACGCCCCGCGACAACACCGTGGGCTCTCCCAATTATTTCTTCGCTTACTTCGCCAATCCCCAGGCGGGCGGCTCCGTGGCCTACATCGATCAATCCGGCCTCGGCTACTTCGGCGTCGCGATTTCGACGCTCTCCAACAACCCGAATACGGGCAGCCTGTCGCAGCGCCTCTACGATGCGCTGGGCGATCCGTCGGGCGCGCGCGCGCTGCAGCCGCTTTTTCCGAAATGGTCCCCGCTCACCGACAAGGCGATCTACGACTACACGTCGATCAATCTATCGGCGCTGAACTTCAATCACGACCGCGTGGATTCGCGGACCGTCACCCTCGATCAGATGATCCTGGACACCGCGCGCCAGACGCTGGCGGTGCAGCTCGCCTACTTTCACGAAGGCGGCACGCGCTTCGCGCACAGCACGCTCGGCGGCGACACGCGTCAGGGTGGCGTCATCGGCATCGCCCCCGATGTCGAGTCCCGCATGCTGGACGGTTCGCCGAATCCGTATTTCCTGCGGCCTTTCGTGCAGATCAAGGGGCAGTATGACACCCAGAGCGTGATCGACCGCAACACCTACCGCGGGCAGTTGGCCTACAAGATCGACCTCACCGGCGAGAAGAATTGGACGCGCTGGCTCGGCATGCACCAGGTGACGGGCTACGGGGAATACAAGGAGTGGACCCGCCGCGGCTACGCGTTCAGCGACGTGATCACCGACGATCACACGTGGGCGCCCGCCGGCATCCTGCGGTCCGGCCTCGGTTCCGGCGGCAACGGCCTCGCTTCGGGTCCTGCCGTGCTCGGCCCCACCTATCGCTGGTATCTCGGCGACGCCGTGGGCGGCAATGTCGAGTATGCTCCGACGCAGTATGCGCGGGGCACCTATCCGCTGCACTTTGGCAACGCGGGCACGGGCTATGTGACCGAGCCGGTGCGTCTGGGAGAAGCCGCCCTCAATTTCAGCGGCGGCGGCTCCAACGAGTGGCGCATCGCCAAGTCGCGCGGTGGCGTGCTGCAGAGCCACCTGCTGAAGGACCGGCTCGTCCTGACCCTAGGCGCCCGGCACGACGAACTCTATACGCGCCCCGGTCGCACGCTGCGCTATCAGGCCGACGGCGCCCACGTGGATGACGAGAGCTACACGTCCTGGTCCCTCGCGAACTGGGCCAGCGGCAAAGGTCCCACCTACACCAAGGGCGTCGTTTTCCGTCCGCTGCCCTGGATCAACCTCTTCGCCAACCAGTCGAACAGCTTCGTCCCCGCCAGCCCGGCGCAAAACCTGTTTCTCGAACGTCTGCCTTACCCGGCCGGCCGCGGCCAGGACGCCGGCATCGCCTTCAATTTCTTCCAGGGCAAATTGAATATGCGGTTCAACCAATACGTCACCAATCAGCTCAAGTCCCGCGGCGGCGACTCGGGCACGGCGGCGGGGCGGGTGACGCGGCTCGATTTCACGACCAGCACGACCAACGACGACGCGTTCCGGCTGCAGAACAAGGCCACGGAATGGGTGACGGCGGCGGCCGCGGTCCGGGGCGCCGTGCTGACGGCCGACCAGATCCTCACGGAGGTTTCGGCGATCATGAAGCTGCCAAAGGAATACCTCGTGCCGACCGCGTATCCCATCTCGGCGGTCAACGACATCCGCTCGAGCGGCAAGGAAGTGGAGATCAACTACAATCCGTCCGACTTCTGGACGATGAAGCTCAACGCCACCGAGCAGGTGGCCATCAACAAGAATCTCTCCCCGGAGGTGAACCAGTGGATCGCCCAACGCATGGCGGTGTGGACGACCATCATGGACCCGATCGAGGGCACGCCCTGGTTCACGACGCGTTATCGCAATCAGCAAACAGCCTCCGACTGGCTGGCGCAGAACGTGGTGGCGCCGCTGGTGCTCGCCCAGGCACAGGAAGGCAAATCGCGGCCCCAGATCCGGAAATACCGAGCGAACTTCAGTACGAACTACCGTTTGGCGGGCATCTCGGAGAACCGCCATCTGAAGCGCATGAGCGTCGGCGGCGCGCTGCGTTGGGAAGACAAGGGCGCCATCGGTTACTATGGCGTGGAGACGATGCCCACGATCGTGACCCGCTTGGATCCCAACCGGCCGGTCTACGACAAGGGTCATTACTACATGGACGCGTTCGTCGGATACCGCGCGCCGTTCTTCTCGAAGAAGGTGACGGCCACATGGCAGCTCAACATCCGCAACCTCAACGAAAATGGCCGTCTCCAGGCGATCGGTGCCATGCCGGATGGCACGAAGAGCGCCTACCGCATCATCGATCCCCGGCTGTTCATTCTCAGCGCGACGTTCGACATGTAAACAATCGGGTCGGGCGGGGCGGTTGGGTCCGACTCGCTCTTCGCCTTCGAACACCGGCATCCATTCGGGTGCTCCGGCGTTCATTTTTGAGGGTCAGGAAAACGGGTCAGCTTGGGGGTTTGGGGTTGACGGCACGCCGGTGACGCGCGCCCTGTCGCGATCATGGCTCGCCAACCCCCTCTTCCCCCCCACAAATCCAGTTTTCTTAGCAGCCCCCGCCCCAAAATGGGATTTTGGCCGTGATCGAAAAACAGAGCCAACCTTTCACCCCAACGCTTAACAAAGAGTGTTTCTTAGCAGCCCCGCCCACCAAAACAAGTTTTGGCCCCGACGGTAAGAAACAGCTTTCCATGCCCACCATCGGCGACAGGAGTGTCGCCGGTCCATCGGATGGGCGACACTCTTGTCGCCCCTGCTGCATGGGAGCCTCCCCACTAAAATAAGTTTTGGCCCCGACGGGAAGAAACAGCTTTCCATGCCCACCATCGGCGACAGGAGTGTCGCCGGTCCGTCGGATGGGCGACACTCTTGTGCCCCTGCTGCATGGGAGACTCCCCACCAAAACAAGTTTTGGCCCCGACGGGAAGAAACCGCTTTCTCCGCCCACTAACGACTTGTAGAAGCTGTTTCTTGAGAGCCTCCGCCCCAAAATCGGATTTTAGCCGTGACATAGCCGTGACCGCAAGAAACCACCCGTACG
>CAMDOF010000072.1 GCA_945903465.1 Opitutus sp. GAS368
CGCCGCTCCCGCGCCACGTCGCTCCCGCGCGCCGCTCCCGCGCTCACTCCCGCGCGTCCGCCAAATTTTTTGATCTTTTCCTTGACCACGAAGACGTGCGCAACGGCGTGGCCACGATCTTTGCCGAGATCGAGCCGCTGGCCGGTCGCCGCCACGCCGAGGTGACCGACCGGCACACCCGCCAAGATTGGGCCCGATTCATCAAGTGAGGGCGTTCGGGTTCAGCCTGCTGGTCGATCCGGACGCCGGGTTGGTCACAGCTGGGCAAGCCGGTCGGCGGCACCGCGCGAGCGTGGGTTCGCCGAGGCCGATCCGGCCGCGCCGCAGCATGGGGTATCGGCATGGCCGGGGTTGCTGCCGCCGGCGCCGTGGAGCCTGGGCCGCGACTGGCCGAGCAAGCCATCGGCGCATAGGATCCTCCGGGCGCCGATATCTCCCGCCACGGACCTGGCCACCAGCGGACGTGGTCGGATCGCTCCCTTGGTACCACGATCACAGCGTCGCCGACTCGAATCGTGCCTTCAGTGACAATCTGAGCCCTCAACCCGCCCTTGTGAACGAGCCCTCGTACCGTCTCAGGAAACGTCGTCTTAGCCAGATAGCCGCATGCCCAGCGCGCTAAGGTTTGCCGTTGCCCTCGTACCGTCTCAGGAAACGTCGTCCTAGCCAGATAGCCGCATGGCTCACAGAGTCGCATGCCCCGAAGGCGAACTTCTCCGACGCGGAATTCCTTTCCTACGAGCGCATTCAGATCAACCCCTTCGGTCACAAGGTTACGCCGGGCGTGAGACGCTGTGAAGGGGAGGCTGGCCTCGCTCGCAAATGCCTCGATCTTCTCTTTCTCGACGAGCGTGATCTCGAAGTCGGGCTTTGGCGGATGGGGAGAGAATGTGCCTACTCCCTTAAAGTATCGATCTCCCTCCAGGCCCTTTCCGGGCAACGCCCGCGCCGCGGAAAGACTCGCCATTGGGGACGACGGCGAATGGGCAATCAATAGTTGCAACACGGAAGGCATGGCTTCGCGGATGATGGCAGTCAGCCACGCGGGCGAGCGCGAGGATTATTCTCTTCGGGCCACCGGACCGGGTCGAACGGATGCGCGCCCCGCAGAACCGCTAGCCTCGTCAGCGCGTTGGTCGGGCGCAGCTGGTTCGGCGATTGGCGACCGCGCGCCACCATCGGCGATCCGCGCAGCGAAGATCAGCGCCCCTCTTGCCTGCACCTTCCGCGCAGTCGCCAGGGACTTTCTGCCTTCGCTTCTGTGTTCACGTCCGCCGTCCGCCACCCTTCCTCTTGCCTCTGGCAAACCCCTCCGCTCCACTCGCGGTAATGCGCACGCTCCGCCTCCCTGCCCGCCTATGAACGTTGCGCTTACCATCCCGGAAGCCAACGAACCGCATCCCTCGCTTCTGGCCCCTCCTGCGGTGCGTCTGTTTCTACTGTCCTTCGTCGCGCTCTTCCTCGAGTTGATGGTCATCCGCTGGGTGCCTTCGGAAGTCCGACTCGTGGCTTACTACGCCAATCTCATGCTGGTCAGCTCGTTTCTCGGGCTCGGCATCGGCGCGATCCTCACCGCGCGCGGCTGGCGGCTCTTCCGTTGGTTCCCCCTGCTGCTCGCGACGCACCTGGGCTTCCTCGTGCTCGCCGGCTACGTCGCGCTGCCAGTCGGCGGCGGTGAAATGCGTTTCTACCAACTCACCGAAACCAAGGTCTACGCCTACGCCGTCCTCACTATCGTTTTTCTGCTCAACGCCATCGTCTTCGTCCCGCTCGGTGAGGAGATCGGCGCGCAATTTCAACGCCTGCCGTCGCTCCGCGCCTACGGCTGGGACCTCCTCGGCAGCCTCGGCGGCACCGTCGCCTTCGGCTTGTTTTCCTTTCTCCATTTCGCGCCCCTCGCCGGGTTTTTTATCGTGGTCGCGGCCGCCTGGTTGCTCGGCGCTCGCACGGCCCGCTGGCGGTCGCTCGTGGCCTATGCGGTGACCTTGCTGACCATCGCGTGGTCCACCACGCGCGAGCCCACCTGGTGGTCGCCGTACTACTTCATCACCATCCGCGAAAACCAGCTGAAGATCGACGCCCAGCCCGGCCGCCCCGCCACCGGCAGCTTGGTCGCCGTCCCCGCCCAGCCGCCACCCGCGAATCTCCTCACCATGAAGGACCCCCCGCTCTACACCGTGCGGGTCAATCAGGACTTTTATCAAATGCACGGTACGATCGATCTGCGCCGCTATGCGCCGGGGGCCGATCGTACCCGCCTGCTCGAAGCCACCTTCGCCGCCTACGAGTTGCCCTACCGCGTCGTGCCTCCACCGAAGACCGTGCTCGTTCTCGGCGCTGGTGGCGGCATGGACGTCGAGACCGCCCTCCTCCACGGTGCGCAACGCGTCGATGCCGTCGAAATCGACCCCGTAATCGCCCAGTTGAGCAATCGGTACAGCGCCGCCCGCCCCTACGCCGATCCCCGCGTTTTCATCCACATCGACGATGCCCGCGCCTTTCTCCAGCGCGACTCCGCACGCTACGATCTCGTCGCCTTCGGCCACCTCGATAGCCAGGCGCTCTTCAGCTACGGCGCCAGCCTGCGGCTCGACGGGTACACCTATACCGTCGAGGGGTTCCGCGCCGCCTTCGCCCGCGTCGCCGACCACGGGTCGCTCGTGGTGTCTTTCATCGCCGGTCGCGAATGGATGGCGCAAAAACTCGTCCAGATGGTCGCCGCCGCCACCGCCACGGAACCCATCGTCTACCTTCAAGGGGGTCACATCGTCATCATCGCACCCAAGAGACCTCCACCCACCCCCGCGGAGAAACTGGGCGAGTGGACCCGCGTCCGCGCCGCCCCTTCCGCCGTCGATCTCGCGACCGACGACTGGCCTTATCTTTACCTCGCCCAGCGCGCTGTGCCCACCGACTACGCGATCATCATCGGTCTCCTTCTCGTGCTGTCCGTCGGCGCGCTGCTGGCCTTGCGCGGTCGGACCCTCGGCCCCGGCGATGGTCACTTCCTCTTTCTCGGCTGGGGCTTCCTCCTGCTCCAGACCAAGGGTATCAGCGACTGCTCGCTCTACTTCGGCACGACTTGGCTGGTCACGACTCTGGTCATCGCAGGAGTGCTGCTGATGGTGCTTCTCGCCAATGCGGTCGCGCTCCGCTTCGTGCGCAGTTTTCACCTCGCTCTCTATCTCCCCCTCTTTCTCTCCCTCCTCCTGCTCATCGCCGTCCCGCGGGAGTGGGTGCTCGCGCAAGACCTCGTCGCCCGCGGCCTGTGGACGGTCTTGGTCGTACCGCTGCCGGTCTTTTTCGCCGGGTTGATTTTCTCGACCACCTTCCGCGCAAGCCCCGCTCCCGCCCTTTCGCTCGGGGCCAACCTCATCGGAGCCACCATCGGCGGCTTCTGCGAATACCTCGGCATGTGGATCGGTAGCACTGCCCTCAGTTACATGGTGCTCGCCGCCTACGCGGCCAGCCTCCTCTGCCAGTTGCGCCACCCCGCCTCGGGCCCCGCTCAAGGCGCCCCAGCATCCCCCCCGGCCAACGCCTCCCGGATCGAATCCGCCTGAAAGTCCCGTTTCCTATCCGTTAATTTGGGGGATTACTTGAGCGCCCTTCGGGCCAGCGCGCTTGTCGCTATGCTCTAAGCTCCAACCGTCGCCTGCCGCGTCATTCGCGCGGACCGCCGTTTCTCGCGCGGACCGCCGGTTCTCGCGCGGACCGCCGGTTCTCGCGCGGACGGCCGGTTCTCGCACGGACGGCGTTTCTCGCGCGGAGTAGCTCCAAGCGGGCGGACCCTCCTAAACTGGGCCGGGCTAGATCGACCCGAGGGCGACGAACGCGCTTCGAGGAAACTCATCTGGGAGGCGCGCCTCACGGGACCAAGAAAGAGAGGAGGACACGGAGCGCTTGGGCTGCGCGCTCGCGATCTGGACTCAACCAGCACGCAGCGCGCCAGCACGCAGCGCGCCAGCACGCAGCGCGGCGCTTGCTTGGCCTTCAAGGCGTGCCCACGATTTGAGTTCGTGGCGGCCAACTCCCTCACCGAATGAGCGGCTCCTTCATCGTGCCGGGCGACGGTGAACGTTTGATCTGCCCGCCCCCGCTCGGGGGCATCGCGACCACGCGCCGCGCCCACCGGCTGGCTTCAACGCCAAAAACACGTCGGCCAGCTTACCGCGGTCAGGGGCAAGGGGACCGACCGAGGGGCTTCCGTTTGGCCTGAAGCCCACGGGCGGCATTTCAGATCAGGCCGAAACTTTTGAGTCGCGGCGCCAAAAGATCCTCGCACCGCCCCGCCGTCCGATCGAACCTCCTCCGCGCGGCCCGATCCCATCCGGCTGGCGCGATCCCCTCGCTCCTCACCACCTTCGTCGTTCCAAAATGAAACCAAAATCCGTCTTCCTCGCCGAAAATACCAATCATGAGATTGATGAGTTCCTTAAATTCCACCACACCGTCTACATCCCAGTCGGTGCGATGGAACAACACGGACCGCATTCTGCCATCGGCACGGATGTATTCCTTCCGCAGGAAATCGCCCGCCGCGTTTGTGAAAAACAAGGCAATGCCCTCGTGGCGCCTCCGTTGGCCTACACCCTCTCCTACCCGCACCGCGGATTCACCAGCGAGTTCAGCCTGAGCATCGAAACCTTCATGGCCGTCGTCCGGGATTTGGCGCTTTCTTTTGGCAAAGCCGGTTTCAAACGGATCGTGTTTCTCAACGGCCACTACGACAACACCTACGCCCTCGCCTACGGCTGCGCTCAAGCCGCCGAAAAACAGCCGGCCGGCGCGCGGGCGTTTCCTTTCAATTATTGGGATGGGCTGACGCCCGATCAATTCGCCACCATGACCGAGGGCGGCAAGGGCATGCACGCCGGCGATAGCGAAGTGTCCATGCTGTTGGCGATCAAACCCGGACTGGTGGATATGGAGCTGGCCAACGCCGAGTTTCCCCGCTTTCCGGAAACCATTACGAAGTCCCCTGCCCTGCATACGGCCTTTTTCTTTTCCTCCCCCGGCAGTGTTTATCGCATGACCAGAAGCGGCACTTGGGGCGATGCCACCAAGGCGACCGCGCTCAAAGGGGAGCAACTCCTCGAAGCGGGTGTGCAGTCGGTCATCAACCTGATGCACGACATCGAGAAGACCTTCCAAGAGCTCACGATTCGCTAGCCCCGCGCCACGATCAAGCCGCTTCATCGCGTCACGATTTTCGAGGTAATCGGGCGGCCGCATGGTCGAGGCAGCGGCGGCCGATCAGCCTTGCCCCGCGCGGCTCCTAAAAGTGCCCACGCTCTAGAAAATTCGGCTCGGGCCGATCCCGCCGTCGCGCCGCGTGGCCGCAGAATCACCCCGCCCCGTAACCAAACCCAGTCTCGCGCCATCCCGCTTCCTCGAATTACGCCATGACGATGGCCCGCGAGCCCATCGCGCGATCTAGAATAAAAAACCTCCACCAGTGGGCGAGCGTTCAACGTTGAACTCGTTTCCCCGTCATTCAGAACCTCACCCCCCATGAAACACCTCCGCTGCTTCGTTGGCGCCCTCGCCACCACTCTGATCCTGGCGGCCGGCCGCTCACTCTCGGCTCAGTCGGCCCCGGCGAGCTCAGCTCAAAATACAACGGTGGCCCTCACGATGGAGGCCTTCACCGTCACGGGCTCAAACATCAAGCGCCTCGATGGGGAGAAATCGCTGCCCGTGACCATCATTGGCTCCGAAGATATCGAGGCTCGCGACGCGACCACGGGGATGAACCTTCTGGAGAGCATCGCGTATATCACCGATATTCCGGAAAACGAAACCCCCACGAACGCCATCGCCGGCCGGGGCGACAACGCGAACATCGCTCTCCGCGGACTCGGCGCCGGCAACACGCTCGTGCTGCTCAATGGCCGGCGGATGCCTTTTCACCCCTTCACCACCGGCGCCATCTCACCCGTCAACGTGAATGTGCTCCCATCAGCCGTCCAGCAAATCGAGGTGCTGCGCGACGGGGCCTCGTCGATCTACGGCTCAGATGCGGTGGCCGGCGTCGTGAACTACATCGCCCGCCAGCGCCCCGCGGGCGGCGATCTCTCCTTCCGCTACGGCACAACCGAGCACGGTGGCGGCACCGATTATCAGGGGAAAATCGGCTATGCAGCGCCTTTCGCGAAAGGCCGCGGGAACTACATGATCGGTGCGAGCGCGTACACCCGCGATCCGATTTACCTCACCCAGCGAGAGATTTCTCGTTCCGCCGACAAGACGCGCTATGCGCGCGATCCGTTTAATGCCGCGGGCGGCTCACAGGACGACCGCACGCCGATCGGCATCTGGCCGCGCTTCCTGACCGGCACGTCCACGGCCAACCGCTGGCTCTACCCGATCAACGGCGTGCCCACGCTCACCACAACCACGATCCCGCGCGCCCAATATGCCGACTACAACACTTACATCGTCGGTCAGCCTAAGAGCACCCGCTATTCGTTCAACAGCCGCGTCGAATACGACCTCAAGCCGCGGCTCCGGGCATTCGCCGAGTTTACCGGTTACTACTCGACGTCGATGACCGCACGGCAACCCATCACGCTCGCCGACAGCGACCGCGCCGTCACTTTGTCGGCCGATAATCCCTACAATCCGTTTGGCTCCCGTTTTTTTAGCGCCACCGGGAGCAGCCAGGCCGACGGCACGCCGAGGATCACGGGAAATCCGCAGGCCATCACGATCGGCGATATGCTCATGGTGGATGGCGGCCCCGAGACCATCGAGACCTCGAACCGGATGCATCGCTTTCTCGTCGGGCTGCAGGGCAAATGGGGAAACTCGTCATGGGATTGGGAGGTCGGCGCGATGACCGGCGGCGTGCGCGCGACGGACAGCGCGATCAACTCGATCCGCGATTCCCTGCTGATCGCCGCCGCGCAACGCACCGATGCGACCGCGTGGAATCCGTTTCCCTACACCTTCAAGGTCGTCAACAACGCCGTCGTCGTCGATCAGCCCTATCAAAATCCGGCGAGTGTGCGCGGGGGCTACACGCAGGCGGCGACGCGCTACGGCAACACCCGGATCGACAGCTTCGACGCGCGCGCCAGCGGCGAAGTCATCACTCTTTGGTCGGGACCGGTCGGGGCTTCGTTCGGCACCGAGTGGCGCCGGGATTTTAAGCTCGACCGGAAATTGCCCTTCATCGGGCGCAACCCAGCGGGCTCCGGCCTCGATCCAAACGACAACGACATCATCATCATGTCGCCGCGCGATGTCTTCCGCGCCTCGCGCACCATTGCGAGCGCCCACGCGGAGACACTCGTGCCGCTCGTCGCGAAAAAAAACCAAGTGCCCTTCATCCGCTCGCTTGATCTGAGTGCGTCGGCTCGCTTCGAACGTTACAGCGACTTCGGGAACACGACCAAGCCCAAGCTCGGTCTCACCTGGCGGCCCAACGCGAGCATCCTGTTTCGCGCCTCGCGCAACGAGGGCTTCGTCGCCCCAGATTTAACGCGCGTTTATTCCCCGACCCTTTTTTCCCGCACGAGCCCTCCCGGCGAGCTCGACACCGTGCGCAGCAACTTTTTCACGGGCGCCGGGCGCCCCGCCGACACGCGCGTGCTGTCCATCAACTACAACGTCGCCAATCGCACCCTCCAGCCGGAAGTCTCGAAAGGCACCAGCGCCGGACTCGGCTTCGAAGTCCCCGCGATCAAGGGCCTCTCCCTCACGGTTGACTACTGGGAGATCGAACAAAAGAGCCTGATCCTCTCCAACGGACGCGACTCCTCACTCGATGACGCCCGACTCCGCGCCTTCACTCAAGCGCAACTCGCCGCCGGCGTGCCCATCAGCCAGATCGACGTCGGCTACCGGCTTACACCCGGCGACCAATCGGGCAACTATCGTGGCGATACCAACACCCTCCGCGCCAAGGTGACGCCCGCCGACCTCGCGCTCTTCGCCGCGGCGAACGGCAACCTCGCGGCGTCACGCCAGCTCGCACCGCTCGGCCCCTTGATCGGCGGTATCAACACGTTTAGAAACAGCACCGGCCGCAATTTTACCAACGGCTTCGACTACACGCTGCGCTACCAGATCCCGCCGACCCGGCTGGGCCAGATGCGGCTCTCGATCGAATGGGCCCAGTTTCTCAATAAATTCTCCAAGCTCACGCCCACCGACGAGAAGAACGACTCCGTCCACAACATGGATCTGCCGCGCACGAAGATCAGCAGCACCTTTACCTGGCGGAAGGGCGGTTGGAGCGCATCGGCTAACTTCACTTACCACACCCCCATCTGGACCGGCTCCAACGCGTCCCAAGCGAGCTTCGATCGGCTGAAAGATCAGGTCGAGTACCTCCGGGCGATCTACAATAACGGCGCGCTCGCGTATCATGAAATTGGTGACAAGCAGACCATGCTGAATCTCGGACTCGGCTACCGCTGGGGCCCGCCGGCCACGGCGTGGCTTCGCCGAACTTCCGTGCGGCTCGGCGTGAATAATGCGCAGGACCGCGAACCGACCCACAGCCAAGATCAGACCGGTTACCGCGGCAGCATGGGCAGCAGCCTCTGGATCGGCCGGGCTTATTCCCTCACTTGCGGGCGCGACTTCTAAAGTCCCAACCATCCGCCTCCGGGCCGCCCGCCTCGCCGCCCGCCAGCGAATACGGCGGGCACGTTGGACGGCCGGCGGTGCCAGCGCGACCAGCCGCCACCGCCCGGGATTTTTTGACGGGCGCGATCATCTCGAAGCCGCGCGCCTAAAGGGAGACCCCACCCGCCTGCCTTACCCCAAGGCCCCGTATTCTCCAAACCAATCTTCGCCCGCGTCTCCCCCGGTTAATTAATAAACGATCTCGCCTGCGGTGCGCGATTCCCCTCCGCGCACCAGCGCCCACCGACCGGCCAGGCGCTTGCCCGGCGCCACAAAATCGACCCGCCCCCACCGGACCCTGCACAGATCCCGCTTTGCTCAAAAGCCAAACGTGGCGGTCAGAATAACATTGCGGGGCCGACGCAATTCCCAGCGGAGCGGCACGAGGGAATTCGCCGCGCCGAGGACCCCATTGGTGTCGTAGTCGCTCGAGACCAAGCGCGGCTTGCTCCAGTCCAAGGGATTTTCCACATTAAGCTGCGTGCGCCAGCTCACGTTCCGGAAGATGCGGCGTTCGTAGGAAAGCATCGCACCGGGGTCCACCTGAGACGCGCCCTTCAGCGGGCGAGAAGGATCAATGATGCCATTGGGAACGCCAGCGGCACTGAGAGTGCGCCTATAGCCAACCGTGCTCGCGCTGCGCCAACGGAAATTACCACCCATCGACCATCCTTGCAACCGACCTTCCTTCGAAAAAACGTGGGTAATGAGACCGTTAAACGCATAGCGGCCATTGCGGCTCGTCGTAATGCCCTCGATCGCGAGTTCGTCTTGGTAGGAACGTTCCGCCGTCGCGGCCTGTTGCTCAATGAACAGGGCATCCGCTCCGGCTTTGCTGCGCGCCGCCGGATCAACCGGATTGAGATCGAAGGCGGCGGAGCGTTGCCCAGCCTCCACCTTGCGCAGTTCACTGGCGAATCTCCGCCACGTGGCGAGGCCTTCAAAGGGAGCCGCCGTGTTAAGATAGCGTCCCAGCGAGGCCAGGTGCGTCCCGAGCACGTTGCCATTTTCACTGCCGGTCAGCGCCACGCGCCAGTTCCGCGAGGGGTTGAAGGTGAGGTTAAGCTCGTAACCCGTCGACCGGTAACTCCACGTATCGCTCACGTTGTCGACGAGGTTCACGAGGGGGGCGGTCGGCGTGTCCATGCTGATAAAGTGGGCATCGCCAAAGTCCCGGTAGTTCGCCCGCAAACGATTCAGTACGTTATTGAGCGGCGCGCGGTATTGGTTGGCGAGGCGCGCCTGATCGTTGGCCATCGCGGCAAAGCGGTTGAGGCCGATGGAGAGCCGGCCTTCCAGCAGCGAAAAACGCACGCCGAAGTCCTCGGTTTTCCCGGTAGTGTTGGGGGCAGATTCGCTCTGGTAATTCTTCCATGAGGCATCGGCGACCGGGTTGAAATTAGTCGAACGACTGTAGTTGAGCGAAAGCCAGGAGAAGACGTGAAAGACCGCGCCGGAGGTGCGCGAGACGCCCGCCGTGTCGACGCTCGGCCTCGCTCGGAGCGGCACGTCCACCGAGGACGTGAAATAGCGCTTGAGGGGATCCGTGGCCGCCCCGGGTATCGCGGGGTCGATGTAACCACGAACGACCTCGGGGACGTAGCTCTTAGTCCCGTCCCAGCGATAGCCCGCCACCGTCACGAGCCGGTTGCGCCACCACCACGCCTGCCAACCCAGCGAAATCGCGTCGTGGGCGAAGCCCGACTTAACTGCGTTGAGATGCTGACGGAGGGCGAGATTGATCGGCGCGGCCTCGTTGGCACTCCCACCGACAAAACGACCGTACGCGTTAATTTGGGCGAGATTCGCCGAGAAAAAATTTTGGTCAGGCAGCGCGGGAACTTCACCGTTCACATAGTAGGCCCGCCCGCGAAGCGTGTTCGCGGCAGCCGTCGCATCACCAGACCATCCCGTTCCCGTCAGGCCAATCGTGGCGAGGTTGTAGTAACGCATGATATTCACGTCCGAATCATTACGCGTGGTCTGGCCCAACACCGCGAAATTTTGCCGACCCAGCCAACGATTAACTTTACCCAGATCAATTTCGTAGGAGAGCGTCGCGCGATACTCGTCCGATCGCGCAAGCTCGTCACGAAACTGACCAAGCACGTCGCCAAAAGGCACAAGATAACCGGGGTTGACCGAACCATCTGGCAGGTAGCGGTTGACGTCGAGTTTGAGCACATTGAACGCTTCCGGGGTGTAGGACCGCGCATGGCGGCCCCGATTGCCCGCGAGTTCCACGTAGAGCCCGTCGAGAATTTTTTGCTCAATGAAAACGGTGCTCCATCCTCCGTGTTCGCGTTGTTCTGGCTGGTCCCACGTGCCACCGTTTAGATTGGCGTCCCGCCCCAGACCGTAGAGCCGAAAGGGATCGATGCCCTGCACGCTCTGCGTACTCGCACCACCGAAGGTGTCCGTCTGCATCACACCTTGAAACCGCATGTTGACCATCGGATTCGCCAGCTTAAGGCCCGCCATGTAGACGAGCTGCTGCGCCGCGTTCTGCGTGATGGCATTGCGCGGGTTGAAATCCGCCGCCGTCCGCACCAACCCATCGGGGCTGACCACGCCCGGCGCCACCGGGATCCGGTTGCCTTTCGCGTCCACGAACGCGCGATTCGCCGTCGCCCACGCCAGACCTTGGGGCACGAAATCAACCGTGGGCCGGCCGTTCGCCAGCCATTGGATCACACCGCTGTCGAAAGCCCACGCGAGCGGCACGATGTTCCGGGCATTGCTGTAGTTCTCGTGGTTGACGGTGATTTTGGTGCGGGCAAACGGCCGCGCCGTCACGCCGAGGGTCAGCCGATTCTGATCGGCACCCTCAAACCGCCGGAACTCCCGCTTTTGCCCGTGAAGCCAGTTGAGCCGGAGCGCGAGCCGGTCCTTGACGACGGGCTCGTTGTGGTCGAGGGCCACCCGCCGAGAGGTCCACCGATCATACTGCGCCTGCACCTGCGTCCGCCGTTGCTGCAACTGCGCGCGCTTCGTAGTGGTGATGGCCGCGCCTTGCGGTTCACCTACCCCGATCAGCAGCGCGTTGGGGCCGCGCGCCAGCGTCAGCCGCTCAAGGTTGTAATTATCAGAGGTCTCGAACGAATTAAAAAAATCGTGGGAGAGCGTCTGCACCCCATTGTTGCCCGTGTTTGTGAATCCACGAATCGAATACGCCTGGCCCGTACCTCCGCGCAGAAACTGGCCGGTCGCGTTGCCATCGTTGCCGGGGGTGTTGTCGCCTTCGACCGCATCCACGCTCGGGGTGAACAGTAGCGCCCGGTCAAAGGAGTTGACCGCAAGGTCCTGCATGAATTCAGGCGTCAGGATGGTGAGCGACGCCCCCACATCGCGCAGGTTCGTGCGCATGCGCGTGCCGGCGAGCGTCTCCGTCGCGGCGTAACCGTTATCTTTGTCGGTAGAAACCTCAAAGGGCGTAAGGAGAACCGCGTCGACCGAGGCCGATGCGTGCGGCGCCGGCACCGCGGACTGGGCTCGGGAGCGCGCGTTGAACAGAAGGCCCGAAACGACGAGATTGACCACGAGCACGGATGCGAGGCGAATTTTCAAAGGGATAAGATGCGGTGGGCGCCGCCAGCCAAGGCCGCCTCCGCCCCGGAAAAGAACACGGACCAAAAGACGCCGTCAAGCCCAGCTCCCCCCGCGCCAGAGCCCCCGCCCGCGCGATCCGCGCGGGTTGGCGTGCACCGGTCGCCAGCCCCAAACACCCCCGGCCCACTCGTGCGTAACGACTGCGGCCAGCCACCCCCAGCATCGGGTGGAAGCGGACGTTCGAGACAAAATCATCGACAAGGAAACCGCTCGCGAACGCAGGAATAAAAAGCCACCGCGCCCGCCGCCAGCACCCCGCCAGAATCCAGCGTGACAGGGCAGCCGGCGGTAAGGCGGGGACAAGGGTTGGCACCACGGACAGCCGCCCCGAGAAACTCACGTTGTGGCCGCCGGGGCCTCTCCCCCCACTCGCGTCCTTGCGCGAGACGCCGCGCACCCCACGGCCCTACCCCCGGCTGAACCCACGGCATTTTCCCCAACCTCGCGATGCGACCTTGCACACCGTGTCCGCATGATCATTTGCTTCCTGCATTAATTTAAGCCCCTTCCCTTCACCCATCGCCGCGCTGCCTCCCGCATGAACTCCCTCGCTCGAAAAGCCCCCCGCCTCGCCTTCGCCTTCGTCCTCGTCCTCGTCCTCGTCCTCTCTGGGTACGCCCTCCGTGCCCAAGCACCGACCCCCGCCGCGACCAACTCCGCGGCGCCGAATACCCCAGCCGCCGCGTCAACCACCGCACCAGCTTCCGCGGCGCCGAAAAAGTCTTCCGCCAAATCCGCCCCGCCCGCTCCACCCAAGCCCGGACCACACGCCGATATGGCCGTCCCCTCTCCGGCCACCACCGCCCGCGCCCAGGCCCGCGCCGCCCCCACCACCGGCGAGCGAATCGTCTTCATCGGTAACGGTCTCGCCGAGCGCGATGTCTACTACAGCCGGCTCGAGACCGAACTCCACCTGCGCTATCCCGACCGCCAACTCATCATCCGCAACTTGGGTCGCCCCGGCGATACCCCCGCTTTCCGCCCCCACCCCGGCCGCGTTTCTCAGTGGGCTTTCCCCGGCGCCGAAAAATTCCGCCCCGAATTCGCCCAGCATAACGGCAAGGGTTTCTTCCCCACCCCCGATCAATGGCTCACTCATCTCAAAGCCGATACCGTCATCGCGTTCTTCGGCCTCAACGAATCATTCGACGGTCCCGCGCGCGTCGCCAATTACGAGGCCGAACTCACCGCCTTCGCCCAACATACCCTGCAACAGGCCTATAACGGCGTCGCCGCACCGCGCCTCATTCTCGTTTCCCCCAGCGCCTTCGAAAATCTCTCCGCCACTCGCGACTTGCCTGATGGCAAAAAAGAAAACGCTAACCTCGCCCTCTACACCGCCGCCATGAAGCGCGTCGCCACCCAGCTCAACCTCACTTTCATCGACCTGTTCCAACCTACCCTCGATCGTTACGGCCGGACCGCCCGCTCTTTCACGATCAACGGTTTCGCCCCCACCACCACCGGCTACGAAGAACTCGGACGCCTCCTCGCCGACGGTAGCTTCGGCGCCCAACCCCACTCCCCCGAGGCCGACCCCGCCCTCGTCCATGCCGCCGTTAAAGAAAAAGACTGGCTGTGGAATAATGACTACAACCTCGTCAACGGGGTCCACACCCACGGCCAGCGCTACAATCCTTACGGACCGCAAAACTACCCCGACGAAATCAAAAAAACCCGCGAGATGATGGCCTTGCGCGATACCCTCATCCACGATGTCGCCAGCAACCGGAAACGCGATCTCCGCGTCGACGATAGCCGCACCCACGCTCTGCCCGCCGTCCCGACCAACTTCAAACCCGGTGGCGCCATGGGCACCAGCAGCTACACGGCCGGCGATAAGGTCATCGCCGACATCAAGGTCATGGAGGGTTTCAAACTCGAACTGTTCGCCTCGGAAAAAGAATTTCCCGATCTGCAAAACCCCGTCCAAATGTCCTTCGACAACCGCGGCCGCCTTTGGGTCGCGGTCATGCCGAGCTACCCCCACTGGCGCCCAGGCGATCCTCGGCCCAACGATAAACTGCTCATCCTCGAAGACACCGATGGCGACGGCCGGGCCGATAAACAGACGGTCTTCGCCGATGGCCTTCACCTGCCCATCGGCTTCGAACTCGCGCCCGAGGGCGTCTACATTTCTCAAGAACCGAACCTCTGCCTCCTCATCGACGACGACAAAGATGACCACGCCGATCGTATGGAAATCATCCTGCACGGTTTCGACACGCACGATACCCACCACGCCATTTCCGCCTATTCCGCCGACGCTTCCGGCGCATTCTACCTCTGCGAGGGCCGCTTCCTCCACTCGCAGGTCGAAACCCCCTACGGCCCGCGCCGCTGCAACGACGGCGGCGTCTGGCGCTTCGATCCCAAGAGCTTCCGCCTCGAACGTTACAGCCAGGCCGATTATAATAACCCTTGGGGTATCGCCTTCGATTACTGGGAACAGTGCCACATCTCCGACGCCTCCGATGGCCTGAATTGGTGGGGCCTCCCGCTCTCCGCGAAAATGCCGTACGGCATCGAGATTCCCAAGACCCGCACCTTCACCCCCAAGCGTTCCCGGCCCACGTCCGGCTCCGAGTTCATCTCGTCCCGCCACTTCCCCGATCATCTCCAGGGTCAGTTCATGATCTGCAATTCCATCGGCTTTCTCGGCATCGGCCTTTCCTCCGTCGCCGACGATGGGGCGGGCTTCCTCGGTAAACTCACCGGCGACCTCATCTCGTCCAATAACCCCAACTACCGCCCCGTCGATCTCGAGTTCGCCCCCGATGGCTCCCTCTATTTCGTCGACTGGCATAACGCTCTCGTCGGCCACATGCAGCACAACGCCCGCGATCCCAACCGCGATCACGAACACGGCCGCATCTACCGCATCACTTACCCCGCGCGCCCACTCCTCCCGCCCGCCAAAATCGCCGGCGCCCCCCTGGCCGAGCTACTCGAAAATCTAAAACTTCCCGAATATCGCTCCCGCTATCGCACCCGCCGCGAATTGCGCGGTCGCCCCAGCGCTGAGGTCATTCCCGCCATCAAGGCGTGGGCTGCCCGCCTCGACCGCCAGGATCCCCAATACGAACATCACCTGTGCGAGGCCCTCTGGGCGACGTGGGCCCAGAATCAACCCGACCTCGGCTTGCTCCGTCAGGCTCTCGCCGCGAATCAGCCCGAGGCCCGCGCTGCCGCCGTCAGCGTCCTGCGCTTCGCTCGGGAACAAATCCCGCAAGCCGCCGCCTTCTTGCAAACGGCCGCCCGCGACCCCCACCCCCGCGTGCGCCTCGAGGCGATCATCGCCGCTTCGTGGCTCGATAACCTCGACGGTGCCCGCGTCGTCCTCGAGGCGCTCAAGCTCCCCCTCGACGATTGGATGGGCCCCGTCACCAAATCCATCCTCGATTACACCCTCAACGACGACGTCGATGCCCTGCGCGCCAACCATGCCACCACCTTCGCCAACAACCCCAATGCGCTCGCTCACTTCGCCGGGAAATTCACATTCCCCGCCCCGCCCAAGACCGAGGCCCAACAAAGTTACGGCCCCACCCGCAAACTCGAGGGCGAGGAAAACCGCGTCTACAACATCGGCAAAGAAGTTTATCTCCGCGACGCCCACTGCGCCACCTGTCACCAAGCCAACGGCAAGGGCCTCCCCAATATCTACCCGTCACTCGTCAAAAGCGACTGGCTCAATGACG
Source organism: Opitutus sp. GAS368 (assembly GCA_945903465.1). GTDB lineage: Bacteria > Verrucomicrobiota > Verrucomicrobiia > Opitutales > Opitutaceae > ER46. The sequence continues at coordinate 15,948 of CAMDOF010000072.1, forward strand.
ACGACCGCCTGATTAAACTCGTCCTCAAGGGCCTCTGGGGACCCATCGAGGTCAACGGCGAGCACTTCGATCCAGGCAAGGGCGTCCCCCCCATGACGGGCTTCGGAGGCATGCTCAACGACAACGAGCTCGCCGCGGTCGTTAGCTATGTCCGCCAATCTTTCGGCAATGATGGCGAGGCCGTCTCCACCGACGCCGTTCGCCGCGTCCGCGCCGCCACGGCCAGTCGTATCGACTTTTACACGACAGGGGATCTGCTCCGCGAGCACCCACTGATAAAAAATCCGGCCGCCGCACTACCCCCGCCCGCGCCCCCGCCCACCCGCGTGCCCTGATCCCACCGGCGGTTATGCCTCAGCCGCCTGTCGGACTTGGACCTCGGCGGGCGTTTATCGATGAATACTTGACCTCGCGGGAATTTTTTTAGGCGAATAATCGATGCCGGTGCGCCGGCGTTTTTTTAAGTCCGACCGGCTGCTCGGGCCCAACTTCACCTCGCTGCGCGGCGCACCCCGCCTAAACGCCCGCCCGCCCCGCCTCAACGGACGCCAACCGCCTGCAGCGTCGCGCCTCAACGCACGCCCACCGCCTGCAGCGTCGCGTCATAAAACTTCGCCGCATCAACCTTCAGTTTAGCGAGTTCTTTCGGGACCATGTACATCCTGTGCCCTCCTTCGTAAAAAGTCTGCGTCACGTTGCCGCGCACCGCCGCGTCGAGCCCCATTTGCCGGACCGTGTAATCAGTCGCAAAGTAGGGCGTCGCTAGGTCGTAGTACCCGTGCGCGATCCAGACTTTCAGGTGAGGGTGGCGACTCATGGCCTGATGCAGCAGCTCAGCCGTATTCAGGTACTGGTTCTGAACATTGGTATAGTTCCACGGCTGGACTTCACCCGTGAGCGCGTTGTCAGGCAGGTCACTCTCATACTTGAGTTCACGGCGGCCGTAGTCGTTAAAACAGGCCGTGTAAGCACCCAGCACGACCTCGAAGCTCGGGTCGAACTCCGGCCGGCCCCCGACGTCCCCGGTTGGTAGCGAATACCCGTCAAGCGGCAATCGTAACGACCCACCGAGCGATCCTTGTCCTCCAGCAGCTTGCTGGTGTAAGTGAAAATATCGATGCGCAGGTTGCGCTGCAGCACAAAGGCCTCCGGCATCCCCGTGAGCGCGGCCACTTCCTTCGCCAGCACCGCTTTCTCCGCTGCCGGCAGCGCATCGCCCCGCCGCAGCGCGGGCGCATATTTCTCCTGCACAAATTTCTCGGCCGCTCGCAACGCGGTCCGCAGGTCGACGCCCGTGAAGGCTCCACCCAACTTCCGGTGATACCATGCGCCCGCTGTGTAAGTGGGCAAAAATAGCAGAAAGGGCAGGTCGTTGCCTTGGGGGAAACGCGCCGTCGCGAAATTCATGAGCGAGGAGACCAGCGCCATGCCGTTGAGGTCGAGCCCGTCGCGGTCCTGCAAGTAATCACCCAGCGCCGACGCCCGCGTCGTGCCGTAACTCTCACCCACCAGAAATTTCGGCGAGGACCTGCGTTGCTGACGCGTCGGGTAGAGCCGAATGAAGTCACCGACCGACGCGATATCTTCATTGAAACCGTGAAACTGCCTGGCGTCTGCCCCCGGCGCCGCGCGACTGTAGCCAGTCGACCTTGGATCGATGAAAACAAGATCCGTCTCATCGAGCCAAGCCACGCGCACCGATGCCACCACGCACCCACGGAACGGCGCGATTCGCGTGGCCGCGGGAGCCGGCGCGGGGTGAACCAAATTAAAAGCTAACCGTATTGGTCAGGATAAATTGGCGGGGATCCTGATAGCGGTAAGTGAGCGGCGCGAGGGTCCGCGGATGCACGTTGTTGACGATCAGCTCACGCTGATCGAGGACGTTATTGATGTTGAGCTGGAGGCTCCAGCGGACCTTGCGCAAGATCCGCGGCACCCCATAGCTGAGCTGCAGATCATAGACGTTTTGGTCCTTGGTGCTGACGAGCGTCACCTTGTCGATGATGCGGCCATTCCACGAGTCCGTAAAATCAGAACCACTGGCGTACGTGGTGTCGGAGCGCGCCCCGGCGATGCGTCCCAAGCGGAGGCGGGTGCCGCCGCCGGCGGAGAGCCCCTTGAGGAGGCCCTCGCGAAAATCAAACCGCGTGCGCAGATTGATATTATGAAGCGGATCCCCAACGAACCGTTTGCCCTCAAAGACGTGGGGATTATCGAAAAACGCCGCTTCGTTATCGGCGATCGCCTCATTAATGCTGTCAGTATTGGCGGTGAAATCACCCGTGCTGGCGATAACGGCGGCCGAGTTCCAATCCTGAAAACCCGGGGCTTTTTGCGGCAACGGTAAATTCGCATTTTGCGTGAGGGACAAATCACGGTATTTTTTCCAATAAGCCTTGTGCGCGTCCACGTAGGCGCGGTACTCAGGCGCGATATTGGTGCGCGTCGTGGCGTTTTTTGAATAGTTGAGCGAGACAGACCAGCCAGGGATCGGCTGGCCGACGATCTCAAGTTCCCAGCCGCGGCTTTCAGAATCCTGCGTGTAGCCTTGAACCTGATTCATAACCTCCGCTTGCCGGCGCGCAAACGTCGTCTCCTCCGCATTGAGCGCGGTCGAGTTGGCGAGCGCATTCCAGATGTTGACGACGTTCCCCTTGTTAAAGCCGGAGAAACCAAACTCTTTTTGCGAGATCGTGTGAAATTTCGTCGCAGTGACAAAGAGGCGGTTTTTCAGCAGACTCAGTTTGAGGCCGTAGTCGGTGGTTTGACCCGCCGGCGAAGGCACGAGGTCGGCGATGGTCGTCTTGCGCGGGTCACTCGGCGTGATGTAGTTGGTGCCAGGCGTGCTCATGCTGTTGGAGGCGTTTATAAAGCCGGAGAGCCACGGCAAGACATGGACGACGACGCCGGTCGTGCGCGTCTGCCCACCAAAAATCAACGGAGCCGACGTCTGGGGATCGACGGGAGTCCACACGCCGGTGTTGGGGGCGATGGCCTCACCCGCGGGATCACGGACGGCGACGCCGACGCGATTTTTCAACCGGTCCTGGCGGTAACCGAAGGTACCGACGATCCGATTCTTCAATAGAAAAATCTGCGCGACGCCCATGGTGGCGCCGGTTTCGCGGTCGACGTAGCCGATGTTGCCCTGGGCGCGATTGAACTCGCGCATGTAAATGCTGCTAATCGCGCCAGTGCGAGGATCCTGGTATTTGGTCGCTCCCGAGAGATCGAGCGGCCCGGGGATGCGGAAGTCGGGATCGTTGAGCACGCTCAGATCTTTGATGTAAAAGCGCTGGATCGCTTGGTTCGCGCTATTTTCCGGAGTAGCAATAAAGGCACCCCCGCTGGAGAGCGCCGGGCCTTTCAAGAAATATTGCTGCAAGATTTCGCTGCGTGATTTGGTGCGCGCCATCTCCCCCAAGCCCGCGGCGCGGAGCGTAATCAGGTCGCGGAGGCTGCGTTCAAAGGACAACGTCACGCGGCCTTGGCTGACCTGCGAACTGTTCGGCCGATGGTCGGGCGAAACATCGAAATAGTACAGCTGATCCGCGGGCCGGAGCTGTCCGGTGGGCAGATACCGGTTGGTGTCGGCCGCCACCCCGTAGTGATTCCAGGTCGCGAGATTGTGCGTGTCGCCACGGCTCGTTTGGCGGTTGACCGCAATTTCCAGGTTCAAGTCGCGCACCAGTTCGCGTTGAAAAAAAGCCGTGGCGTTGTTCACGCGGAAGGCGCCCTTCACCCAGTTGGCCTCGGGGGTCGCCTTGGGGTTGCGCCGGCCCATCTCAAAATCATTCGATTGCAGCCCTCCGGTCGGCGACTCCGAATAGGTAAACTGCCGGTAGTTTTGGGCAGCCGAGAAACGATCGCTGACGACGATCCAATCGCCGCCGGAACGTTCCGCCACACCCACAATATTTGTCGTGCCCGAGTCGCGGATCGGCGTGCCGGGAGTCCCCGTGACACCCGTTCCGGCCGCGCCGGGCAGGTAGGACGCCGTGAAATTATTGAAGATCGGTTGGTTATTCGCATCCCAAGTGGATTTCAGATCATTGGCAAAAAAAGGCCGCGGCACGAAGCGGTTGATCTCCCCGTGCTCAAACTCGGCCTTGACCGTCGTGCGGCGATCGATCTGCCATTTTGCCGCGAGGAAGACGCGGTCCTGATCATTATGACCGGAGGCGCGCCACGAAGATTCGCGCCCGCGCAGCAGCACCGCACGCACACCGAGCGTTTGCTTCAACGGAACCATATTCGCGTCTGCCACCCAGCGCTGGCCACCCCACGAATCCGTGCGACTGCTCAACGTATAAGCGGGCTGGTTGAGCAGCGGTTGCTTCGTGGAAATATTGATTTTCCCCGCCGGCGAGCCGAAGCCATACAGGATTGAGTTGGGCCCGCGCGAAACCTCGATGCTGTCCGTCATATACAAGTCAACTTCACCCGGTGCGCCGAAAAAGTTGATGCTGCGACCACCGCCCGGGAGACCGCGAATGCGAATCGCCCGGAAGCTATCGCTGTAGGAGTCGCCGACGGGACCGGCGGCGCGCGCATCGTCCGTATCCATGCGGGTGCCGACGCCGTACTCAATCGCGTTTTCAATATTAGTCGCCGCGATGTCGCGCAGAAAATCCGCCGTCATCGGGCTGATGGCGGCAGCCACGTCGCGGAGATTGGTGCGGAGACGAGAGCCCGCCAGGGTGTCCTGCCCAGCGTAGCCGGTGTCGGGCGTCGCGCGGACCTCAAACGGGGAAAGTGTGACCGTGGCTGTTGCCACCTTCGGTGTCACGACCGCCGGGGGCACGGGCGCGACTTGGCCAAGGCCGGTCAACGCCGCGACGGCGCCGAACCCTAAAAACGGAGCGAGACGGAAAAACGAACGCCGATCGGGTAAGCTCATAAGGAGAGGATATAAGAAAAATAAAAGCCGACCCTAGAGACGCCACCGCCGCGCGGGCAAATCACTCTTTAGTTTACGTAAACAAGGAAGCGGTGCGCTCCGCACCGGACGAGGTGACCGTGGGCCGTTTTCTTTGGCCATAAAGTCTTCGGGGGTTCGGCTCACGGCCGAGTCATCCCACCGGGCGCACCGGCCCAATTGCCACCGGGCATTTTGCCTTGCTTGATCTTTCCATCTACCGCGCTTCTCTCGCGCTTGCACAACTGTATGAAACGTTTTCTCGATTTGATTGCTGTCATCGCGACCACGCCCGTCTGGCTCCCGATCATGGCCTGCGTGGCGCTGCTGGTGCGGATTAAACTCGGCTCTCCGGTTTTCTTCCGACAACCACGGCCAGGCCAGGGAGCGCGGATTTTTGAAATGATCAAGTTCCGCACCATGACCGATGGCCGAGATGCCGCGGGCCACCTGCTTCCCGATGCGATCCGGCTGAATCCTTTCGGGAAATTCCTCCGCTCCGCTTCGCTGGACGAACTTCCGGAGCTGCTCAACGTGCTCCGAGGCGAGATGAGCTTGGTCGGACCACGCCCGCTGCTGGTGCAGTACCTGCCGCGTTATAGCCCCAGGCAGGCTCGACGCCACGAGGTTAAGCCGGGGATCACCGGCTTGGCTCAGGTCAAGGGGAGGAACGCCCTCTCGTGGGACGAAAAATTTGAATGGGACGTAAACTACGTCGAAAATCAGAGCCTCGGGTTCGACCTGAAAATCCTGCTGCTCACCATCAAAACTGTATTTTTCCGCGAAGGCATCAGTGCGCACGGCGATGCCACGATGCCTGAATTTAATCCGGCCGGCGTCGACCCGAAGGTGTCACGACCTGTTTCCTCAGGGCCCCCCCTCGCAAGCCCGCAGAGTGCGGCGCTCGCGGCCAAAAACCTCCGGTGATTATGGCCGTCGCCGCGGTGCCACTCACCAGTGAAGCCTGCCGTCAGCACCGGCGCGAGCAGATCGGTGGCGACAGGGCGCCCGCTCATTAAGCGCCTCAGAACTCAGTCGAAGCCGTCAGCCGGAAACTCCTTGGCTGGCCATAATAGCGACGAAAATAATTGGATCCATCCACGAGGGCGGCCGCGCTCAATATGGGATACTTGGTGGCGCTGAGGTTGGCGAGGTTGAGATTGAAGGAAGTCGCGTGATTAAAAACCTTGGTATGGTAGGCCAGGCTCGCGTTCACCGCGTAGGTCTCGCCGCCCGTCACGTAGCGATTATCAGGAAAAACCGCCACGTAGCGCAGCACGGCGTTGCCACTATAATTTCCATTCACACCAGCACTCCAACCGCGCAGTCGCGCGGCGCGATTAAACCGGTAGTTGAACGCGTAGTTGAAGGAGAGTGGCGCGGTCACCGCCGGGAACGCCCCGGTGACAGACCGGCCGGTCGCGCCTTGCACAAAAGCGGTGTCCTTTAACTTCTGGATCGTGGTACGCACGTCGGAATCGGTGATGGGACCCCGCGCCTCGGCGGCCGCGATGAGTTGCTTCAGCACAGGAAAGGCCTCGACAAAGGTCACCTGTTTATAAGCGCCGGAAACGCGTATGCTGAGACCGCCGGCCGGGTAAAAAGTAAACGTACTCTCTACGCCGCGTGATTTTTGCGAAGTCACATCGGGGCTGGTCCCGCCCGTACGGATCGGCTTGTAGTCGGCCGAGGCGGGCGTGAGCCCGTAATTGATGAAAGCGTCCATCTGCGCGTCGGTGATGCCCGTCCGAATAATGTTCGTGTTGATATTGTCCCGGACGAGGTCGTACGCCGCGAGATTCCACACCAGCTTGTCCTTCAAAAAGGAGGACTTCACCCCGATTTCCTTGGTCGTACCGACGAGCGGGCCGGAGGGTTCGAGGATGAGATTATCGACGCCACCGAAGCGAAACGAGGTCGAGTAGGTCGCATAACCATTGATGCTCTGGGTGATCATGTAAACGAGGCCGGCGTTGTAGCTCCACTTCTCCACATCGAATGTCTTGGTCGGCGTCCAGAGCTCGGGGTGTTTCCGGCGATCGCCAAGGGAGAAGACTTCGCCGGTGACGGCATCACGCGAAAGCCCGTTGACCGCGGCATTGTACGACCAGGTGAAATTGTCGTCGAGCCGGGCGCCCAACAGCGACTGGATGCGGCCGCCGAAATACTTTCCGGAGGATGAGACCGAGTAAGCCCGCGCAAGATGATTCTGGCCGCTGGCGCCATTGCCAAACATCCGGGTGCCCGGCGGAATATTTTGAAGGAATCGCTCGGTGGTCAAAGCCGCCGCTGGGTACGGGTCGGTGAAAAATACGCGCTGGAAAGGCTGAACCCCGCTGACGCCGAGATCAGGGCCAAAGGTACGCTGCTGTTCCTGGTGATTCACATTGCGATCATCGCGATACTCGCCGCGCAGGACAAAAAACTGCTGCAGCCAGCTCCCACGATCCAAGCGATAGGCCAGGGAAAGCCGGTACTGGCTCATGTGGTTGCGCTGAAACTGCGGATTATACGTCGAATCCACAAACAAACGACCGGCGATGTCGGCGTTGCCAATGGTGTTGGCGCCGATGACCACATTTTCCGACCACTGGTTTTGTTGGTTGAAAGCCACGTCCATCGCCAGTTTTTCGGTGAACCGGTGCTCGAGCGAGGCACTCCAGGTCGCGTAAGTTCGGTTGTTGACGCTGGCCGGGCCGCCGAAGGCATAGTGCTCGGGCAGGCCGTTGAAACGGGTGTTACTCAACAACGGCCGGACGGTGTCGCGATTGAGAAAATTCAGGACGCTGCCAGTACCGCCCGCGGGATTTGTGCGGTCGCGGGCCGTGAGATAGCTGGTCCCATCGCCGAGCGCGGTGTTGTTGGGCGTGCCGGAGGGGAGAGTGGAATTATTTACGACCCGACCGTTGGGGAGCACCGTGAGGCGGTTCACAAAGCCGAGCCCGGTGAAGGCGCGTTCCCGCACGAGCAGGTTATTGTCGCTCCAGACTCGGTAATTACCGCTGCGCTCACCCTCGAAGCGGATGCCAGTGTCCTTGAACGGCTGATACGTCAGAGCGGTGTGGTACCCCCGGAAGTTGAATTTATTCCAATCGAAGTTTCGATAGTCGGTGCGGTTGACGATGTTCAGCCGCAGGGCGAGATCTCGGTTGATGGAACGATTATGGTCGAACTCTCCGCGATACGAACCCCAGGCGCCGCCTTGGGCGAGTACCTTGGTAAACGTGCGCCCGGGCAGGGCGCGCTTGGTGTAGGTCGTCGCCTGGCCGCCCGGGTCGTTATCACCGAAAATAAGGGTGTTGGAGCCGCGCCCGAAATCAATGCGCTCGACGTCAAAATTATCCTGCGGGCCATACCAGCGGAAAAAATTTCGATTGGCCGAAAACTGGTTGGTGAGCCCGCGAAAATTGAAGTTTCCCAGATCGTTGCGGGTCACCAGGTCGGGCTGAACGGCGACATTCGCCACCCACAGCCCCGCTTCTTCCGGGGTGAAGGCGCCGACGTCCATGAGGAATTCCTTGGTCAGGGCATCGATGCTGATCGGCGTGTCCTTGAGCGGCTGGTTGGTGCGATTACCGAGCATCGTGTTGCCAGCAACCCAACCGTCGTCGTTGGCGGTTACGACCTGAAAGGGAGCCAGCACGAGGGCCTCCTCCGCTTTGGTTTTAGCACTCGAGTTTGCGATCGGGGCATTCTCCGCCGCGCACACGGGTGCGCTGGCGAGCACGCCAACAGCGATCAACTGGGCGGTCAGGCTTCGGGGGTTCATGGTAAATGGGATCGTTGCTTCTGGTGAGTTGAAGAACCTGGCGAGGGTATCGGACGGAGTGCTGCGCCAAACGCTAAGGAAGCGGCCGCGTTTCAGAAAAACGGTCGAGCCTTTTTTGATTAAAAGATCAACTCAGCGCGAGCCACGCGCCGTTGGTTACGTTCACCCCACGCGCATCACGCCCAGCGGGCGGCCCTCCTGGGCGGGTCGACTCCAAACCTCGGCGCCCCCGCATGACCAAGGTCACTCAGCAAGCGGCGGCCACCCTCGAGGACTCCGTTGATCTCATCGCGATACTCCAGAAAAACCCGCTCGTTTTTCTCCGGGGATCATCTGGCTGAAGGCTGGATATTTTTCGATCCGGCACATCCGCGCTGTACTCGCGCGAGCCCCACGCGTTATAAAACTAATCCCGCCGCTCTTACGCCAATCCGGAATAGGGATTGACCTAAGAGCGCAGCGGCAGATCCGCGACCTCCGCGGCAAAAGAACTTAATTTTCCCATGCAGTACCCCAAACACCTCGCCGCCATCTTACTGGTGGCAATCGCTCCGCAAATGTCCCTGCTCACTGCGGAAACTTCGCCCTCCACCGATTGGCCGGCCTGGCGGGGACCACGGGCCGACTCGGTGGCCGATGGCAGGAATCTGCCGATCGAGTGGACCCAGACGAAGAATGTCCGGTGGTCGGTTAAATTGCCGGGGTGGGGCACCAGTTCACCCGTTGTCTACGGCGATCGAGTTTTCATCACCACGGATGTCATGACGGCAGCCACCAGGTCGCTGCTGACCTTGTGCTTTGACCGCCAGAGCGGCCGCGAGCTTTGGCAGCATGATTTTGGTTTAGGCGCCCAGCAACGGACCCACGTCAAGTCGAGCCTCGCGGCCAATACGCCGGTCGTGACAGCCCAGGCGCTCTATGTGGCCTTCGGCAATGCGGAGATCGCCCGCTATTCGCACGCCGGCCAGCTGGCCTGGGTCACGCGCTACACCCCAAAATTCGGCGATCCCAAAATGTCCTGGGGTTACAACGTCAGCCCCGTGGTCCTCGGTGATTCGGTGCTCTTCTCCTGGGATCATCACACGGGCCCGTGCTACGTGCTCGGACTCGACCAGGAGACCGGTGAGATCGCCTGGCAAAACGATCGCCCGATCGGTACCGCGCATTCGACGCCGCTGCGCATCAAGCACCACGACCAGGAGGACATTCTGGTGCCGGGCAAAAACCGGCTCACCGCCTTCGACGCGAAGACCCACCGCGAGCTCTGGCAATACGGCGAGGGCAAGGGGCCGTTCAACGGCGAGATCATCTCCAGTCCGGTGTACGGGGACGGCATCGTCTTCCTCCAGTTGTGGCGGTTGAGCGCGATCCACGCCATCCGGCTGACCGCCCACGGCCAGCCCCCCGAACCGGTTTGGATCAATGACAAGCCGGGGCCCGTCGAGCCATCACTGCTCTATTATCGCGGCCTGCTCTACGTCTTGAAGGACAATGGCGTTTTGGTGTGTCTCGATGGCCAGACCGGTGAAGAGCACTATCGGGAACCGCTCGGCGGAGACTGTAACTCAACGCCGATCGCCAGCGACGGGCGTATCTTCGCCAGCAATATCCTTGGCAAGACTTTTGTCATCCGGGCCGGGGCAAAATTCGAACTGCTGGCGACCAATGATCTGGGCGAACGCATCTCGGCTTCCCCGGCGATTTCAGGTGATGCGCTGATCTACCGGACCGACTCTCACTTGTACTGTATCGGATCCGCGCATTGATCTTCGTACCGGCGGCTCCGGATTCAGGTCTCCGCCCGACACCTTCCACTCCTCGAGGAAGCGCCCGCGCGTCGGCGGATCCGAAAACCCGCTCGCTCGGCCAGGGCAGACATCCGCAACTTCGCCCCAACGCTGAGAGCCAGGAGTTGCGAAGGCCGCCGGAGATAGGCCGCGATGTCGGCGGCGCCCCCTCCAGGTCGTTCCGCGAAACTCACCGGTCGTGTCGATGGCGGCACCATTGGAGCCGGCCCCAGCGAAGCCGGCCGATGGCATCGTGGTTCTCAAGCGCCAAACCGAGAGGATCGATCTTCACGTGGCGGTCGGCGCACGCGGCGTTCGCCCCAGGTTTTTCCAATGGCTGGCGCCTGGTGGAGCTACCGCGAATATCGGGTTCAATCGGCGGAACGTCCCGCAGCGGCGGGCTGGGCGGACTTCCGCATATTTTTCCAACCGCCACACGCCCCGTTTCACCGGCCAGGTCTCGACGCCTCCAGGAAGATCCGTCAAAAGGGCATTAGGCCAAGGTTCCACGCACGGTCGGTGAACCAAGCCGCACCGACAAGACCGAGGCTGAAAGATAAGATCGCGCCGATGCGGCGCTCGTGGGGCCCCCTGCGCAGCCACGCCACCAAAGGAAGGGCGGCGGCGATGAAGGCGAGTTGACCGATTTCTACGCCGACATTGAAGGAGAGGAGGCAGCGGACAAATCCCGTGGCGGGGAGGTTCATTTCACCGAGGACGTTAGCGAAGCCGAAGCCGTGGATCAGCCCGAAGCCAAAGGTGAGCAACCAGCGGCGCTCGGTCGGGGCGCCGCGAAGATTTTGCACCGCAACGTAAACGATGGTGGCGGCGATGCCGGCTTCGACGAAGCGCACCGGCAGGCGCACGATATCCAGCGCGGAGAGAACGAGCGTGAGGCTGTGCGCAACCGTGAACGACGTGACGATCTTAAGGAGTTCCTGCCATCGGCTCGCCACGACCAGCGCGAGCAGGAAGCAGAGGTGATCGTAGCCAAGGAAAATGTGCGCCACCCCGAAGCGAAGAAATTGCCAGAGGCGTTTCCAGAGCGGCGGGTCGTAGCCGGTGACGTAATCGTAGTCGGGCTCGAAGCGGGTAAAAGTGACTTCGTGGGTGGCGCCGCCGTAAAGGAAAGCGCCGAGTACGGTATGCCGCTCGCTCAGCGGGGCAATAAAGCGGAAAGCCAACATGATATTTTCCGGCGGGTCGGCGACGGGGCGAAGAAAATCGAAATGAATCAGGCCGTTCGCCGTGTGGTAGTCAGCAGCTATAATCGCATCACCAGCTTCGGGCGGCCAGACGAAGCCGGTGGCTGGGCCGAAATCCGCCGAGAGCCCGTCGATTTCAACCGCGATGTGACGACGGAAAAAAGCGTAGATCTCTCGGAGCCCGCGGTCTAATTCGGCCCGCGTGGTCCGTCCATCGTGGTCGGTGTCGAGGGCGATGATTTTTTGCAGTGTGAAAAGATCATAGGTGAAGCGGAAGCGGACCGCGCGCTCGGCGAAGGTGACGCGCGCGTAGCTGGTATCGGGATTATGAGCGTGCCCGAGGGACGGCGCGAAGAGGAGGACGGCGAGAAGCCGGAGCCACCGACGACAACGCGACGAGGGCGGCGCTTCCCCAAAAAACCAGCGGGAAGGAACGCGGCTCAACGGGATTCGGGCGCGTAGGTGATCCACATCGGCGAGGCCCAGACAAGTTCGCCGACAGTTTCGCCCACGCCGGGTGATTGCTCGCCACGCACGTAGTAGTAACTCGTCTTGCCGGGCGCAGGCTTCGGATCGGTCCACGTGAACTCGACGTCGGTCTTGTTGGGTTCGCCGAGAACGAATTCGACGTCGTCTTTCACGAGGGTAACTTTCTTAAAGGGAGCCGTGCCGATAAATTTGATGCGCACGGTCGGCACGGTGGTCGAAGTAAACGCGTCGCCCATCATGTAGGTGCGACCGCCGGTGCTGCAGGTATACTCGGCGATGATGTTGTCAGTGGCGGCGTAGGTGTGGCGCTGGCGCATGGCCTTAAGCAGCGCGGCACGGGAGTTATCCTCGGCGAGCACGAGCGCGTAGCTGATGTGCGTGGAGCCATGGTCGCTGCTTGATTGGAAGGAGAAGCGGGCGCCACGCAAGAGGGCGAGATTGATAAAGCCGAGGGGTTCCCATCCACCGATCGCGTCGCCGGCGCTGGGGCTCCGCGGGGCGCCGGGGCGTTCATAGTTTTGCCGCGCCCCCTGGTAGATCTCGACCATGGGCTCGACCTGCGGATCCCAGTCGCGCCAATCTGTGCCCATGCTCGTGGCGGAGGTGTGCGAAGCGCAGACCCCGTTGAAATATTTTAGATAGCTGAAGAGCATCTGGGTGTCGGGGGCCGGCTCGCGGACGTTGCGGTCGGAAATGGGGAGACGCGGGAGCGAGCGGACGCCGCGTTGGGCGAAGACGACGTTGCGGTGTCCTTCAGGATAGCGGACGCTGCGTTCGTAGGTGAAGGGCGGCTCGAAAACGCCCGAAATACGGAACGCGTCGGTGGTTTTTTGCGTGAGCCACCACGTGTATTCACGGCCGCCGCCATTATCGTGGTCGCCGTTGCCAAGCCAATCCATCGCCGCGACATCGATGGCGTAGCGCCACATGTCCTCGAGCGGGCCGTCGTTGCCGCCGTCCCCGGAAATTTCAGTGTGGCGGTGGAACTCACCGCGGATGATGCGGAGCGATTCGCCTCCGTAGGGAAACCGATACGCGCGGGCGGCGGCAATCTCGCGACGCTCAGCCTCGGTGCGCCCGCTCGCTTGAGCCGTAGCGGAAGGCGTGGCGCGGGCGGGCTTGAGCTTCGGCGTAACTTTGGCGGCGGAGATTTCGAGCCGGCTAAAAAAAATATCGTTGTCGAAAGGATCGTGATCAGCGTCCAACGAGGCGTTGGCTCCGGAGCGCGCCACTTGGATATGCCGGCTCTGGCGGTGGTCGCTGGAATGCGCGACGACGAGGCCACCGGCGGGATGCGCCGCGACGGCCGGTAGATTATAGAGCAGGTTATCCGAGTGCGGAAGGAGAATGGGGCCGATCCATTTCTGACCGTCGAAATACGTCGCGTAGTTTATCCACACTGAACCGAGCGGGGTGAAAAAATTTCCCTCGCGGCAGCGAGCGATCAGCCAGATGCGTCCGTCGCGATCGCAGGCGATGCGACCAAGATTGTTATAGGTGCCGGCGCCTTCGGATTCGGCTTCTTCCCCGCCTGCGCGGGAGACGGGCGCGGCCTCTGGGAGGCGGACGGGCAGCGCGCGCGGTCCGCGGCGCAGGGTGGCGCCGGGGAGGCCTTGCGCGACCGCAGTCTCGGGCGCTAGCCACTGGCCGCGCTCGAGGATCCGCATACCGATTTGGCGATCGCGGTAGAGGCCGATGCCCTCGTCGCGCACCAGCGCGCCCCAGTCTTTGCCCCAGGTCGCTCCGCTCTGCTCCCAACACACCCAGAGGCGTCCGGAAAGATCGTAGGTGATCGCGGGACGTGCTTCGTATTGGGGCGTGGTCGCGGCGGGTTGCGGAGCAGCGGGTTTGCCCGCGGAGTCGTATTCGCGGAGCCAGACGTCGTAATCGCCCTTATCGTAGGTGTCCCAGGCAATGGCGACGCGTCCATCCGAGGCTCCGGCAATCGCCGGAGCCCAGCAGGTACCGGCCTGAGTGGAAACACGTTCAATCTCGGACCAACCGCCGCCAGTCTGGTGGCGGGAGAGGATGGTGAAGGCACCGTCGCGGGTGCCTTGCCACGCGAGCCACACGCGACCTTGGGCATCGGTCGTGGCCACGGGATTCAGATCGGATCCAGCGTGATCGGATAAATTGATCGGCACAGAGAGGATACCGCCACTGAACGAGCGGGCCCAGATCTCGAAGTTCGCCGAGGCGACCGGGTTTTGCCATGCCGCATTCTCGCTCCAGATGATCCAGACGGTACCTCGGCCATCGACGGCGAGCGCGACTTTGTAAATGTCGCCTTTACCGGCGGTGATGGCGACGGGGTCGCTCGGCTGGCTATTTTTTACGGTGCGCAGGAAAATCTGATCACCGCCCGGCGGGGTCGCGAGAAACGCAAAGTTAGCGGGCGCTTTCTTCCAAGTGCGGGCACGCTCGTCGCGGTCGAGGCCGGGCGTGAAGCTCACTTGCGCAATGTAGGTCGTGCCATCGGCCGCGACGGCCACCGCGGGAAAGTCATCATCGGTGCGGGTCTTGGTAAGCGATTGCGTGGCGGCGGTGCGCTCGACGTCGATGGCCCCATTAAGGTGTTCACCGATTTCCCCAAAGGGAAGATTGGCAAGTTTGAAACTAAATTTCCCCTGCGCAGTAATGACACTCACGACGGATTCCTCCGTGACATCAACGAGACGGAGAATGACGCCGTTGTCGGCCATGGGGCCATCCGCGGCGGCCTTGCCTTTCTTTTTTCCAACGGTGGCCGCCTGCTTTTGCTTTTGGGCGTTGGAGCGTCGGACGGTGAGAGGCCGCGTGTCAGCTCGCCAGCCAGTGGTGCCGTCAACGGCGTCACCCTGTTGAAACCGCCAGCCGCTGATGCTCTCAACCCGCCCGGGAGCGACCGTGACGGTGCCATCCCACTTGGTATTACCCTGATCTGTAAGTCCAAAACGAATACGAAGGCCGGCTTCAGCGGCGTCGGCGAAGGCGAGGCTGGAGAGCAAGGCAGAGCAGAGGAGAAGCGCTTTCATGGGAGGGGCCCTTGGTCGGGCAAATGATGGGCGGAGTGGAGAGAAACCGAAGATGCGTGCGCGCCGAGATTGCGCGATAAATAAAATGGCGGCGCCGGCAAAGCATCGCGGATCGGGAAGCCACCGGCGCCGCGAATTTGCCCGGGGATAATAATGAATTCGGAGAGGCCGAAAGCGGCGGCGAGGCGGTGGTAGATTTGCATCGCCGGATCATCGGTAGGCGACGGCCCAGAGAACGAGACCGATGAGGAACCCACCTTGCTCGCCAGACCGCGCGGAGATCCGCGGAAAAAAATCTACTCACTTCCGTCTCTGCACCTCTGCCCTCCGCGTGCATCATCCCTGATTCACGGAACGTTTCGATTCGCTGACCACGCCCATAACCTCGCCCGCACGCGCTGCCCCGCCGCTTGCCTTAATTCATCCGGGCATTCGACCGGTTTCCGTGGTGCCGCTTCGCAGTAGCCAACCCTGCCGCACGCCCACTCCCTCCCATCGGCTGGCCCCCCGCCCGCTCGGCGGCGCCATCCGGCAACTTGCCGCGAATTAATCGAACCCGCCAAACGCTTGGCACGGATAAACAACGCGGCCTCTGCGCCTCTTCCTACCAACGCCCCACCCGCCTCGATGCCGCCTTCATCCCGTCACCATCATGATCGACGCCCACGCCCCGACCCCGCCCATCCGGTCGACGCCCCCCCCGCCCCGACCCCGCCCATCCGGTCGACCCCCGCCCCGGCCCCGCCTTTGCGGTCGAGCCACGCGCCGGCCCCGCGGACCTCCCGTATCCAAGAATTCATGACGAGGCGCTCCGCTTCCGCGCCGTCGTCATGGACCCGCGAAACGAATTTGATCAGACCGGCTGCGCCTGGCCGCGCGCACCCATCGATCCCGCGGACCCACTTGGGCAAGGAGAGTTGTTTACCGACGACTACCGACGACTACCGACGACTAAGCCCAGCCCGCCGCCGCCGCGAGCGAACCAGTCTTCTGGACAGAGCCCACCCGCCCCGACGAGCAGGCCGCCCACCGGCCGACGCCGACCCCGCCGACCGTGGCGCCGACACCGCCCCAGCCACCCCCTCGGCTCGCCACGTGCCCGCCGACGCCCGGGAGCCTGCCTGAGAATTTTCTTAAAAAAAGCTGGCTTCTTGACGCCAATCGGTTGCAGACCTGCCTCCACGCATCGATCCCCCCGCGATGAGTGCCCCCCAACGGCAAGCCACGCCTCGATTCGTACCCGCCCGCCCCTTGCCGCCGCCGCCCCAAAGATCCCGCCTCATCCGCACCCGCCACCCTCTCGAAATCGACTCATTTACGCGACCTCCATCCCAATCCCACCATGCCCCGCCCCGTAAACCCCTCCCCCCCCGCAAATCCAGTTTCCTAGCAAAAACGGTCATCGCAGATACTCCCGCCGCATGGGCGACCGCCTGGAGGCTTTTCGGAGCAGGGGATCTCGCCACCAAGTTATGATAACATGAAATCGTAGTTGTTGGTCAAGATACGCGTGGCCCATGGTGACGGAAACCCGTTCAGCGCACCCCATCCTTCAACTCCAATCGGCCATCCCAATCCCACCATGCCGCGCCCCGTAAACCCCTCCCCCCCGCAAATCCAGTTTCCTAGCAATAATCGGGCAAATGAGCAGATCGTGTTGGAGAGTCAGGTTCGGGAGCGGACCAAGGAACTGGAACTCGCGACTCTGGCCCTGGCGGAAGGGAAATTGAAAATCCGCAAACTGACTCTCGTCGCGGCTGAGGCGAAAACCCCGATCCTGCTGCTCGATTCTGCGATGCGCATCGAGTGGGCTAATGAAAATTTCAGCAACCTGTACGGTTACACGCTTGCGGACGTGCAGGGAAAACAAACGAGAGCTATCCTCCCGGGAGACCGGAGCGATCTTTCCAGCCTAGGTCCTGCGTTTGACCAGGTTTATAAAAACGGCGAGGCCGTGATTTACCAAATCCTTCACTACACGAAAACGCGCGAAGAGATCTGGGTATCCGTTTCGCTCCGTCCCGTTTTAGATGCTCACGGAAAGTTAGAGCATGCGCTGGCCGTGATCACGGATCTGCGCGAAGTCAACCGGGCCGCGCGCCAAATGAACATCGCCCTCGGGCTGGCAGAGGCAGCGAGCGTCGCCAAAAGCACGCTGCTCGCCAATATCAGCCATGAGCTGCGCACCCCTTTAAATACGATCATGGCACAGCTCCAACTCATGCAGGCGGGAACCTATGGCCCCATCAATGATCGTCAGCAAGGCCCCCTGTTGAGCATCCAGCAAGGAAGCAAGCATCTCCTGGACCTCATCGGCGACCTGCTGGACTTGAGCAAGGCGAGGGCCGGCATGCTGCAGCTGGCGGTCGGCCCGGTTGAAATCGCCAAGCTGGCCGATTTTGTGAGGAGTATCGTCGCAGCGTCAGCAGCAATGAAGGAGGTCGCCCTAAGTGTGGAGCTGCGCCACCAGACGAACTTTGTGGAGGGAGACGAACTGCGCTTGCGTCAGATCCTCATTAACCTCGTCGGTAACGCCATCAAATTTGCCCCCCGGGGTGGTCGTGTCACCCTGAAAATCGAGGAGGCGGCTGACCCGAGCGAACTTCTGTTCCACGTCATCGATAATGGCCCAGGCATCGCGGCTAAAGATCGTGAAAGCATTTTTAGGGAATTCGAGCAGGGCGAAGGAAGCGGCGTTGCTGGCGGCACGGGGCTGGGGCTGGCGATCTCCCGTCAGCTCGCGACTCTTCACAAGGGTGGCTTGACGGTGGTCAGCGAAGTCGGCCGCGGTAGTACTTTCACGTTGCGCTTGCCGATCCGCCCACCCGCCGCAGTACCCGATTCCGCGCCCGTCGCGGAAATCGCCGTCACCGCGCCGAGACACTCCGCGCCGGCCGATGCGCTCATTCTTGCGGTGGATGACTATGAAGTGAACTTGGAATTGCTCGGTCTCTATCTCGAAGGCGAGGGCTACCGGGTGATTCTCGAGAGCAGCGGTGAAGCCGCGATCGCGGCGGCCTGCGCGCGCAAGCCCAACCTGATCTTGATGGACGTAAAAATGGCCGGCATGGGCGGACTCGAGGCTATTCGCCAGTTGAAATTGAATCCGCAGACGCGGAATATTCCAGTGATCTCGCTTACGGCCTTTGCCGGGGCGGCAGACGTGGACATCTGCTTGGCAGCCGGCGCCAGCGATTATCTGGCCAAGCCCCTCGATTTCTCGGAATTGGGCCGGAAAATCGCCCATCACCTCTCTGCGCGGCTTTGAGCGCGCCGTGGAT
>CAMDOF010000073.1 GCA_945903465.1 Opitutus sp. GAS368
CCGTCGTGACGGACCAAGCCTCCAGCCGCAATCCTTCGGCCACCGATTCGCGGGTTTTTTGTTCGTCCTCGACCACGAGCACGCGCGGCGGAAAAGGGGAGAGAGTGGCAACGGTGCTCAAGGGAAAAATCCGGCGGGGGAAACCCGGCTCGGAAAAATTCGCGCGATCGCCGATCCGGCGCAAGTCGTCTCTGCGGTGGCGTGTGTCATCGGTACCGCTCTTGGGATGTCCATCTCCGCCAAGGTCACGCGTCCGAAGGACCGGCGATATTCCTGTCGCCGTGCTTGGGCGGCTGGACAGCAGCCCCACTCCGTGAGACTAGACAGAAAAGTCGGAGGGGGCGTTTCATTTTTCGGACAATAACCCCCTCCCCTCCGCAAATCCAGTTTCCTCGCAATGAATAATCAGGTCTGCCTCGGCGCACCGTCGCCCCGCGAAGATTGCCCCCGCCAACGGCAAGCCTCGCCTCGATTCGCACCCGCAATCCCCCTTTCCGTCGCCGCCCCAAAAATCCCGCCTCATCCGCACCCGCCACCCTCAAAAAATCGACTCCTTTACGCCATCTTCATCCCTATCCCACCATGCCCTCCCCTTAAACCCCTCCCCGCTGCAAATCCAATTTCTTAGGAATAACAGGCAGAAACCGTTGGATCGGCCGCGAAGCCTGCGGAGGCTTGAGGTGGTTGCTCCGCGCCCTCAGCGAGCTCCGTGTTTTTTTGGCTTGGGTCTGGGTGGAGGATAGACCGGCCTATTCCTCAATCGCCCGTCCATCGAAAACAAAAGGCTCTGGCCTGCCGATCCCGATCTCCGCAAACTCGGGGTGGGTCGGGTTAAGGAGAAAGCAAAACTCTCCCCTCACCGTCACACTCGGAACGCGCAGGACCGGAAACGTGCCCGAGAGGAGAAACCTATCGCCAAACGCCTTTGTCGAATCAGTTGCGGGTTGCGCATCCCAGTCGGCGGGAAATCGCGATGGTCGGGCGATCAATTCGTCGGGTATATCGGCCGGAATTGCCACGAATCGCGCCCGCCGCAGCGACCGTTTACTGGTGGTATGCGCCAGAATTTCCCAGGCGGCGAGCGCGCGCGTTTCGCCGCAATAAACGACTTTTTTCCCCTCGGAATTCCAGCGCCCCGGGTTTTCCGCCGCCCCGAGCCCGGAGAATGCGGAGGTGGCCCACTTTCTTTTGCAGATCCGCCAGACGATCATCAGGAGAAGACGCCGTGCTCGATGCGCCCGAGAATCTGCTCGACCTCGCGCGCCCCGGGCTCGGTGCTGCTCAACTGCAGCGGCGTTTGGCCGCCCAACGAATCCAGAGGCTCGCTCAACCAGGTCGCGGCTTCGTTACCATCCTCGAACACATCCTTCGCCTTGGCAAAAATCCGTCCAAGTCGGACGACCCGTTCCGATTCCACGGTACGAAGGACCGCATTGGCCGCGATGCGGCGCTCCAAGGTCCGGCGCGGGATAAGCACGACCCGGGCGAAGTCCGTGAGATTGAGGCCCAGGGTGTCGGCAAAAATCCTGAGCGCGCGGGCCGGAATGCCGTCCCGCACAATCTCCGCCACCCGGAGATTGTTGGTGTAGGGCAGATCGGTGATGATCAGCGTCGGCATTTGGCCAAACAAATGCCGCCATATGGCGGCAGTCAAGCTGGGCGAGCAATCCGAGCAGGAGATCCGAGGGGTCGGCCTGATACCTGATAACGAATCGGGGCAGGAAAAGGGCTCCATGTTCATAAATTGGCTTTAACCCGGCGCGGCCTCCTTCCCTGATGCAGCTGCCGCTTACCCTCGGGGCGGTCATCACCACCCTCATGAATACTTGGCGTCTCCCTCGTCTGCTCGCCGGTCTGCTCGGTCTCTTCACTGCCGTTCCACTCACCGCCGCCGCTCCCGCGCGACCCCACCTTTTATTCATCCTCGCCGATGACCTCGGCTATGGCGATGTCGGCGTGTTCAATCCTCAGAGCAAGATCCGCACACCCCACCTCGACCGACTCGCGGCCGGGGGGATGCGTTTCACCGATGCGCATGCGGGTGGCTCCGTCTGCGTGCCGTCGCGTTACGCCCTCCTCACCGGGCGTTTTGCGGTGCGGGCCGCCCTCGATTTAAGAGGAGGACCCGCCATTGAGGAAGGCCGGATGACCATCGCGACGTTGCTCCGCGAGCATGGTTACGCCACCGCCATGGTCGGCAAGTGGCACCAGGGCTTCGTGACTGCGGACCACGCGAAAGGGAGTTTCGATTACACGCAACCGCTGCGCGGCGGCCCGCTGGATCGCGGCTTCGATTCGTTCTTCGGCATGCACGCCTCGCTCGATATCCCCCCGTATTTTTTTATCCGCGGCCGCACTCCCCTCCTGCCACCCACCGACCTCATCGCCGCCAGCACCAGCGCCGGGCAGGCGGACGGCTGGAGCAACATCCAGGGCGCATTCTGGCGAGCCGGACTGGTCGCGCCAGATTTCAAACACGCCGCCGTGACCCCGCGCTTCGCGGCGGAAGCCCTCGAGGTCATTCGCCGATACGCGGCGGGGAAGCAGGAGAAACCGTTGTTTCTTTATCTCGCGCTGCCCTCACCGCACACGCCGTGGCTTCCGTTGGAGGAATTTCGCGGCCAGAGCGGTGCGGGCCTGTACGGCGACTTTGTCATGCAGGTCGATGCCCTCGTCGGCCAGGTTTTGGACGCGCTCGATACCACCGGCCTAACGCGAAATACCCTCGTGATGTTTTCCAGCGATAACGGCCCCGTGTGGGACGACAAGGACACCCTAAAATTCGGCCATCGCGCGGCGGGAAATCTGCGTGGGAAAAAGGCCACTTCATGGGAAGGCGGCCACCGGATGCCCTTCATCGCGCGCTGGCCGGGCCAGATCGCCCCAGGTACCGTCTCCACCCAAACCATCGTGTTCTCAGATGTCTTCGCGACACTCGGCGAGCTGGTCGGCCGCCGGCAGGTACCACTCGGCATGGCCGAAGATAGCGTGAGTTTCCTGCCCTACCTGCTCGACTCAGCCAAGCCCCCCGCGCCGCGGGCCCCGATTGTCCATGACCTCTGGACTCTGCGCGACGGCGACTGGAAATTAATTTTGCCCAGAGCGCGAGGGGCCAAGGCCGGTAAGGGCGCGTCCGCGGGTCCCGAACTGTTTAACCTGCGCACCGATCCAGCCGAACAACACAACCTATTTTCAGAGCAAGCCGAGCGAGCGGCGCGGATGCAGGCCCAGCTCAAGGCGATTCTCGCGAAGTAACCCGCCGCGCCCACCGCCCAGCCCGCCTTCACCCGCCGCACCCACCGCCTTCACCCACCGCACCCACCGCCTTCACCCGCCGCACCCACCGCCCAGCCCACCGCGCCCACCGCCTTCACCCGCCGCACCCACCGCCCAGCCCGCCACTTTTTTCAGGCCCAAAAATGACTTTAAAAAAACTCCCGCGCCTCGCCTTGGGGTTCGCCGCGTTGGCCGCCCACGTCGGCCTCTTCCTCGAGCATCCGCGCGTTCGCTGCGGTTTTCTTTCCTAGCCACCGTTGACACGCCCTCGCCGTCGTCTGCATCGGCCCAACTCAGTCGCCGCGCGGCGGTTTCCAGGTCGCCGCGGGTTTCGGCTCCCGGTCCATGCTTCTCGCTGACCACGGATCGCCCAGCGCTTTTTTTATTCCGTCCTGCGGTCACTTCATCCGCCCCACCTATGCCCTTCCTCCGCTTCACTTGGTTTCTCTTTCTCGCCCTGAGTGCCCTCGCTCCCGCCACGAGTCGCGCCGGCCTGCCGGCCACACCGCCGGCGCGGCCCAATATCGTCTTCATCTTCGCCGACGACTGGGGCTGGGGCGACCTGTCGAGTCATGGCCACCCGTGGCTCGCGACGCCCCATCTCGATCAACTCGCACGCGAGGGCATCGATTTCCAGCAGTTCAACGTGCTCAATCCCGTCTGCTCACCAAGCCGCACCGCGGCTTTGACCGGACACTTCCCCGCGCGCTACGCCATCCACCAACATTTCGCCACGCCTGAGCAAAACCGCGACCGCGCCATGCCCGACTGGCTCGACGCGCGTGCCCCGACCATCGCCCGTTTTTTGCAAAAGGCCGGCTACCGCACCGCCCATTTCGGCAAGTGGCATCTCACCAGTCGCAACACTCACGGCGCGCCCGCTCCCGCCGCCTACGGCTTCGACGAAGCCGCGATCTTCAACGGCGGCGCGGAAATGCCTTCCGCAGAATTACACGCCACGCCCGACAACGCCGCGAAATTTATCCATGCCAACCACGAACGCCCTTTCTTCATCAACGTCTGGCTCCACGAGAGTCACCTCCCGCACGTCCCGACGAGAGCGTCGATGGAAAAGTGGGCCCACCTCGACGAACAAAAACGCGTTTACGCCGCCGTGATCACCGATGGCGACAATGCCGTCGGCCGCGTGCTCGCCGCGCTCAAGGCCGCTGGGGTGGAGCAAAACACGATCGTCCTCTTCGCCAGCGATAACGGCCCCGAATCCACCGGAACCGATCAGGGGAAAGCGAAGTTCGCCGGAGAACCCGGTGGCGGCGGCTACGGCGGCTATTACAGCGTCGGTTCCAGCGGCGGGCTCCGCGGCCAAAAACGCAGCCTGTTTGAGGGCGGCGTGCGCGTACCGTTCATCGTGCGCTGGCCCGGGCACACGCCGGCCGGCGCCAAAAATAACGCGACGGCCTTCACCGCCGTCGATTTACTCCCGACCCTTTGCGCCGCCGCCGGCGTGCCGCTGCCAGCCGACTACCGCGGCGATGGCGAGAATCTGCTGGCCGCGCTCAACGGCCAACCCATCCAGCGCACGCGGCCAATCTTCTGGGAATGGACCGGTAAGGCGGCCGAACCCGATTGGTGGCCGCGGCTGGCCGTCCGCGAGGGCGACTGGAAACTCGCCCTCACCACCGATGCCAAACGCGTCGCGTTACACCGCCTCACCACCGACCCCACCGAGGCCATCGACGTCGCCAAAGATCATCCAGAAATCGTCGCCCGCCTCACCCAGCTCGCGCTCGCTTGGCAAGCCACCATGCCCACGGCGGTCGATCCGGCCTGCATCAGCGCCGCCGATCGCGCGGCCGTGCCCATCGCCGCCCCGGCGACGCCAGCCCAGAAAGCTCCGCTCGACCGCGCCGCCGCTTTCGCGCGCATCGACACCAACCACGATGGCGTACTCACGTTGGCGGAATACCTCGCGGCCCAGGCGGGCGGGGCCAACCTCACAGCCCGTTTCAAAAAATTCGATAAAAACGGCGACGGCAAAATCAGTCGCGAGGAGTTTCTCCGCCCTTGAAAATCGCCGCGCCCAGGGAATTGCTGCGCGACCTAGGATGAGCGCGCTCGCCCACCGCACCCGGCGCTCGCGCGTAATTTCCCACGCCCGCCGTCTCCACTCGGGCCTGCGACGCCTCGCCCAATTTGCGCTGGTCGCGGGCGCCTGCGACCTCGCGGGCGCGGCCCCGCGCGAAGTGGCGGTGAGCGCCACGATGCCGCAGCTGGGCGACCATACCGTGCTGAGTTGGCGCGACGGACCACCCTACGTCACTCACGCCGTCCCCATCGATGCGAGCGACGCCGCCTACTCTTCCGACCGGCGTTACCTGCGCCTCGCGACCGGGTATTTCGCCGCCGACTTCGATACCGAGAAAATCGCCATCACCGGCTTCGCCCGCCGGCCCGCCCCCGCCAGCGAAACCGCGGTCAGCTCCGAGACGCTCACGGCGGCCCCACTGCCACCGGCGGAGCTCCATTTGGCGATTCGCGTCGGCGAGCTTTCCTATCGCTGCACCGGCCGGCGGCCCCTCGCCCGCAACGCCCGCGGCCAGCCCAGCACCCCGCTGGATTTTCCCGTGCGCATCATTGAGAGCGGTCGCTTCTTTCAGAAATTCACGTTGCACGAACTCTCTTTTCACACCGCCGACGGGCAGGCCCTGCGCGCGGCGGCGCGGCTCGAGGTCGCCGCTTGGGCCGACCACCTCACCCTCGTCCTCGTGGTCCACCCCGAGGAAACCTTCGGCGCGGCGGAGATGAGCCTGCGGCTGGAAACCACCACGGGCACCGCTGCGGCCAACCCTGGCGTCGGTACCCTTTGGCCCGCCCAACTCGAACAACGGGCCGTGCTCACCGTACCCGGCCCACCGCCTCGCCACCCCCTGCCCGGGCCCGCCGAAGTTATCGTCAGCGTCACGCCGGCCCACCCTCAGGGCCACGCCACCGTCATCTGGCCGGGCGAAGCATCCGGCCCGACGATTAGACTCCACGCGCCGCGTTGGCCGGCCGCGCCCGAGGGCAACTACCCCGAGGCCATGCTCGATGCCTGGGAAGCCTATGCGGTGACCGTCGAAAATCACTCCGCACATCCCCAGCCGATCAGACTGACTTTCGAGCACAACCCCGTGAAATCAATTATCGGATACGTGCCGATGATCGTCGACCCGCAAGGCCGGCCCACCGGGCTGCCCGTGCAGATCAGCAAGAATTGGCATCAGGCTAAAGCCACCGCGCCGCTGCCTTACGCGGGCGCTTGGATGCATGGCCGCACCCAGCTCAATGTACCGGCCCATGCCCGCGTCGCCTTTCAGTACGGCACCACGTTCGCTCGTTGGGGCGGCCTACCAGCGGCTTCCGTCGCGCAGTTGTCATTGGTCGGGTGGGGTCACAATGGCTTCTGGGATCAACTCGCCCTCGGCGCCTTCGGCGAATCAATTTGCTTCCAACCGGGCCGCGTCATGCGTCGCGCGTGGCTCACGGACTTCCGTCCGCTCTTTCAAAAGGGCTTTGCCCAGGACGAACGCTGGGCCTGGACCAGCAATGTCGGCGGCGGCGATACCATGGTCCGCCTCGATCCGCAGGGGCGCTACATCCCTTTCAAAGCCAATGTGACCCGCTACGCGAGCCACGGCCCCAATCTCGCCCACGTAATCTACGAGGAGATCTCCGCCGATGACGCCATCCGCAGCCGCACTGAGGTCTTCCTGCCGCGCACCGATGATTGCCTGCGGGTCTATGTCCGCCTCCACTACGAGATCACCCAGCCCGTTGAGTTTTCCCGCCTGGCATTTTTCCAACTCGGGGCAGATTTTTATAACGACCAAGACGCTCCGTTGATCGCGTGGGGCGACGCGCGCGGCCTCACCGCCGAACATCGACCGACCCCAAAATCCGGCGCCCGCTTGCTGCCCCCCGCTGAGGCCCGCGGCGACGCCCCGTGGCTTTCCCTGCATGGCGAAGCTCGCTCCGATCTCGCGAAAAATGGCCAGGCCTCGCGCGGTTTGATTGTCCGGGCGTGGCGCGCCACCCTGGGCGGTCAGAACGTGCTCGCGCCCTTTTTCACCGCGGTGGCCAGCCGCGGCCAGAAACCTGCGCTCGCCGCAGAACTCGCGCCCCCGCCCGGCCTCACCGCGCTCCTCGCCGGCGACTCCGTGGACGCGCTGATCGAGTTGCTGCCGGTTCCGCTCGCCGCCGCCCGCTACTACGGACCCGACGAATCATTCGCCGCCGCCCTCGCGACCGACGCCAACACGTGGCGCGTCGTGCACCGCGAGGCCGCCGGCCAGCGGCCGATCCTCCGAATCGCTCAGGGCGCGCCCATCACCGGGTGGCCTTTGGCCATAGCCGGCGACGAATCCCGCGAGGTCGCGTTCACCCTTCAAGGGGGTCTCGGTTGGGTGCCCCTCCGCGTCACTGAGCTCATCGCCGCTGACGCGGTCTCTTTATTTCGGCTGACGTCCACCGGCCGTGCACCCGTTATTCAAGGCGACGCGGCTCGTGCGTATTGGCAAAGTGACTACGTCGCCGCTACCCAACGCTGGAGCATCACCTATAATCTTCCCGCCAGCGCCCTGCCGATCACCTACGTGCTCGTGCCGCGCGGTCCCCGTTGACATGAAAACTACCTGCCCGCTCCTCGCCCTCCTCGCCACCCTCGCCACCCTCGCGCTCACTTTCGTCTTTGCCGCTCCTGGGCTCCGCGGCGTCGAACGGCCCAACATCATCTTCCTCCTCGCCGATGACTTGGCCGCCGGGGCCGTCGGCTACAGCGGGAACCCGGACGTGATCACCCCGCACCTCGACCGCCTCGCGCAGGAGGGCGTGCGCTTCCTGAATCACTACGACACCACGGCGATCTGCATGGCGAGCCGCAGCACCGTGATGACGGGGCTCTACGAATACCGGCATGGCGCCAACTTCAGCCACGGCGATCTGGAGCGCCGGTTTCTCGAAACGGCCTACCCCGCGCGCCTGCGTCAGGCGGGGTATTACACGGGTTTTGCCGGCAAGATCGGCTTTGAGTTGCACGGGGAGAAGTTCGCCGCCCTGGCCGCCTTCTTTGACGAGTGGGCGGGCGGCCCCGGCCAGACATTTTATGAAACGGCTAAAAACCCCGGGATCGCCCGCTATGCGGAACAGTACCCGCACTGCTCGCGGGCCTATGGCGCTTGGGCCCAGGATTTCCTGAAGACCGCGCGGCGACGCGGAAAGCCGTTTTGCCTGAGCATCAGTTTCAAGGCGCCGCATCTCCCGTTCACACCCGATCCCGCCGACTTGAAACTCTACGCCGGCAAGACCTTGGCGCGTCCGCCAAACTATGGCGTGGCCAAGGGCGCACATTTATCACCGCAGGCCCGCAGCAGCCGCGCGGCCAATCAATATCGCGAATGGATCACCGATTTTCCCGGCTCCGCCGAAAAATACTACGCCCTCGTCACCGGCATCGATACCGCGGTCGGCATGATCCGCACCGAGCTCACGGCCCAGGGCTTGGACCAGAACACCGTCATCATCTTCACCTCCGACAACGGCTACAACGCCGGTGCCCATGGCTTTGGCGATAAGGTGCTCCCTTATGAGGAAGCCTCGCGGGCACCGTTGATCATCTTCGATCCGCGCCTGCCCGCGGCGTCTCAGGGCCGAGTCTGCGCAGCGGTAACCGGGAACATCGACTTGGCCGCGACGCTCTGCGCCGTCGCCGGCGCGCCGGCCCCCGCTGGCACCGACGGAAAAAATCTGCTGCCGCTGGTCGCCGATCCAGCAGGCACCGTCCGCGATTTCCTACCGCTCTTTAATTTTTGGGGCACCGCTTCCGCCCAATCGATGGCGATCGTCACGCGGGATTGGAAATATATCTACTGGTATTATGGCGAAGGCATGCAACCGACGGAGGAATTATTTCATCTCACCCTCGATCGCTACGAGATGAGCAACGTCGCCGCTGATCCCCGCCACTCCGCGGTGCTCGCTAACCTGCGCGGGCACTACGACACGCAACTCGCCCAACTCACCCGCGACCGCGTGGCAGGGCACGGTTACGAAAACTATCCCGTCCTCTTCAGCCGCACGATTCCGTGGGACCAGAAAGCCGCACTCGTCCGCACCCTCCAGACCCTGCCCAACGCCGGTGAGGGCGAAGCCAGCCCCACGCCCAAAGCCAAGCGCCCGAGCCGCCGATAAAACCCCGGACGGGCCGCCCCCACCCCGTACGAAAATCCGAACCTCTGCCAACCCGCGCGGCCGCGCACTCGCGCACTCGAGAACTTGCGCAGCCGCGAAATTGCGCACTCGCGCACTCGCGCACTTGCGCACCCGATCACTTGCGCACCCGATCACTTGCGCACCCGATCACTCGCGCTCTCGCGCGGCCGCGCACTCGCGCACCCGTTCATTGCGCTCTCGTTCACTCGCGCTCTCGCGCAGCCGTTCACTCGTTCATTGGCGCACCCGCCCACCCGCCCACTCACGCACTCGCGCCCGTTCACTCACGCACTTGCGCACCCGTTCACTTGCGCTCTCGCGCACTTCTGCTCAGAAATTATTCCCATGCGTCACGAAGCCATCGCCTCCACGTTATTCATCGAAAATCGCGCGCGCCTGAAAAGCCGGCTCCCCACCGGCTCCCTCGCCGTCGTCAACGCCAACGATATCCCGCCAACCAACGCGGACGGTACCAAAATCCCCACGCCCAACTCAGATCTTTTTTACCTGAGCGGTATCGAGCAGGAGGAAACCATCCTCGTGCTCGCACCCGACGCTTTTGACGAAAAAATGCGCGAGATTCTGTTCATCCGCGAACCGAACGCTCACTTGAAGACTTGGGAGGGCCACAAGCATCCGAAGACCGAGGCTCAGAGCATCTCCGGCGTCAAAGAGATCAGGTGGCTCACCGAGTTCCCGGCAATTTTTCACAAACTGATGTGCGAGCTGACGCACGTCTATTTGAATACCAACGAGCACGGCCGCGCGGTCATCGAGGTGGAGACCCGCGAGGCCCGGTTCGTGCAACAGGTCCGCACAAAATATCCACTGCACGAGTATCGCCGCCTCGCTCGGCTGATGCACGAACTGCGGGTCGTCAAGTCCGCCGCCGAACTCGCCCTCATTCAGCGCGCTTGCGGGATCACGGGGCAGGGCTTTCGCCGCCTGTTGCGGACGGTGCGACCGGGGACGATGGAGTTCGCCGCTGAGGCGGAACTGGCGCACGAGTTCATCGGGCACCGGGCGCATTTCGCCTATAACCCCATCATCGCGGCAGGCGCCAACGCCTGCACCCTGCACTACAACCAAAACGATCAGCCGTGCCGCGACGGCGATCTGCTCTTGCTCGATGTGGCCGCCTGCTACGCTAACTATCAGTCGGATCTCACCCGCACGATTCCAGTCAACGGCCGCTTCACCCCGCGGCAGCGGCAGGTGTACGACGCGGTGCTGCGCAGCCTGCGGGCCGTGACCAAAGCCGCTGTCCCCGGCAAACTGCACAAGGACTGGCAGAAGGAGTCCGAGCAGATCGTCGAGGAAGAACTGCTCCGACTGGGTTTGCTCAAGCCGCGCGAGATCAAGCGCCAGGATCCTGATCGGCCCGCCGTAAAAAAATATTTCATGCATGGCGTGGGCCATCCCATCGGGCTCGACGTGCACGATGTCGGCTTGTTGAAGCAACCGTTTGCGCCCGGCTGGGTCCTCACCGTCGAACCCGGTATCTACATTCCCGAGGAGGGCTTCGCCGTGCGGTTGGAAAACACCGTCGTCCTCACCGCGGGCTCCCCGATCGATCTCATGGCGGATATCCCGATTGAGGCCGAGGAGATCGAGGCGTTGATGCAGCCACGCTTGGAAAAAATCTCGCCTCGGCGATGAAACTCGCGCGGGCGGTTTTTCTCGCGCTGTCCACGTTCTCGGCCGCCTTTTCTCTGCCAGTGCACGCGCAAGCGCCCTTCCCTCCCGCGCAGCCGCGCCGCGACGCCGCCGGCGGCGGCCTCGATGCCGCCACCCTCACCATCGGGCGCATTTTCGGCTCCGAGGAATTTCAGACCGAGAAAAGCGGAACGGTCGTTTGGAGCCGCCTCCGCGCGAATTATTTTACCTTAGAAGTTCCCTCGACGACCTCCCGCGCAGACGCTGGACGCGACTTGGTCCGTCACGATCTTGTCAGCGGCCACAAAGAAATTCTCGTGCCCGCGGGTGCCTTCATTCCTCCAGGAGCGGAAAAATCGCTGAAGGTGGAGTCCTTCGTGTTTTCGGCCGACGAGTCCCAGCTGCTGATTTTCACCAAGAGCGAGCGCGTCTGGCGGCACCGCACGCGTGGCGACTACTGGGTCCTTGCAGTCGCCACGCGCGAACTCCGGCGGCTGGGCGGCGAGGCCGCCGCCGCCACGCTGATGTTTGCCACATTCTCGCCCGACGGCACGCGGGTCGCCTACGTCCACGCCCAAAATCTTTACGTCCAGGAACTCTCCGCACTCCGCATCACCGCCCTGACCACCGATGGCTCGGCCACCCTGATCAACGGCACGTCCGACTGGGTCAACGAGGAGGAACTCGGCATCCGCCACGGTTTTCGTTGGAGCCCCGACGGCACCGCCATCGCCTTCTGGCAGTTTGATCTGAGTGGCGTGGGCACGTTCCACCTGCTGGATAACACCACGAGTCTCTACCCCCAGATCACCTCGTTCGCCTATCCCAAGGTGGGGACCACCAATTCCGCCACCCGCCTCGGCGTGATCGCGGCGACGGGTGGCGCCACCCGCTGGCTCGACGTGCCGGGCGATCCGCGCGAACATTATCTTCCGCACATGGAGTGGTCGCCTGACGGATCGCGTCTCATGATCCAGCAGTTGAACCGGCGGCAAAATACCCACCACGTGATGCTCGCCCATCCGACAACCGGCGAGACCACCACCGTCCTCACCGAGACCGATCCCGCTTGGGTCGATAACGTGAATCCCATTCAGTGGCTAAACGGTGGTAAAGATTTTCTCTGGCTCAGCGAACGCACCGGCTGGCGTCACGCTTATGCAGCAAGCACCCGGGAAAAAAGTTTAACGCCCGTCTCCCACGGGGCCTTCGATATCATCCACGCGGAGGCCGTGGACCCCGCCGGCGGCTGGCTGTACTATGCCGCCTCACCCGCCAACGCCACCCAGCGCTACCTTTACCGGACGCACCTCGCGGGCGGCGCGGCCGAGCGAGTTTCACCAGCCGATCAGGCGGGGTGGCACACCTATGAGTTTTCTCCCGACGCCCAATGGGCCGTCCACACGTATTCGAATTTCACAACTCCGCCCGTCGTCGAGCTGATCCAAGTGCACGGGCATCGCGTCGTGCGCGTGTTGGTGAGCAATGCCGCGCTCCGCGAAAAAATCGCCGCGCTCAAACGGCCCGTCACGGAATTTCTCCGCGTCGATATCGGCGGCGGCGTTGCGCTCGACGCGTGGTGCCTCCGGCCGCCGACGTCATCGAACCTGCCACCACAGCCCCTGTTATTTCATGTCTATGGCGAACCCGCCAGCCAGTCGGTCCAGGATGCGTGGGGCGGGAAGCGCGGGCTGTGGCACTGGCTGCTCGCGCAACAGGGCTACGTGGTCGCCAGCGTCGATAATCGCGGTACGGCGGCTCCGCGCGGTCGCGAGTGGCGTAAGGTCATTTACCGGCAGATCGGGATTCTCGCCGCGCAGGAACAGGCCGCCGCCGCGAACGCGTTGCTCGCGCGCTGGCCGTTTGTTGATCCGGCCCGCGTCGGTATCTGGGGCTGGAGCGGCGGCGGTAGCATGAGCCTCAACGCCATCTTCCGCTACCCAGAGTTGTACCGAACCGCCCTCGCCGTCGCGCCCAACGCCAACCAGCTCCTCTACGACACCATTTATCAGGAACGTTACATGGGCCTGCCCAGCGATAATGCCGAGGGCTATCGCGAGGGCTCACCCCTCACCCACGCCGCCCACTTGCAGGGCAACCTGCTCCTCATCCACGGCACCGCCGATGACAACGGCCACTTTCAGGGTACCGAGCAGCTCGTAAATGAGCTCATCGCGCACCAAAAACTCTTCACCGTTCTGCCCTACCCCGGTCGCTCCCATGCCTTGAGCGAGGGGAAAAATACCGAAAGACATTTCTTCACGGTTCTCACCGAATACCTCCATCGGTATCTCCCACCGTCGATTTGAATCCCGTTTGACCCGCGCCGCGCCTCCTTCGTTCGTCGATGCGTCCCCTCCGGTCTCTCGCCGCCATTTTTGCCAGCGGTCTCTTCGCCGTCGCACCGCTGGCCGCGGCCGATCCCGTTGCCAGCGAGGCCACCCCGCTACGTCCTCGCCTGCAGATCATCAACGGCAGCCGCCATCCCATCACTATTTTCTGGCTCAAATCCGACCGCACGCGCGTGGCCCATGGTTCGATCGCCGCCGGCCAGGCGACCGTCTTCACCACCACCATCGGCCATCAGTTCGCCCTCGTGAGTCACGAAGACCAGAGCGAAACGCTCGTCTCCTCCGAGGTGCCCGTTCAGGGCTTTCGCTTCGACCCACCGGGTCCTCTGGGCGTGCCGGCCTTCTACACCCAGGCCGTCAGCGCCCATGGCTTCACCATCGTCGCCTCGGCCCGCGTAAACCCCTACGCGCTCAAGGAGGCCGCCTACCTCGCCGATAGGATGCTCGCCAAACGCCCCGATGTGCGCGCGGCGATGATCAAGAGCGGCGCACGTCTGTGCATCATCGCGCACAACGAATTCACCACCGATCTCCCCGAATAGGCTCAGCTCGTCCCCAAAGATTTTCGCGACGCGCGGGCCAGGGGTATGGGCGGTAGCACGACGGATCCGTTCTGCTCCTGCGCCGAGGAGAATGTCCTCGGCTAACCCGGCGATCCTTATCCAACCGAGTGCATCCTCATGCACGAATTCGCCCACAACATCCACCTGCGCGGGATGGTCAACGTCGACCCGTCTTTCGACCGCCGCCTGAAAAAAACCTACGACGACGCCTTACAGGCCGGCCTCTGGCGGGGCAAATACGCCAGCGTCAACCACCACGAGTATTTTGCCGAGGGCGTGCAATCGTGGTTCGATAATAATCGCGAAAACGATCACGATCATAACCACGTCAACACCCGCGCCGAATTGATCGACTACGATCCCGCACTCGCGGCCCTGTGCCGCGAGGTCTTCGGCGACGCCGAGCTGAAATACACCAAGCCAGCCACCCGTCTCACCGGGCATCTCGCCGGCTATGAGCCTGCCGCCGCACCCTCATTTGTCTGGCCCGCGCGACTCGCCAGCGCACGCGCGGAGATTCAAGCCCAAGCCAGGGCCCGCAGCCAAAAATAAGTCGTCCGCTCGCGCCACCGCCATCAGCCCTCGCCCCGCTTTCTCCGCACACACCTCCTCTCCACTCGTCGCGGCTCCACGCCATCCTTTCCCTCTCATGCCCACCGTCAGCATTTTTAACGACGTCATCGGCCCCGTCATGCGCGGGCCGTCAAGTTCACACTGCGCCGCCGCCCTCCGCATCGGTCGCCTCGCCCGGGATTTACTGGACGGCGACATCAATGACGTGCTCGTCGAATTCGATCGCGAGGGTTCACTGCCGTTGACGCACGCAAGCCAGGGCTCGGACGTGGGCCTGTTCGGTGGCTTGCTCGGGTGGGAGGCCGACGACGAAAGGCTGCCCCAATCGGCGCAGGCGCTCGCCGCCGCCGGCGTCACCGTCCGCATCGTGACCGTCGACGTCGGCGATCCGCACCCCAGCACCTATCGCCTCACCCTCCGCAACGCTCGCGAGCAACACTCACTCATCGCCCTCTCCACCGGAGGCGGCATGATGGCGGTCATCAGCGTCGATGGCGTACCGATGCACATGGATGGCGGCTACCATGAGACCCTGATCTGGCAGCCAGGGGGCCCGTCGCCCATTTCGAGGCCGAAGAGGTCATCGTACACGAGCGCCCCACGTTTCAAATCATCCAGGTCAAGGCGGACCATTTCGTCCCCACCGCCGGCTTGGCTGCGACCGCCGTCAAACGGCTCGCCCCCGTGCTGCCCGTGCCTTCGCGCAAGGCTATCCAAGTGCCTTTCACCAGCTGTGCGGAAATGCTCGCCCACGACGGCGCAAAAAATACACCGCTGTGGAAACTCGCCGCCGAGTATGAGATGGCCCGGGGTAACTTCACCGAGCGCGCGGTCATCGATAAAATGATCGTGATCGTGCGCATCCTGCGACGCTCCATCGCCCGCGGCATCGCCGGCACGACTTACGAGGACCGCGTGCTCGGGCACCAGAGCGGGCGCTTCCACGAACTCATGCAGGCGGGGCGCTTGCTCGATGGCGGGGCGTTGAATCGCATCGTGCTCTACGTCACCGCCCTGATGGAGGTAAAAAGTTCCATGGGGGGGTCATCGTCGCCGCCCCCACCGCCGGGGCCTGTGCCGCCTTGCCCGGCGCCGTGATCGCTATGGCCGAGACGATGGGAAAGTCAGAGGAGGAGATGGCCAAGGCCATGCTCGCCAGCGGTCTCATCGGGGTTTTCATCGCCACCCGCTGGACGTTTGCCGCCGAGGTCGGCGGCTGCCAAGCGGAGGGCGGCTCCGCCGCTGCCATGGCCGCGGGCGCTCTGGTCACCATGGCCGGCGGCACCTTGCCCCAAGCCATCGCCGCTTCCTCCCTCGCGTTTCAGTCGATGCTCGGCCTGATCTGCGATCCCATCGCCAACCGCGTCGAGGCCCCTTGCCTCGGCAAAAATGTCTTGGCCGCGAGCAATGCCGTCTCGTGCGCTAATATGGCCCTCGCCGATTTCGATCCCCTCATTCCTTTCGATCAGGTCGTCGACGCCGCCAAAAATGTCGCCAGGATGATGCCGCGCGAGCATCGTTGCACTTCCCTCGGCGGGCTCGCCATCACCCCCGCTTCCCTCGCCCTCGAACAACGGCTCAGCGAACGCAAATTAAAATCCTGCGCCACCGGCTGCGGGAGTTGCTCCTAAGTTCCATCCCATGCGATCCCTTAATCAACTGCTCACCGCGGCCCTCCTCGCCGTCGCCGCCTGCGCCGCCGCCACCCCTGCCCTCCCGACTAGCCACACGCCCCGCCTTATCGAGGGCTGGCGCGTGCGCGTCGACGACCGCTTGCTCAGCGGTACCGCGGCCGCTTCCGGCGACCAGGCCTTAAAATTACTCCACGCCCGCCTCGTCGCCATCAGCTTCGTCGTACCCCCACCCGCCCTCGCCCAGTTGCGCGCCGTAACCATCCAGTTGGACTTTAACTACGGCGATCTCCACCCGATGCAGTATCATCCGAGCAGCGCTTGGTTACGCGAACACGGTTATAGCGAGGATCTCGCAAAATGCGTCCACATCCCCGACGTCGAGGGCTTCCTCTCCCCTTTCGATATTCACCGCATGCCTTGGGTCGTGCTCCACGAACTCGCCCACGCCTACCACGATCAGGTCCTCGGTTTCGAAGAACCGCGCCTCTTCGCCGCGTGGAGAAAATTTCGCGAAAATGAAAAATACCAGTCGGTCCTCACCAGCTACGGCGCGAGGCGCGAACACTACGGCCGCAATAACGCCAAGGAGTTTTTCGCCGAGATGACCGAGAGCTACTTTGGCTCAAATGATTTTTATCCCTTCGTCGCCGGCGACCTCCAAGCAGCCGAGCCCGCCCTCTTCATTCTCTTGGCCGATATCTGGGGCCCCCTCCCCGCCCGCCGCCAGCCTCAGCCCAAACCACGCCGGCGCCCCACCCCACCCGCCCGCTCATCTCGCCAGCCGCCCCGCACCTGAGGTTCAGTCCTTCCCACCCCGCTCCCGCCACCAGCCGCATTCATCCACGAGGTCGCCCAGCGTTGCCTCGCGACGCCCGCGCCGCCACCCCAACCCGTTCGCCCAGCGAATATCTTTTTTGTTTTTCTCACCGTTCTGCCGCTCTCCCCACCGACCCCACGCCAACGCCCCCACCACGCCTTTCCCCAATTGTGCGCACGTGCGCACAATTCACTCCCACGCACCGCCCACCCCTCCGCAGGACGCCGCCCCCACCACGCCTTTCCCCCATTGTGCGCACGTGCGCACAATTCACTCCCACGCACCGCCTACCCCTCCGCAGAACGCCGCCCCACCACGCCTTTTTTCGATGTGCACCCCTCCGCCGCAGGGGCCGTCACCACCACGCCTGCTAGCGGTTTTGTCCCAACCCCTTGGTCTTATCGAAGTGACCCGGGAAACCCGCCGCGCGGTATCGTTCCTGAGTTCATCGAGAATCCGGGCAGCAAATCCGCTGCGCCCTCCTGCCCGCCTTGCCGAAAATCTCGCCCCTCACCACCTCGGAAGCGGAGACTCCGCGCGCGGAGACGACCGCGAAACAACAGCCTGCTCCTCACCCCAACCCACCCTCGATTTAATGTATCCGTTAATCAATTACTTCGGTGATCGCCGTTTACCCTTTTTTGAAGCCTCGCTGATCTCAGCGCGATTATGGGTTTGTCCGCACCGCCCTACGAACGACTCGGCTGACGCGATCTCCCAGCCGCACAAAGTTCTCGATTTTAAAAGCCCGCCCCGTGCAGATCGCAGCCATCAGATCGGCCGAGCCCATCGAGTTCGCCCCCGGTGACGCACCAACCACGTCGTGCGAACTCGCCGGCCGCAATCGAAAGCGACGCGCCCAAAATCCATCCGGCTCGAGGCCCCGCGACCCACTCAAAAAAAGCCGCGGGCCAGACCGCCGTCACCACCGCGTTTTGTCACCCAAGAGGTTACCAGTGAGCCAGGCGGCCGCATTCGCGATCGAGCTACCCGTCACCACCGCGTTTTATCACCCAATAGGTTACCAGTGAGCCAGGTCGATGACGCATTGAAAGGCTTTGCGCGTAGACCGCGTTTTGTCGCCCAATCGGTTACCAGTGAGCCTGGCGGCCCCGTCGGGCGGGCGAAAATTTAAATTGCCGGATCGCGGCCGGCGCGAGTTTCGGCGATCCAATGGAGCATCCGCAGGGTCAGCTCGGCGTCGGGCAGACGCGATTTTTCGTTGAGGAAGTTATTCAGCCGCTGGCGAGGGATCCCGAGGTAACGGGCCAGGCGTGTCTTGGCGCCAAAGGCCTTGAGTTCTCGGCGGAGCAATCCGCTGCAGACATTCCACATCGGTGACTCGGGGCCCGGGCGGCGCGTGGTGTAGGCGGCCTTACGCCGCGGACGCAAAGCGGTGTGCGCGCGTTGCCAGCCCAGCGCGGCGGCATCGCCCAACGCGCTGCTGATATCGAGTCAGAGTTTGATCCGGGGATGAGTTGGGATCTCACCCATAACCGGCGGGCCGCGAACCTCCCGACTGTAACCTATTGGGTTACAAAAAAAACGCCTCCCGCTCACCGCCCGCCCTCATCCCAAGTCCCGCCTTCGTGTAACCGATTGGGTTACTCTGCGCGGCCCCGAAATTTCCCGCCCGGATATTCCTGATTCCTCCGCGGTGCTTTCGTTAACCGGCGGGCCGCGAACCTCCCGACTGTAACCGATTGGGTTACAAAAAAACGCCTCCCGCTCACCGCCCGCCCTCATCCCAAGTCCCGCCTTCGTGTAACCGATTGGGTTAGCGACACCGTTCCGCGAGGTTCGCAAACACGTGGTCGGGTTTTTCAGTTGCATGCAGGCGGCTAGCGCTGCCGAGTGAACGATCAAGCGTGTAATCGAAATCTATTGTCATGCTGCCGTCATGCGGGGACGTAACAATGCGGGACGTGAAAGGAACTATCGGAGCAAAGCGGAGGTGGTGACGACGGCGGAGCCCGGCGAAGGTATGCGAAGACGTCTGCGCCGCGGAGCCGACGGCGAACAGATCACGGCCCGTTTCGGAGGTCGTGTCCGAAGAAACAGCGGCGTGACGGACGAGCCGCGTCGTGGGCTCTCGCCGCGATCGCGGTGGGTCACACGACGTCAAACCTTGGGGAGGTCGGCGTGCTGTTCGAAATGTCGTCGAGGGCCAGGGTGAGATTTTTCGCCAACTGGCTGGTGAAATCTGCGTTCTTTGGGCTCATGTTCCGCGCAACCGAGTCCGACTTGTTCCGATAGAAAAGGAGGACCCACCGTTCATTCAGGTTCGAGGAAGGTGGGTGTGCGGCCGCAGGTTGCGGGAGATGCGGGATGCCCGGGTGCCGACAGAAAAACAGGAGCCGGCGCGCGCCGCCGCCGGTCGTCGCGTAGACTTTGTGAAGCGACG
This sequence comes from Opitutus sp. GAS368, assembly GCA_945903465.1. Lineage (GTDB taxonomy): Bacteria > Verrucomicrobiota > Verrucomicrobiia > Opitutales > Opitutaceae > ER46. The sequence goes on from CAMDOF010000073.1 coordinate 19,482, forward strand.
ATCTTGGGGGGAAGTCCGGGAGAACTGATCCCTATCGCCAATTCAGGCTTCTCCTTGAGCTTCGCGAAAAGCTTCCGCGCCTCGTCGGAAATCTGTCCGCCCAACTCCTTTCCCCTGATGGCGTGCGGGACGATGATGTCCATCAGCGCGCTCGCAGGCGATCAAGAGCCTCGCCCAGGTCCCGCATGAGAGGGACGGCTTCGGCGGGCGCCTCCACGCGTTCAATTCTCTCGATGGATGGTTCGAGGGAAAGACGGACTTGGTAACCGAGGCTGCGCGCAGTCCGCACGATGGTGTAAAGGGTGATCGAGGTGTTGCTCGCGTCGAGCACTCTCCGGATCGCCGTGCGACTGGTGCCGGTTTCGCGGGCGAGAGACGCCAGGGTGACTCCCCGCTGCTTCAACCGGGAGCGGAGCGTCCGGGAGATGGTTCGCTTGATCGCAAAAACGTCTTTGGCCGATGGATCTCGGATTGTTCGCATCGCCGCGAGGTGGACCATAAATGAACCACGTCAAGGCCGCTGTGTGGAGAAACGTAGTTGGAATTGTTGTCGCAGCAGCGGCTCGGGTTTGCTGATAAAGTGAGGCGGCGACTCACGGCCTTTGGTGCTCCGAGATTGCGCGCGGTGGCAGCCCATCGGTTGCTGGTGTCGGTCTGAACCTTCAACCACGCGGCGACGGCAACTTTCCAATCCGCTGATTTCGTCGCATCGCGGGGCCAGTCGGAAAGTCGCGCCGGGGAATTCGAGGTGTAGCTCGCGGGCTATAACGGGAACTCCGATCTCGGCCACCCGTCGATGCGACACCGCCATGATCCCGAAATTGGAGATACGTCGTGAAGCTTCCGCCAGCTTGCCGAAGCTACACGAAACGACGGCGAAAAGATGCGGCGAAATCGCCGGCGTCCTGGAGCAGGCAAAGGCGAATCTCGCGCCCGGAAACGACGTCGAAAAGACGCCCCGCTCCCACCGTCTTCACGATCGAATAGTCATATCCGTTTTTTGGATATAAAAATAATCGCCACTTTTCTCCCTTATGGCCAGGTCAGCATCCTCCGGCAGTTCGCCGCACCGTTGCTCGGCGGTTACGCGTTCCGCCGGGCATCGGCTTAACGCGACAAGGCTACATCGACCTCTGTGGTCGTTGGAAAAACCACCCCCTCCCAGCGCGCCACGACGACGGGAGCGGCGCAGTGGCCGATCACATTGACACTCGTCCGAATGGGATCGATCAGCGCGTCAATGCCCAGGAGCAAACCCAGCCCCTCCAACGGTAAGCCAAAACTTGGAAACAACGCCGTCAGTACGACAAAATTGGCGCGGGGGATTCCGGCCACCCCTTTGCTCGTGAGTTTGAGCGTCAGCAAAATCAAGAGCTGCTGATCAAAGGTCAGCGGAACGTTCGCGGCCTGCGCGACGAAGAGCGTGGCCAGTCCCAAGAAAAGCGTGCTGCCGCAGAGGTTAAGGCTGAGGCTGAGCGGCGCGACCACCCCCAAAATTCGATTGGGCACGCCGAAGCGCTCCATGTTCGCCAGCGTCTGGGGCAGTGCCGCCGCACTCGACGTGGTCGCGAACGCGATGAGAAAGGGCTCGCGCGCGAAATGGACAAAACGCCGCAGCGGCACGCGAAACGCGACGAGCGACCCGCCGAGCACCGCGAGCAGGAAAAGGAGCTCGGCACCCCAGGCCGCCGCGAACAGGCGGGCCAAGCCGGTCAGCACGTCCACCCCTCCCGAAGCCACCGTACCGGCCATGGCGGCGAACACCGCCGCTGGCGCCAGATACATGATGAAGTTCGTAAAACGAAACGCGATCGTCACCAAGGCATCCGCCAGTTCGAGCACAGGACGAGCTTTCTCTCCGACAGATAAACACGCGATGCCGAAGAGAAAACAGAAGACGACAATCTGGAGGACATCGCCCCGCGCCATCGCATCCACGATGCTGGTCGGAAATGCATTCACGAGTACGTCCATGAACGACATCGCCTGGACGGGCACCGTCGCCTTCGCCACCAGCGCGATGCCCTCACCGGGTCGAAAGCCCAAGGCCGCCAACCAGCCGAACAACAGCGCCAGCGTCGTGGCGACCTCGAAATAGAGCAACGCCTTCCACCCCAGCCGCCCGAGGTGCTGCATGCCACCCACGCTACCGACCGCGCGCACCAACACCCCAAAGAGCACCGGCGCAATGATCGCTCGAATCAGCCGCAGGAAAATGTCGCTGATGAACTTCAGATGCGGCGCGAACCCGGGTGCGGCCAAGCCGAAGGCGATTCCGCCCACCGCTGCGACCAGCATCCATTGAGCGAGCGAGATACGACGGAGTGAGCAGGACATTATTGGAGGATTTCGCTAAGTGGCAGTTTTCAGGAAAAAGCGGAGGTAATAAAAATTCATCGGCTGGCGGGACCCTCTACCTGGCGGGACCGATCGGGGTAAACGATGGCAGGCTCGTGCGGCCCTTCATCGCCATCAGCTCGTCGTAGGCGACCCGCTGGAGCGCGACAGCTTGGGCGCCGGAGAGGCCGAGTTCAAACCCGGCGCGTTCGCCTTTGCCGAGCGAGCGCGGATCGAGTCCGGTGAGATCGCCGAAAACCATCAGCGCTTCGAGATAATAGCCGTAGGTGCTGCCGTGGTGATGGTCGTAGCCCCAGAGGCTCACCTTGCCGAAATCAATTCCGTCATAGGGATTGGCGTCGGCCACACCGACCTCGAACGCACGGTTCCACGCCTCGCCCACCGGGATCACGCCGCGAATCTGCGGGCGGCCGGCGGCGGCGCGGTCGTAGGCCGCGCGCACGTCCTTCGCCATCTGCTCGATCGGCTTGCCGTGCCAGTGCCCCGTCTCCGGGTAGACCAAGTCTGCGCGGGACCACGTGGCGATCATGCGAATATCGACCTTGGGATTTTTGGTCTGTAGCAGGTCCGCGATCTGGTGGGCCGCCCGAATGAGCACGGTCGCGTCGCCCGGCTGGGCGCGGTTCAGCGCACTAAAACTCTGCATCACCACGCGGTCCCACGACCGCCCGATGAGGTCGGCCTTCTTCTCAAAGTGAAAATCGAAACCCATGCCGCTCACGAGTTCGTGGTTCACCGCGAATTCCAAGCCAGCTTGATTGGCGAGCAACTTGAACACGGCCGGCACGCCACCGAATCCTGTGCCGTTCAGGTCGGTCACGGTGTTGGCCCGATAGTAACGCAGCGGAGAACCCGAACCGAAGAGGTAGCTGTTGCCGATGAACAGCACGTTGCCCCTCGGCTGGAGGACCGAGGCAGGCCTCGCGGCCGGCGCGGCCGGCGGCGGCGCGGCCGCTTGCGCGTGCACCTGCGCCAGGAGCGGCGAGCCGATGAGGAGCCCGCCCAGCACCCGGCAGGCCTGGCGCAAGTGGGTCCGCAAAAAAAATGGGTACAATGTTCTGATCATGGCACTGGAGAAAGTCGGAACCCATGGGGAAGATTCAGTGGCGCACGACCATCGCTGGCGCGGCCCTCCGCGCCGCCCACCGGGATGGCCAGGCCCGGTGCTTTCCGACTCGGGTGGTGGCGGGCCCCATCACCCACCGGCTGCGCTCGATTTGTCCGGCCACAATTCGCGACGACGTGACTCGGGTGGTGGCGGGCCCCATCACCCACCGGCCGCGCTCGGGGGTTCTGGCGACAATCGATCTTCATCGAATTATTCATTTCGCTGGTTAGCAGGTCGGGCCTCCGGCGAAGACTGAAATCCAGTCGACCGGCGTGGCCGCAGAGCGCCGTCCTCATCAAAACGCGCCTTTCATGCCCACCGTCCAGAGCGGATGGTAGGCCTCGCGCGCGCGGAACCGAGCGTAGTCCGGCGTGCGCGGGCCGTAGACTTTTTGGTCTTCCGGGGCATTGTTCAGGTTGCGTACGGAAACAAAGAGGCCGAGCGATGGGCGCAGGTAATATTCACCGCTCACATCGATGAACAGGCGCTTCTTGTAGTAGTTGTAGGTGCCCGGATCTAGGTTCGTGCCGGTGACCCGGCCGGTGCGTTTCTGGCCGCGATAGTTCTCGTTAATGCGCAGGTTCCACTTCGCACGAGTCAGGCTGAGTCCCCAGTTGGCGCTGAACGGGGTCATGTCCTGCAGCTCATCCGTGTCCTTCGCACGTTGCGAGGTGGCGTTGGCAAAGCACTGCACTCCGCGCGCCCACGGCGGCAGGAACGTCAGCGCTTGCCGGTAGTTAAACTCCAGGCCGGTCATCCGGACGTTCGCTGAATTATTGATCTGGGTGGCGACCGGATACTCTCCGTAGGTTTGCGCGTCCAATGCGTAAGTCGCCAGAAACTCGGGCGTACCCGGGACATTTACGTCTACAAAAAAATTCGTGAAATCGCGGATGAAGAAACCGGCGGTGACCTGACCGACCGTGCCGAAGTAGTATTCGAGGCGGGCCACGTAGCTGCGCGCCTGCCACGCCTTGATGGCGGCATTACTTACGGTGATCTTATCCGTGGCTTTGGGATTCTCGATATCCGGCAGGGTCAGGCCACCGGAGTACTGGTCGTAATCCGGGCGGCCGACGGACTCGTAAAAGGCGAAGCGGCCGATGAAATTCGCGGAGATGTTGTAGGACGCGTTAAGGCTGGGAAAGAGCCGCAGGTATTCCTTGCGCGCGCGATAGCCACGATCGAGGAGCGTGAGCTGGCTGTAGGCGAGACCGGCGTTGGTCGGGACGAGGAGGAGCGGTGCGCCGTTGGCGGCCCGCAGGACCCGCCCGGATGCATCCCGCTGGTAGTTGCGCGTGGGATCGCTCAGCGGCCCCTCGGCGTCGACGTTGGTCTGCTCGACACGCACGCCGGCGACGAGTTTCAGCTGGTTGCGGAGCAGGGACAGATCGTTGCGCCAGAAGAGGGACGAGATGGCCTCATGCACCACCATCGACGCATTGGTGGCGTTGATGAAGTTGGTGTTGGTGTTGCGGGTCCAGTGCCGGGGGTTGGCCTGATAGTCGGCCCAGAGCTTTACGTTATCCACGTGCTGCTGCTTGGGCAGCCCCCACGTGGGGATGCGTTCGGAAAAAGTCGCGTCGAGAAAGGGCAACGCGCTGTCGTCGTTGGCTTGGCCGTTCTGCTTGAACGGCGTCGTGCTCGCGACACCATCGTCGCCGACCCAGGTGAAGGTCTCCGTGCCGACCCCGCGCGCATCGCGGGTGCGCGCGCGCACGTCGGCGCCGAGCTTTACCGTCACCGTGGCGTCGTTAACCGTGAAGTCGCGGCGCACGTTGAGATAGGCCTGACGCGTGCTGTCACGCGTCAACTTGCGCGTGCTGGTTGCCGATACGATCGAGTAGGTCTCGAGTTGAGAGGGTTGGACGACCCGGCCGGCCGGATCGAGGACCGTGATCTGACGGGGATAGAGATGGAAAATATCGTCAAACTTCACCTGCACGAAGTTTCGCTGGATGGTCACGCCGTTGAAGGCGCCCTTGTCGACATCCTGAAAGTGGATACGGGAACTGCCGTAGCTCGCGCCGCCCTCGGCCTTCCAGACCGGGCCATGGTGGAACCAGCGCAGCGAAGGCGTGGCCGTGAAGCCGTAGCGCCGGGCACCGCTGTTGGCGACCGAGTATTGCCCGTTGTTGGCGGTGCTGCCCGTGGCGGGGAAGGTGCTCGGCGAACCGTAGGCGTGGGTCGGGCTCCAGTTGCCCGCCGTGATCGTGTTGATCGTCAGGGTTTGAAAGCGCTGGCCGGTGAGTTGCTCGAAAAGACCGTAGTTGAAGGCGAAGGAAAAACGGTCGTACGGGGCGGGCCGCCAATCGAGGGTGGTCGCGAACGAGTGCCGAGTCGTATCCTGGCCGCCATCATACCATCCGAAGATTCCCAGATAGGGATTGGTGGGTGTCGCGACCGAAGAGGAGGAAGCGGCCCCGCGCCAGTTCGGCCCGGCGCGATCCCGCGGCGAGTATTGCTCAGAGAAGCCGGCCGAAACCGTGAAACCGAAATTTTTGCTCACCGGGACGATCGCCGAGGCATCGAAGCCGGGGCGGATTTTATAGGTCATGGCGCCGCCATAGCGAGGGCCAGGCGTCCGCCGGCCGAAGGCGCGTTCCGAGTCCTTCCACATCCACGCGAGACTATAGGAGTAGGTCGGCCGGTTGCGTTCGAAGGAGCTGCGGGGCACGAGATTCACCGACCCGGCGAGTGCGGAGCCCGACACGTCGGGCGTCGGCGAGCGATTCACTTCCATGCGCGCGACGTTGTTGAGTGAGATCTGATCGAGCGGAACGTGCCTCGCCATGTTTGACCCGCCGCCGGCGGTGGTGAGGTCGAAGCCGCCGATCGAGATCGGCACATTGTTGGCCGGCACGCCGTCGAGCGAGACGAGCCGCGGGTCGCCGTTGACGTAGTTCATGCGGACGCCGGGGACGAATTTCATAAACTCACCCATCGCTCCGTCGACCACCGGGCCGAATTCCTCCGCCGACAGGACGTTGACGATATTCCTGGCGAAGCGCTGCTCGTTGACCGCGATGGCCGAGCTTTCCATCTCCTTGGAACTGGAGACTTGAAACGCTGCGAGTTTAACCAGGCCCGTTCCCTCCGATCCTTGGCCGCGGACCGGCGCGCCGAACGTGAAATCATGCGCGGCCGTCTCGCCGGCGTTCACGACCACGCTCTCGCTCAGACCCGACAAGCCGGTGAAAAAAACCTTCACGCGCACCCGGCCGGCGGGAATGTTGGCTAGCCGAAACTGCCCGATACCATCGGTCAGAGCCTCAGTGTTGCTGCCTTCAATGGTAACTCGCGCGTTTTCGAGATACTCGCCGCGGCCGGCATCAAACACGCGGCCCACCATTGAACCTGACGCCGCCGGCTGCGCGTTGGCAGAGGCTCTGGCGATTACCCAGGCTACGAGGAGCACCAGCATGGCGTGCCGATTCATGCCGTTCACTTTTTTGATTCTGGGTTCATCCGGTTTTTTTAAAAAAGTCCTGAGAATGGGCCTACTCGGCGCGGGCGCGGTGAGCCCAGTGGTCAAAAGGTCGGTGACGGTCATAAAGTCTGCGTTGGCGCCAAGTCAGCCCGCGACGTCAACCGGGGCGGCCGCGCGGGCATCACTGGATTGCACCACGACCAGATCGCGGCCCAGAGCATCAGCGCGGCGCGGGCGAGTGCCACCGGCGGCTGCTGGAACCACCCGGACTCAATGTTTCCGAGACAGCCGCAGTTTAATTCCAAGCCACGCAGCACCGCTTGCCCCAGCATGAGCACGAACCCGAGGCAAAGGCCCGCCGCCAGCGCACCGACGGTCTCAGGCCAGTAGCCAACCAGCAGCGCGGCCCCGCAAAAAATCTCCAGAAACGGAAACGCGACTGCGATCAAGCGCAGCGTGAAATCGGGCAGCGGAATGGCATAGGCCGCCAAGTCGGTGTGAAAATCGCCCGGGGCGCCGATCTTGAGCGCGCCAGCCACGACGAAGATTGCCCCAAGCAGACAGCGGACGAGGGTGGCGGGGTCGAACTTCATCGCGCGGGCGGGGTCGTGGTGAACACCGGCAGCGGCCGCGGAAAGATCAACCGCCCGTCACCGCGCAGCCAGTCGGTCCCGAGTCCGGCCGCGACCGCCGCCACCAGCAGCACGGCCATTCGCCTCACGGACACCGCGCGCAGCGCCCGCCCCAATTTACCGATTATTCCGCGCGGACTCATGGCATTTTCAGCAGTTCGTCGAGAACCCGCTGGAACTGGACCAACGTCTGTGCGCCCGCGATGGTCGCCTCTGTGCGTTGGCCAATCGCATTCCACTTCGAAATCACAAACGTCGGCGTACCTCGAATCTTCAGGCGCGCCGCGTGGGCGAAATCACTCGCGACGGCGGCACGCACCGTCCGCTCCGCCAGACAAACGGCCAACTCGCTCCGGTCGAGCAGCGGGCTCTTCGCGACTAACGCTTCGAGAGCGCTCGGCGCCCGGTGGGCGACCGAGAAAAGGCCGTCCAGCATCTCCCAATATTTCCCTTGCCGATGCACACAGCGCGCGAGGGCGAAGATCTTGCCATGCTGTTCGGACTCATCGTCCGAGGCATTGACCACCACCCACTGGATCTTGCCCGTCTCAATGTAGTTCTTTCGCAGCAGCGGAAAAACCTGCTCGTGAAATGTGCGGCAATGGGCGCATTTGAAACTCGAGATCTCCACCACAACAATCGAAGCGGTCGTCAGGCCGAGGACGGGCCGGCCACTCAGCTCAACATCCACGCCGCTCCGGGCCGCCGTCGCCCGCAGCACGGGAAACATCAGCAGACTCGCCGCCCACAACCGCCAGGCACCCCCACAGCCCAGCGTGGCGGATCGGCCGATAGATCTGGAAATGAATCGAAACATAAGCGCGGTCGCTCACACCACTCGGGGTGAGCGACCGACGGCAATTTAAAACCGCGTCCGTACGCCCACGCGGAACATCCGGCCAACTTGATCATACAAGCCGGGATCGGTGGGCATCGGCGTGGCACCGCCGGTGCGCGGCGCGTAGGTCGGCGCCCGGTCCAGAAGGTTGGCCATGTTCACGTAGATTTCCGTCTGCCCACTGTGGCGCATCGTCGGCAGCCGATAAGTGACCTGGCCGTCGAAATAGGCGGTCGCGGGCACGTCGTTGTAGTCCGTCGTCACCCCAAGTATCCGGGTCTTGTCCCACGTCATCCGGCCGATGTAGCGCATTTGCAGGAAACTCGAGATCGCGTTGCGTGAATGATTCAGCGACAGGGTGCCGCGAATGTGCGGCATCGCGGAGGTGCCCGACGCCGCATTCGCGGTCCCGTTGCCGGCGAAGTTGATCGTCGGGGCGAGCGGCGACACGCGGGAATATTCATCAATGTAGCCCGCCACGGTCCGCACCGTCAGGTTACCGGGCTTGGCGTTGGTAAACCAGGAATTGAGCGGCACCCGATAGCTCGCCTCGAAATCAACTCCCTGCGAAAGCTCGGAGTTGAGATTGACCGGAGAAATCTGCGTGCGGATGACCGCGCGCGCGCTGGCCGTGGTCGCCCCGCGCGTCACGAATGAACAGAGCGGCGAGGCCGGATTGAGATCGCACTCACGCACCGCGTCCTGGCCGCCGGCGAGGAAGATGGCATCGCTGATCTTCGTGCTGTAGAAATCAATCGCCATACTCGCACCCTTCAGCCAGGACGGCTGGTAGACGAAGCCCACGACCGCGGAGTTCGCCACCTCGGGCTTCAGGTTAAGATTGCCGCTCGAGACTCTGGGCACGCCCTGAAATGTCAGACCGGTGCCGCCGGGAAAATTATCGTCGATGTTCGCGTTCTGCTGCGTCCCTTTGGTGAACAGTTCGTTGATGTTCGGCGCCCGAATGTCGCGGGACCGGGAGGCGCGCAGCCGGAGATCAGAGTTGAGCTGCCAGACCATGCCTACTTTCCACGTCGTGGCATCGCCGGTCGTGGAATAGCGGGTGTGCCGTCCGGCCAGACTGGCTGTCACCTTTCTGGCCAAAGGGAGATCCTGGAGGAGGGGAACCTGCGTCTCGACGAACTCTTCCATAATCGTGTAGTCGCCGGAGAACGGCAGGGTGTTCGCCAGACGGTAACCGGAGGCCGCCGAGAGTGCATCGGTCTTCGTGGCGGACTTGAGGCGCCGCCATTGCGTACCCGCCGCGACCGCCAGCGGTCCCGCCGGCAGGGAGAACAGGTTGCCAGTGATCTTGGTGTCCGCCACGTCTTGCGATGACGTCTCGGCAAACTGCAGCGTGCCCATGACATAGTCCAAGGCCGCCCGCGACGGCGCACCCGCCCCAAAAGGATTAAAGGCGACCGCACCGGGATTGGCCGCCAACGCCCGCGGGACAATCTGACCGCCCACCAAGACCGCATCAGCAGCCACGGTCATGCGGGCGAGAATCAGATTATTGGTGATCGGAATGTCGATGTCGTTCGTACCCCATTGATAGGAACTCTCCCAGTTCCAATCGCCGAGTTTGGCGTTGAAACCGACGAGCAGGCGCCGGTTCTTGTCGTTGACGTGGGATTCCGTCAGCCCGCGCTCCATCGTAAGGCGGTTCATCGTGAACGACGTGAGGCCAAGCGATGTCATGCGCGCCACCAGATCAGGGGCAACCTGCGCGAGAAAAGCGTTGTCGCGCTGAATCGTGAGCAGGTGCGTCGTCGGGCTGTTTTGTTGATCCATCAGGGTCTCGCCGTAGGATCCCTCCGCGAAGAGCGTCAGGGTATCGAGCAGCTTGAAGTCAGACCGGAGAAACAGATTCTTACGATTGAGGGGCCGGACAATCTCCTGCGATGTACCAATGCGGAAGCCGTCACCGCCGCTCTGAAAACCGTTCGTCGTGCCGATCGTGGTCGAGAGCTTGCCGTAATCGTAGGGGCTCTGCGTACCACCAGGACCAAACTTGATGCCGCGAATCTGCGCGTTGTTGGCCGCCGTGCCGCCGGCCCCATTGATGATGTGGCCTCCCGTCGTAAACGGCGATCGGATGTCCGTCGCGCGCACCGCTTTGTTCGTGTTGGTCGGATCGGGGATCTGGTTGGTTTCTTCCCGGCGGGAGGCTCGCCCATCGCCGTTCACGCCTTTGCTGACCGCATATTCCGCATTGAAGATGATATGTCCGCGGCCCTTCAGATAGTTCGTCCCGTAGGTGACCGATCCTTTGTATTCCTGGTTATCGCCCTTCTGCGACTGACCCACGACCACATCGGATTTGAAACCAGTGAACTCTTTGTTGAGCACAAAATTCACGACCCCACCGACCGCATCCGAGCCATAGGCCGCAGACGCGCCACCGTTCACGACGTCGACGCGGTCAACCAGTCCTTGCGGAATGAGATTCGCATCAATCTGGCCCGTCGGGCCGCTGGGCGTGAAGCGCCTGCCGTCGAGCAGCGTCAGCGTGCGGGTAACGCCGAGCGCACGGAGATTGAGAAAATTGGCGCTGCTGTTGCCGGTGCCTCCACCGTTCGTCTGCCCGCCGCCGGGAGCAATCGCCGGCAGTTGCTTCAGGCCCTCCGCCATGTTGATCGGCGCCACCGCCAGCAGGTTCTCATAGCTGATTACGAGCACCGGAGTGGGCGCCGTGAAGGTGCTCGCTCCCTTAATGTGCGAACCGGATACGTTAAACGCCTCCAGCTTGAACACGTCGGCTTTGTTGTCGGTCACGGCGGGGCCGGCGGCGGCGCTCGGCGGAACCTTGGTCTGCGCGTTCATCGACCCGAGGGTCGCGACGAGGAACAGGGCGGCGCGCCAAGGGGCCGCCATCAGGAATCGGGATGCTTTAATTTTCATCGGTTGGGTTATTCTGAGTATTCTACTTATTCAGGAAAAGTCTAACGCGCCGCACTCTTCGCGACCTCAGGTTCAAAACAAAAAAGTGCCGCCGGCGTAGTGCGCAGGATCGCCGACCGCGCGGCCGGGTCGGTAATCCAGCGGTCAAGTTGCCCGCGGGCATCGGCGTATTCCTCCGCATGCTCAAACTGCGTGTGCGGCCAATCACTGCCCCACACCAACCGCTCCGGCCCAAACGCCCGCAACAACAACGGCGCCGCCGCGTCAGCGATCGCGTCCCCGATGTCGTCGGGTCCATTGCGATAGGCCCCGGAAAGTTTCACCCAAAGCCGGCGGGTCCACGCCTGCGCCAGCAAATACTTGAACCCAGGATCTTCGATCCCGAGTTTCGGATCGGGGCGGCCAAAGTGATCCACCACGACGTTGAGTCCCGCCGCGAGCAACGGTCCGACTAGCCTGGGAAGGTCTCGCGCCTCGCGTTGCACCTCGACGAGCCAGCCCAGCTTTTTTAACTCCTCAAACAAAGCCGGCCAAGGAGCCGCCTGAAATTCCGGAAGAGGCTGCCCAACCAGATTGAGCCGAATGCCGACCACTCCCACCGCCGCCAACTCCGCCAAACGCGCTGCCGCGATACCCGGATCGACCACCACAACACCGCGTAATCGGTCGGGCTCGGCCCGCAGGGCGGCCAGCAGTAGCGTGTTGTCGGTCCCAAGAAAACTCGGCTGCACCAACACCCCGTGGGAAATAGCGTGCGCGGCAAACCGCCGGAAAAGTTCCGTCAGCGTCGCGTCGTAGTTGGGCACGTAGCGGGCACCCGCCACCGGGGAGGAAACGCGTTGGAAAATATGGGCGTGTGTATCCACGGCAATCAGAGTTGAAGAAGAAGAAATCGTCACGCGGTCCGCACTGCGTCCACCGCCTGCCACCGCCAGGGTCGCCCCCACCAGCCAAGCAAAAAAAACCGCGCGCGCCTTCATCTGCAGGCACATCGTACCGTCGCGTTGGACTCAGCCGTTACCAAAACGTTCTCGTGGTCGTTAATGTCCAACCGCCGGCCCTTGGTTTCCGGCAGCAGCCACACGGCAACGATCACAAGTGTATACGCCAACGCCGCACCGATCCCGATCGCTCGGCCCAGCGGCACGGACTCACTCATGTAGCCAACCAGCCACGGAAATCCCGCCGACGCGATGCGCCCAAAATTATAGCAGAAACCTACGCCAGTGCCCCGCATTCCCGCCGGGTAAAGTTCGCTAAAAAAAGCGCCCACACTCGCCGGAATTCCCGCCGCGAAAAAACCGAGCGGAAACCCCAGCACCAACATCTGCTCGTTCGTCAGCGGCAGAAACAAATAGAGGACGACCGTGGCGACACAACCGACCGCAAACAGCAGAATATTCCTTCTCCGGCCGATCCGGTCGAGCCACTGCGCGCTCGCCATACACCCGCACCAAAACGCAAAAATGATCACCGCGAGGTATCCTCCCGTGCTCAGCACCGACAGCTGCCGCTCCGTTTTCAAATAAGTCGGCAGCCACGTCATCAACGCCGAGTAACCACCATGGGCACCGACGCCGAGGAGCGCGCCCACCAGCGTCACTCGCCCCATGGCCGGGGAAAAAATCCCGAAGAGCCCGCTCGCTCTCGCCGCCAGCATTTTCCCGCTCACCCGGCGCCGGTCCGCTTCCGGAATCCCGCGGCGCACATAGACGATAAACAGCGCGGGCAACAGTCCGATTCCAAACATCACCCGCCACGCGGCCTCCGCCGGCAGCCACCACGCCAGCAACGAATAAATTAATACCGCGGCGCCCCAGCCCACCGCCCATCCACTCTGCACCGTCGCCAACACTTTGCCGCGATGCTCCGGCCGGATCATCTCCGCCATCAACACCGCGCCGACCGCCCATTCCCCACCAAAACCAAATCCTTGCAGCGCTCTCAGCACAAAAAGCTGCAGGCCGTTCTGCGCGAAAGCACAGAGAAAGGTGCACCCGGAAAACCACACGATCGTCGCCTGCAGGATGCGCACCCGCCCATAGCGATCCGCCAGCGCGCCAGCGATCCATCCTCCAAATGCCGCGGTCACCAACGTGACGCTGCCGATCGCACCAGCATCGGCATTATCCAGCCCAAACGCCACAATCAACGCCGGCAACGCGATGCTCACCATCTGCACGTCCAACGCGTCCAGCCCCCAACCCCCGAAGCAGGACCAAAAGGTCCGGCGCTCGGTCGGGCTGATCTCACGATACCAGGGAAACATCGGGGGAAGGTTGTGCGGGATTAAAATCGGCCGGGGCTAAGCCAGTGCAGTTACGATCCGGCCACGCGCCGCTTGGTCCGTTCACCGTATCTCGACTTGATAACGGAACTCACTGGCTGCACCCCGCGACTGCCGCCACTCCAGCGGCTGGCGGTCGGCACTCATCGCCACGCGTTCGATCACAATCACCGGTTCGCCCGCCTCAAGTTTCAGCCGCCGAGCGTTCTTCGCCGACACCGCTTCGGCGCTGAGCGTCTCCTGTGCCGACGCCACCATCACGCCGCAATTCTCTTCATAAAGCGGATACCACAGGTCGCCAAACTCGCGGGGATCGATCGCCAACAACGCCTTGAATCGGGCATGCGGCAACCAGATGTCCTCCAACACGAGCGGCCGGTCGTCGATCAACCGGAGCCGGGAAAACCGAATGGCCGGCGTCCCCACCGCCAGCTTCAGCGCCGCCGCCACCACGTTCGTCAATGGGGTCACTTCACGTTTCAAAATCCGGCTCACCGGCACCCGCGCCACCCCGCCAACTGTCGCAAATCGGAAAAAACGAAAAAATGACGACCCAAAATCCGGCCGGCGCACAAACGTCCCTTTCCCCTGAAACCGCTCAAGCACTCCGTGCGCCACCAGCGAATCAATCGCTTTTCGCACCGTGCCAATCGATACCTGATGCACCGACGCGATCTCCGTCTCGCTCGGAATCGCCTCTTCCGGCTTCCAGCGGCGCGCCGCAATTTCTGCACTGAGCATTTCGCGCACCTGATGATACCTCGGCAGGCGCTTGTCCAATTCTTGGGCTGAGGGGCGGGGTGCCATCGGGTCGTCTAGTCATCTAGATGACTCGGCGCCGGCCAGTCAACCGTTTTTTAACTGATCTCGGGCCATCGGGCCGGCCGTGTTCCCTCGAAAAAATCACTTGGATCCCCGCGCTCGCCAGCGGCCTCTCCCGTTCCACTCCCCACGGGCGCACCCACCCCAACTGCGAAGTCTGGATCGCCCCCAACGTCAGCTCCGCCAGCCTCTCCTGCCTGCCCGCCAACGCCAGCCCGCCAGTCCGCTCCTCCGGCTGGTCCAGTCATAAATATCCCCATCGCCAACCGCGCCCCTCCCGCCCCAGCGCCAACCGCGCGCCTCCATCCCCAGCCCCAACCGCGCGCCTCCCGCCCCAGCCCCAACCGCGCGCCTCCATCCCCAGCCCCAACCGCGCGCCTCCATCCCCAGCCCCAACCGCGCGCCTCCATCCCCAGCGCCAAAGGCGCGCCTCCA
>CAMDOF010000074.1 GCA_945903465.1 Opitutus sp. GAS368
AGGGCACGTCCGCTCAGGCTCTCAAGAATTTCGTAACTGCTCAGGTCGATTCCCGGCAATCACGAACACCTATCTCCTTTGGTGCGGTGACCAAAGTCGTCCGCACAGTCCGCTGTGCGGCTCTGAGTCAGGAGACGCCCCTTCCGCACAGGGGACTGTGCGGACCACTTTCGCCGACAGCGTGATCGGCTCCACGGTCAACTCAGGCTGCGCCATCAACCGAACCACCGGCAGCCGTCGTCGCGCCCATGCTGCCCGCGGCTGCGCCCACGCCGAGTTCTAGCGGTGTCACAGGCTAGGCGGCTAGGCCATGATCCCAGGCACGACGTGACCCGCGATTCCGGTTAAACGAACGTCAAGCCCTTGGAACCGAGTGGAAAGACGCGTGTGATCGATCCCCAGAAGGGCCAGGATGGTGGCGTGAAGGTCAGGCACCTTCACGACGTTTTCCACGGCTCGATAGCCCAGCTCATCCGTCGCTCCATAAGTGATCCCAGGTTTCACGCCGCCCCCGGCCATGAAAACGCTAAACGATAAAATATGATGATCGCGGCCGGTACCCTGCCCCATCGGCGTCCGACCAAATTCGCCGCCCCATAAAATCAGCGTGTCGTCGAGCATACCCCGTTGCCGCAGGTCTTTGATCAAAGCCGCCGTCGGTTGATCCACCGCCTGCGCTCCCGACTTCATCCCGTTCTCCAAGTCGCCATGGTGATCCCACGCGCGATGATAGAGCTGAATCATCCGCACTCCCCGCTCAGCCAGTCGACGCGCCAGCAGGCAATTGGACGCAAAACTACCATCGCCGGCCTCCTTCACTCCGTAAAGATCGAGCATTTCCTGCGGTTCATTTTTAAAATCTACGAGATCTGGCACGCTCGTCTGCATTTTGAAGGCCAACTCATATTGAGCGATGCGCGTCGCGATTTCCGGATCATTTTGCTCCTCACCCAAAAATCCATTGAGGCGCTGGATCTCCTCGACGACCTGCCGTTGCGTGCTCTGACAGACGCCCTCGGGGTTACCGATATAGTGCACGGCATCACCGCGCGATTGGAACTGGATGCCTTGGAAGCGGCTCGGCAAGACGCCGCTGCTCCACTGGCGGGCGGAGATCGGTTGCAGGCCAAATTTGCCCGCGGAAGTTAGCACAACGAAGCCGGGCAAGTCTTGGGACTCCGCTCCGAGGCCGTACGTTAACCAAGAGCCCATGCTGGGCCGGCCCTTAATGATGGAACCGGTATTCATGAACGCGTGGGCGGTATCATGATTAATTTGCTCGGTCTGCATGGAGCGAATCACGCACAACTCATCCGCCACCGTCCCAAGGTGCGGGAAGAGCTCACTCATTTCGATGCCACCCTGCCCATGACGATTGAAGGCCGTGAACGAACCGCGGGCCTTGAGTACCGCGCCCTGCAACTGCGCAAGCTGCTGGCCTTTGGTAAAAGATTCAGGAAACGGTTTCTCGTGGAGATCCTTGAGCACCGGCTTCCAATCAAATGTCTCGAACTGAGACGGCCCGCCCGCCATGCAAAGAAAAATCACGCGCTTCGCCTTTACGGGCAAATGGGCCTGAGCGAGAGCACCTCGCCAATGCGGGGGTTTAACGGCGGCAACATCGCCGGCCGCAAGCTTGCGGCCAGCGAGCATGGCCAAGGCCATTCCACCGATACCATAAGCTCCTTGGGTGAGAAATGAGCGGCGATTAATGCTCAGATTAAGCGCGGCAACGTCGGTAGGTTTCATGACGGTTAATAGCGGGTGAAAGTCTCTTGGGTGTTCAAAACCACCCGGCACAGGTTGATCCAAGCACCCCATTCCGCCCACGCGGGCGCGGCCGGGGCAGCGACGTTCTTTCCGCTGATTTTCTGCGCGTCGTCCGGATGGGCATGGTAATAGTCCCGCTGATTTTTAAGAAAGGCCAGCAAGGCCGTCGTTTCCCTCGGCTGCGGTTCCCTCGCCATCGCTAATTGATAGGCCAGTCGGATCCTTGGCGCATCTGCAGCCACGGCTGGATCGGCGAGCAAGCGACCGGCAAAAAGCCGCGCGGCTTCAACAAAGGTCGGATCGTTGAGAAGGGTCAGCGCTTGCTGCGGAGTGTTACTCACCGTGCGCAGAGCGGCGCATTCATCCCGCGAAGGAGCGTCAAAATTCGCCAGCATCGGATGTAAAAATGTGCGCTGCCAATGCACGTAAACGCCGCGCCGCTGCTGCGCTGCGCCGAGACTCGCGATGTAATTGCGGTTGGGAAATTGCAGCGCGTCGTAGTAACCGGCAGGCTGATACGGCTGCACGCTCGGCCCGCCGACGTCCGCGACATTAAGCGCGCCCGCGATAAATAGCGCGTTGTCCCGCACAAACTCCGCCTCGAGCCTCCGGGGATTTTGTGACGACAAAAGCCGATTCGCCGGATCAATCTCCCTAAACTCCGGCCGCAACTGACTGTTCTGGCGGTAAGTGCGGCTGGTTACCATTAGCCGGATCATGTGTTTCACGTCCCAGCCACTTTCTCTAAACTCACTCGCCAGCCACTCCAGCAACTCCGGATGCGAAGGAGGCTCCCCCTGCGAGCCAAGATCATCCACGGTCGCGCTCAAGCCGGTGCCAAAAAATTGCTGCCAAAAGCGATTCATCACCGCTCGCGCGGTAATCGGGTTCTCTACGGAAACGATCCAGCGGGCTAAATCCAAGCGAGTCAGCCGAGCCTCGGCCGAACTTTCGCGGCGACCCGGCAAAAACGAAGGCGTCGCCGGAGTCACGACTGGACCGCTTTCATCCTGCCAGTTACCCCGAGGGAGCACGCGCACCGTCAGCGGGGTCGCCGCTTGCGTCACGAGACTCCACGCTCGGCCGCGATCAAGGTCGCGCACGGCGGCGAATAATTTCCGCGTCGCCTCGAAGGCGCCTTCGTCGGCGACCGTGCTCATCTGCCAGGCATCGAGCACCAACGCTTTTTGCGCCAGGCTCCGCTGCTTTTCAGGGAGCGCCAGGGCGGCGAGCAGAGATCCGCCAGCGACTTCTGCGGGGTCGACGCTGCCCAACGCTGAAAGGAAAAAACGCAACGGCCGGGTATTATCCCCCCCGAGCATCAGCTGAAAGGTCTCCTCAGCCGCCAGCTCCACCGGCCGATCCAGCAGCCAGGTGGCCTGCAACGGTCCCGCGGACCCCGCTGGCGGCAACCGCCACTCGCCGCCCAGCCCAAAAACCTCCGCGCCTCCTTTGAAAATCGACCGTTTTCCCGTCGCCTCGCCCGGCCCGAACGCGATCTTCCGGACTTTGCCATCCGCGCCGGCCACCCCGAGAGAAATCGAGACCGCTTTACCGAGCGGCGCCCCACCGTCCGCCTCTCCGCCCACTTCAATCCGTAGAGCCGCCAGCCTCCGTAAATCGGGCGCCACCAGCGTCACCTTCAACAACTCGCCCTTTCCCAACGGCGCCGCCACCTGCACCGCGCCGTCCTTCACCCACGCCACGGGTTTCTCTAAATCGCCAGCGTTCTTTCCTTTATTCTTTGAACCCGCTTTCGCCGTTTTTACAGTCGCGGTCACCACGGGCATCACCCGAACCCAACCATCCGGATTAGCCGATAAAAAATCTCGGGTCGCGAGCTCCCACGTCGCGCGGGCGGCATCGGCCGAAGCATCCTGTGACCACGCCGCCCGACCGACGCGGAGTTTTTCTTCAAGCGCGCGCTGCGCACGTTCGTAGGCTTTTTTCAGGTAAGGACTTTCCACGGCGATCTCCGGAGGAAAGGGCGAATCGTTATCGACGCCGATCAGTTCCGGCTCCGGCGTGTAACCATAATTTGCATACACCCCCCACTGCTTCACATCGGCAAAAAACGACTGCAGCTCGTAAAAATCACGCGTCTTGATCGGATCAAATTTGTGATCGTGGCATTCGGCGCACCCCAACGTGCTGCCAAACCAAGCCGCCGCCACTGACCGGACCCGCTCCGCTCCGTACTTGGCAAGATACTCCTTCGGTTGGGCACCGCCTTCCCTCGTCATCATATTGAGTCGATTATAGCCCGTCGCCACCAGCTGCTCCGTCGTCGGATTGGGCAGCAAATCCCCCGCGATTTGCTCGATGGTAAATTGGTCAAACCGTTTGTTCGTGTTAAACGCGTTGATCACATAATCTCGATACGGAAAAATCCGTTGATTCTGATCACCGTGGAAACCCACCGTGTCAGCGAACCGCGCGACATCCAACCAGCCTACCGCCATGCGCTCGCCGAAGCGCGGTGAAGCCAGCAATCGATCCACCGCACGGGTATACGCGGCACTGTCCGTAACCCCACTGATCGCCGCTAGCTCCGCAGGAGTCGGTGGCAAGCCGGTGAGATCGAGCGAGACGCGCCGCAGCAAACGCGTGGCCGGAGCTTCGGGCGAGAGGTCACTCGCCTGCTCCGCTAATCTCGCCTGAATAAACGCATCAATCGGGTGCGCGTTTGCTCGCCCCGCTGGCAAAGCGGGACGCTGCAAGGGAGCGTAGGCCCAGTGAGGTTCGTAAGCGGCACCCTGTTCAACCCAGCGGCGCATCAACGCTTTTTGCCGAGGAGCGAGCGTCTTGTGCGCCTTGGTCGGCGGCATCGGATCCTCCGCATCAAAAATTCGCGCAATGATTTCACTCTTCTCAGCATCCCCCGGAACGATCGGGAAAAAATCATTCTTCGTTTTCTGCAACGCCTCTTCCCGAATATCCAAACGCAGACCAGCCTCGCGGCTCGTCGCATCGGGGCCATGGCAGTGAAAACAGGTGCCCGCCATAATGGGTCGGATATCGCGATTAAACCGCACTTGCTCGGGCAGCGCTAACTCCGCCGCACCAGCCAGCACGGTGAACGCAGGGACAAGTAAAAAACGAAATCTCATGGAAGTTGCCAGGCAGCGCCGACGCAAAGGCAAGGCTAGGATAAGCCACGAATTTCCCATCCTCTGTCAAGTACTCCGCCCAACGAGGACGCCCAACGAGGACGCCCAACGGGAAGCCGCCCACCGGACACCGATGCCTTGATCAAGGCCAGCTCAAGCCCTCGCACGGCGCCCCGCAATTGCACCAGCCGCGCCGGTTTCTCTCCGCGGCACACCGGGGGGCGACTTTTTTACTCAAGTTTTACGAGCCGCACCCGATGACTCACTCAGCCACATTGCATGGAATCGGCAACGCTCACTTCGCGGGTCCCTTCTTCTGATGGCTCCGCTTTGCCTGCGGAGCTCCGGCGCGCCTTGATCCGGTATGCCGCTCAGCTCCTAGGCCCTGCGGCGACCCAAGCCAGTGAGGTCCTCACCCAAGCGCGCGACGCTGAGACTGAGCGCCGCCGCGCGTTGCCTCCGGGTTCGGCGAGCTTGCTCGCCGAACCCGCCCCGACCACGCCAGAGGAGTCGGCTCGCGAAAAACAATTCGCGGCCGTCCGTCGCGCCGCCTTAACCCGCGCCCAGCCCGAAGCCCCCGTCGATGTGAAAACGACGAAGGATAAAGACGAGGCTCCCGCCGCCCTCATGCAACGTGTCCAACGGCTGACGCCCAAACAACGGGAAGCGGTTCACCTTAATTTCGCGCACGGTTTTGGGTACGCTGCCATCGCGCGCATAACCGGGCTCTCCGTCCACAACGTCAGTTTTTTAGTGCACTCCGCCTTCAGCAATCTCATTCAAAAAGACCCAGAAAATAGCTCCAGCCCAGCAAACCTCGACCCACTCATTATTGATTATGTGCTGGGCGAGATGAGTGCGCCCGCCCGCGCCGACTTCGACCGAAACACCCGGCAGGTACGTGGCGTCGAGGCAACCATCACGCACTTCCGAGCTTTGGCCGCCCGGTTAACGACCGAACTGGGATCCTCCAGCGCGGACCTACCGAGTCAGGCCCAGCGGCGGCGCGGCGGGCTTAGGTTCTGGCGGAGACCGCGTTTTTACGGGATCGTCACAGCCGCCCTGGTCCTCGCCAGCGCGCTGGGTTGGTGGGTGCGAGGTATTCACTATGGCGACCACTCGCTCGACCCTTCATCCGTAGAATTTAATCTTAAACCGGATCCATGGCAACCCGTCCGCCCCTCCTCGTCGCAGCCCAAAAATCAGGCCGGCGGCCGACCTGCAAAGGCCGGCGATGGGATCGTCGCCGGCAGCGCCCGCGAGCCCATCCCGTCGAGCGCACCCGTGCCGCCACCAGCCGACTTTACCCGCCGCGAGCCGAGCACTCGAACCAACCCGCTCCCGCCCCCCGGCAGCGCCGCTCCCCACCAACAATCGCCGCGGGCCGCCCGAAGGTTTCCGCCCAAAGACGGCGTCGATTTTAACCAAGCTCCCCTCCACCCGTCTGACCACGCACGCACCGAACCTATCGACGCAGCACTTCCGACTAACCGTCCGGAGGCTAGCGCGGTTGCCTCCAACCCGGCCCAGCCCCCTGCCGCCCAGCAAACCTTCCCCGGGAGTGCCCCCCAAAAAATTGACCCCCTTCCGCCCGCTGTACCCGATGAGCTCGACCCGGCGTCCGCTCCCCAAAAAAATCCAAGAGACAGGGTGGGCCCAAACTCCGTAGGGCCGCGCCCGCCATCGACAACGCGTGTCGCCGTGGGCAAATTCCCAGCCAGCCTTGGCGCGAATACATCCGGCGCCTCTCGGCGTTTGGAAAAAAATGCCGCCAGCTTCGCGAAACTTAAAAATACGCTGGAGCTGAGGGCATGGCCCGAACCCAGTGACCGGCAGGTCAACACGCTTTTAGATTATTTTATCTTTTCTCCGCCCGCACCTTTTCCGCGCGGGCCGATGGCTGTGACCATTGAAATCGGGCCCGCCCCGTGGGACCAAACCCACCTCCTCGCCCGGGTCGTCGCTCAGGCGGCCGCTCCCCTTGATACCCGGCGCCCTGAAGCCAATGTGGTTTTTCTGGTGGATATCTCGAATTCGATGAATTCCCCGCAACGGTTGCCGCTGGTGCAAGCCTCCGCCCGCCGCCTACTCCTCACCCTCCCTCCGAGCGACCAAGTCGCCTTAGTGACTTACGCAGACGTCGCCCAAGTCGCGCTCCCCCCGACCCGCCTTACGCAGATCGATCAGGTCCGCAACGCGTTTGCGAACTTGCGCGCCCAAGGGCCGACCAACGGTGGCGCCGGGTTAACCTGCGCCTACCGGTTAGCAAGGGAGACATTTATTCCCAACGGAATTAACCGGGTCATCTTGTGCACCGATGGCGATTTTAATATGGGTATCACGAGTGAGAGCGCACTCACCGCGCTGGTCGATGCGGAAGCCCGGGCTGGCATCGAGCTCGCGGTGCTCGCCTTCGGTCGCGGCCGGCAAATCGACCACCGCCTGGAGGCCCTCGCGGCCAAAGGACGCGGCCTCAGTGGCAACGTGAATACCCCGCGCGAGGCGGAACGGCGCCTCACCGCGGCCCTCTCCGGAAGAAATCTTCCGAGCAACCAGACCGTGTCATTATGTTTTGAATACAACGCGACCGCCCTCACCGCCGGCCGGCTCGTTGGGCACGATGAGGACTTGCTCCCACCGGAAGCGCAGGGCGGGGCCAGCGCCCTCACCCGCGAGCTCGCTCCTGGCGAGACCCTGACCGCACTGTTCGAAATTGTGCCGAACGCCGCCGAATCCCCGCAGCCGGCCCTTGCCAGCCGCCGCGCCGACCCCGATGACCAACCAGCCCAGTTGACGCTGCGCGTGGCCCATTCTGAGACCAACGCGGAGGGCCTCGCCGCCACCCACGAATTGCGCGTACCCGCCCCGCGCCCTCTAAAAACGTTCGAAGAAACCAGTCCCGCTTTTAAGTTTTCTGCCGCCGTCGCGGGCCTCGGGCTCGCCCTGAGAGAGCGGCCGCCTTCGCCTGCCCGCCTGGCCAACATTATCAGTTGGATCGAGGCCGCTGCGGCCGATCACGCCGCCGATCCGGGCGGTTATCGCGAGGAGTTCTTGGCCTTGGCTAAGGAAATCCAGGCACTCGCGAACGAAGAAAGTTTGGAATAGAAATTCAGGATCGCGACCGAAGTCGTTTAGCGAAACGTCGGTCGCGGCTCATGCTGGCCTGAAGCCGCGGGCAGCTGCTCAGCGCGCGGTTCAATCCACTAGACTGGGGCTTTTTTCGGTTGGGTCTTTATGAAAACGTGCGGCCTCCACGCTTTCAGCCGACGCCTTCCGCGCCGTCGGTGACGCGCCGCCCTCCGTTCGAAGACACTGCGCCTCCCCGCGCGCGCCTGACCCGTCGTCGCGCCGTCACCGATTATTACACGCACGAAAACTCTTCGCCTCCCCGCGCGCGCGCCTGATTCGTCGTCGTAGCGATCAGGCAACGAAGGGATCCGTTGCGGTGCCTCCGCGCGCGCGTGACCCTCAGCCACTACGCTGAACTCGTGGTCTGGATGGGGCGCCTCCCCGCGCGCGCGCCTGATCCGTGACGACGGGACGGCGGCGGCTCCCTCGCTGAACCGCCTCCCCGCGCGCGCGCCTGACCCGTCGTCGCGCCGTCACCGATTATTACACGCACGAAAACTCTACGCCTCCCCGCGCGCGCGCCTGATCCGTCGTCGTAGCGATCAGGCAACGAAGGGATCCGTTGCGGTGCCTCCGCGCGCGCGCCTGACCCGTCGGACCACTCACGCCTTACCTTGGCGTGCCTGAGCACGCGGCTCAGGGACTCGCCATTTTACCCGCTCGCCGAAACGCCCGCCGTCCCGACGGCAAGCTGAGCGCAGCCGGCGTTTCCGAATTCAGCACTCAATTCAGGACTTCCCATCGACTAATTCCCCATTAGAAATTGCCCTTTATATGTTCACCCTAGGCATCGACTACGGCACCAACTCAGTGCGCGCGCTGATCGTCCGCTGCGCGGACGGTGCGGAAATAAGTTCGGCCGTCTGCAACTATCCGAGCGGGGACCAAGGCGTTTTACTCGATCCGAAAAACCACGCCCTTGCGCGCCAATACCCCGGCGATTACCTTCTCGGGTTGACCCAGAGCGTCCAAGCCGCTCTCGCCGCCGCGAAAAAAAAGCGGGGCTTCTCCGCCCAAAAGATCATCGGCATCGGCGTCGACACCACCGGCTCCAGCCCCATCCCCGTCGATGCCGCTAATCGCCCGCTCGCCCTGGACAGAAAATGGCGGAAAAACCTCCAGGCGCAATGCTGGCTCTGGAAGGACCACACCAGCGTGCAGGAGGCCGCTCAAATCACCGCCCAGGCCGCCAAGCATCGCCCTCACTTTATCGCCAAATGCGGCAACACGTACTCTTCGGAATGGTTTTGGGCCAAAATCTGGCACTGTCTCAACGTCGCCCCAGCCGTCTTTGACGCCGCCTTTTCCTGGGTTGAACTCGCCGACTGGATTCCCTCCGTCCTCGCTGGGGTCGATCAACCCACTAGGATCGTTCGCGGGATTTGCTGCGCGGGCCACAAAGCGCTCTACAGCGACGATTGGGGTGGCTTGCCCGACCACGCGTTTCTGACGCAACTCCATCCAAAACTCGCCGCCCTCCGCGATCGCCTTTACACTCAGGCGCACGACGCCAGCACCGCCGCTGGCCAACTGTGTCCGAGCTGGGCGAAAACGCTCGGATTACCGGTCGGCATCCCGATCGCCATTGGCGCGATGGATGTCCACTACGGCGCGATCGGCTGTGGCGTCGCCGAGGGGGTCCTCGTCAAGGTGATCGGCACGTCTACCTGCGATTGCGGCGTCGTCTCCGCGACCAAGGCCGTTCCGGATATTCCTGGCATCTGCGGGATCGTGCCCGGCGCGATTTTACCCGGTTTTTACGGGATCGAGGCCGGCCAATCCGCCGTCGGTGATATTTTTAAATGGTGGGTCGAGGTCGTCTGCCAGGGGGACTCGGCCTTGCACGCCCAGCTAACCCGTTCGGCCGCCACGCAACGTCCCGGGCAATCCGGCCTGATCGCTCTCGATTGGAACAACGGGAACCGCACCATTCTCGTCGATCCGCTGCTCACCGGCGCCTTAATCGGCCAGACCCTTTACACAACTCAAGCGGAGATTTACCGGGCGCTCCTTGAAGCGACTGCTTTTGGCGCCCGCACCATTCTCGAGCGCATCAAGGAATACGGGGTGCCCGTCGACCGCATTATTTGCGCGGGCGGTATCGCGGAAAAAAATCCGCTGCTCATGCAGATCTATGCCGATATCACCGGCTGCACGATGGAAGTCTCGGGCTCCTCTCAAGCGTGCGCATTGGGCGCCGCCATTGCCGCCGCCGTCCTCGCGCAAGCCCATCCCGATTTTCCCAGCGCCCAGGCCGCCATGACCCGCATCCGGGCGCGCCGCTACCACCCCATGCCCGAACATCAGCGCGTCTACGATCAACTCTACCAGATTTACCGCCGAGTCCACGATGCCTTCGGCGGTCTCGGTCAGCCGACCAATCTGGCCTGCGTTATGAAGGACCTTCTCACTATTAAACACGCCCAACGCTAACTGCACCCCCCACCATCACCCTCGCCATACCCGGCACACCGCCCCGGCCGCCCCTTGCGAATCAAACCACCTCTTCTGCCCAACTCCCGATTTTTTAATTCTCCCCGATGAAAGCCCTGCTCCTCACTGCCCCCTCCAAACTCGAAGTTGTCGATTTTCCCGAACCCCAGCCGGCCGCGGACGAGGTTCTCATCCAGATTCACGCCTGCGGTATTTGCGGTAGTGATATCCACGGTTGGGACGGATCGACCGGACGCCGCCAGACCCCGCTCATCATGGGTCACGAAGCCGCTGGCGAAATCATCGCGACCGGCCCATTGGTCAAAGCCTGGCGCAACGGCGATCGGGTCACATTTGACTCCACGATTTCCTGTGGCGCGTGCCACTTTTGCCACGAGGGCGCCGTCAACTTGTGCGACCAGCGGCGCGTCGTCGGCGTCTCGCCCAGTGAATACAAACAGCACGGCGCGTTCGCCGAGCGCCTCGCGTTACCCGCCCGCATTCTTTATCGTCTCCCCGATAACCTGCCTTTCGCGCAAGCCGCCATGGTCGAGCCCGTTTCGATTGCGGTGCACGCTGTCCAGCGCACCAAAATCGCAGCCGGCTCCACCGCCGTCGTGATCGGCAGCGGCATGATCGGCCTCCTCGTCATTCAGGTCTTGCGCTGGGCCGGCGCGAAAAATGTCATCGCGGTCGATCTCGCCGATAATCGCCTCACCCTCGCCACGCATCTCGGCGCGACCCACACGCTCAACTCTGCCCGAGTCGACGTCGCCGCTGAGGTCAACCGAATCACGGCCGGCCTCGGCGCCGATACCGCGTTCGAAGTCGTGGGCTTCACCCCGACATTGAACCTCGCCCTCGCCACTCTCCGGCGCGGCGGCACCTGTGTTCTCGTCGGGAACCTCTCGCCCAAAACCCAAGACTTCCCGCTGCAAGCGGTGGTGACCAAGGAATTAACACTCCTCGGCTCTTGCTCCAGCGCGGGCGAATACCCTCTCTGCTTAGACTTAATTGCCCGCGGCATCGTCAACGTGCAGCCGATGATCGAAGCCGTCGCGCCCCTCGCCGATGGCGCGAGCTGGTTCAGCAAACTCAGTGCTAAAGACGGGGGCAAATATATGAAAGTAATTTTGCAGCCCTAGGAGTCCGTCGGACTTAGCCGCTTGGAGGCGCTTGGGGCTCACTATTCGACTTTTTATTAACTCAAACTCGCAAATAATCGCTTCCAGAGGCCTTTTTTTCGAAATCCGACCGGCGCTCGGAGCCTTCACTACGCCAACGTTCCCCCGCACCCACGGCCGCTCATTCCTCGCCTCCGCCCAAACGTCCACTAACCGCACCGGGTTCCCCGATTCCAGCCGGGCGCATGTCATTTGCTCCACCCCGGCGACCTGCCGGACCCGCTCGGGCCTGTTCGTGAGCAGGCGCACTCATCACTCTAATGAACCCAAACCCATCCCGCTGCCCAACTCCACCCATGATCAAGCCTCCCTCCGCCCAACGTGAGGCGACCCGACGCGCACTCGCGCTGATGCTAACACTCGCGCTGGCGCTGCCGCGGCCCACTCTCGCGCAGCTCGCGCCACCTTCGCCCGCCAATGACACCGCGACGAAAGACGCCGCCCTGCAGCTTTCCACCTTCACGGTGACAGAGCAAAAGGATCTCGGCTACGAATCGATGCAGACCACGTCGGGGATGCGCACCGTCCAGCCGTTAAAAAATGTCGCGAACTCGATTTCAATCATCAACGCGCAGTTCATCGAGGATCTTGGCCTCACGACCATGGAAGAAATTTCCACATGGATGGTCTCCGGCGAATCGAACCCCGAACCTAATGCCACCGTCGGCAGCCGGGTGATTCTGCGGGGCGTACCCAACGCCTACGCTCTCCGCAATGGCTGGATTTGGTACTCACCCATGGACGCCTACAGCACCGAGCGCGTCGAAGAACTCCGTGGTCCCAACGCGTTTCTCTACGGCGAGGCCGACGTCGGTGGCGCCAACCACCAAATCACCAAACGCGGCTTGTTCACGCGCAACGTCAACCGGGTCAAACTCATGGTCGGCAGCAATCATCTGCTCCGCAGCGAAATCGATATTAATCGGCCCCTCCTCAAAGATAAACTCGCCGTCCGCGTCGCCGCCGTCACCAGCAAGAACGGCTCATGGATCGACAACGTGCGCCGAGATTTTCGCGGGGTCTACGGCGCCGTCACCTACCGACCGACCAAGGCCACCTCGATCAGCCTGATGGCCGAGCACAATAAAACCACTTCCGTCAACTCACAGGGCATGTTCGCCGACGCCTTCGGGCGGGCCGCCAACGCCACGCTGGCGATCGGCGCCGGTTATATCTATGTCCCTGAGACGGGGCTCGCCTACCGCGCCCTCGGCCGCGTCATCAGCACCGGTTCTACCACCGCCGTAATCGACCCGAGCATCGTTGCAAAAACCTTCCAATCCAACGGCCCCAACGCGACCTTCAAAAACTACACTGATTCACTCACCCTCGAAGCCGAGCACCACATTGGTAAAAATCTCCACCTGCAGCTTTCCGGCAACTTCTATCAGCAGCGGATCGATAATTGGTCCTATACCTCCCGCGCCATCACCCGTGACCGCAGCCCCTTGCTCCCGAACGGCACGGTCAATCCCTACTTCAATGAGCTCTACACGGAATACTTCCGCACGCGAAATCTGAACGGTAATATCGTCCGTGATATGCGCTTTTCCGCCGTCTACGACCTCAACACCCGCTGGATGAAGCAACAATTCATCGCTAACATCCAGCAACACCAAGACAACCCCGGCCAGAAAAAGCCAAAGTACGCCGAGTACCTTGACATGGCGAATCCCAACTGGACCGGAGTCGTCAACCCGGCGATCACCCAAGCCGCGTTTGTCGCGAACCGGACCACATTCACCAACAACCGTTTCTTCCGGCGTTTTTATTTAAAAGATGGCTCGGCCGACACGCAGACCGGTGATCTCGGACCGGTCAACGGGGTGTCCGCTTGGTACCCCGATTTGTCGAATGCGATTGGCGCCACCGGCCAAATGATCAACCGGCGTTTCTACACGCCTTCATGGGGCGTCGGCGCTTCGGGTAGCTATTTCAACGAGCATCTCTTCACGATGATCGGCTACCGCCAGGATGAGTTTAACATGAAAACCACCTTGGGTGCGGTGCGCCCGCAGAAGGATTGGGTCGTCGACTACATCGATACACTCAATCCCAAGCCGTTCGTGCACTACAAAGTGGATGGCGCCAACTACGGGGGCATTCTGCGGGTGAATGAAATGTTCGCGATCGGCTACAACTATGCCCAGTCATTCCGAATTTCTGTCGGCGAAGGCGCCGCGACTTACGTGGCCGGTGAGCTCCAAGGCATTCCCGTCGGCGAGGGTACCGATATCTCCGCGCGCTTAACGTTACTCAAGGGGAAGCTCGAAATCGCCGTCACGCGCTATAAAAATTTCACACCCAACGCCCGGTTTACGCCCGGCGCCGCCATCACCGTGCGCGACGAACTCGCGGCGATTTTCCCCACCACCTTCAATGCGAGCGGCACGACGGATTACCAAACAACCACGACCAGCGGTAACGAGGTGGTGGCCACCGCGAATCTCACTCGCCAATGGCGCCTCTCCGCCAGTTATGCGACCAACCAAGTAGTCAACGTCGACCGCGCCCCTCTGCTGCACGATTTCCAAGCCGAGGCCAAGACGCTGAACAAACCCACGCCCTTGCTGAACGATTTCCTCCTGACAATCCCCGAGGGTCTACCCAACCCGGGCTACACCAAGGCGCGCGGCAATCTTTTCAGCCACTACCGCTTCGCCGAGGGCGCGCTCAAGGGCTTTTCTCTCGGCGTCGGCGGCAACTGGCGCCTGCGCACCTACCGCGGTTCCGCCAATATCAGCGGTATCACCAGCGGCCCTCTGACCTCGCCGACGCTCTCTCTGTACTCGCCCGCCTACACGCTTTACGTCCTCTCGGCTGGCTATAGCCGGAAGATTTACAACCGGAACACCCAGTTTAACCTCAACGTCGATAATGTGACGAACAAAGACTACTATCGCTCGGCCGCCGCCGCCGGAGGTTCATGGGGAGATCCGCGCTCGTTCAAACTCACCATGGCCACAGAATTCTAAGCGAGTCCTTCCCTTCGCCGGCACGAGGGTTTGTTTCAAAAATCCGGTTTCTGGCTTGAGCCAAAAAAGTTAGCCGGTAGTTTCTCCGGAGATGGTTTTTCCGCGTGAGCTTCGCCTAATGAGTGTTTTCATCGCGCTTGCCGCGGGGACTTTTGCGCAAACCTTAATCCTGACGCCGAGCACGACGCTCCTCAATTCGGCGGGTGGCACCGTCACGTTTACCGCCGCAATTTCCTATCCGAGCCCGGTCTCCACCCTCGGATTTTCACTCACGCTCCCAACCGGCTGGAGCTACCTCTCCGGCACGACCGTCGCGGGCACCCTGCCGGCGGAACCAGCCATCGCACCTTCGGCCGGACGCACGGGGTTGCTCGAATGGGCCTTCATCGATCCACCCATCGGCACCGCCACCTTCACCTTCACCGCCGCTTACGCCGCTGGCACCTCCGGCTCCCAGTCTGTCACTCCAAACCTCTTACTGCGCACCAGCACCGGTACCCCCCCGACGACCGTCACCCCTCCAACGCTAGCTTTGCCGCCGGCTTCCACTTTTTTAGTTTGGAATAACGGCACCGGCGTCTGGACGGATGCCACGCAATGGTCACCGAACACCGTTCCCGCGAACACCGGCAGCAGCCGCTTCTCAGCGACCGTCAGCGCCGGCATCGCCTCGCTCAACACCAACGTGGAAATCGATAACCTCACGTTTACCGGGGGCACCATCAACGGCATCGGCAACCTCACCCTCACCAGTATCTCCTCCACTTGGGCGGCCGGCATCTTAGCCGGCTCCGGCGAATTAATCATCGCTCCGGGCGCCGCCCTCACTGCCAGCGGCGCCAATCCCCACACCTATAACGAAAAAACGGTGCGTAACTTCGGCACTTTCAAATGGAACGATAGCGGGACACTCCAATCCGCGTTGGCCGGAAAATTCTTCAACAGCGCGGGCGCCACTTTTATCGATGCCACCACTGGCGCACCCGAGGCCTTGCTCGCTGGCTCCACCGGCGGCAATTTCACCAATGCTGGCACCTACCTGAAAACCACCGCCAGTCTCACCCGCGTTTCCACGCCTTTCATCAACACCGGCAGCCTCCTCGTCAACGCCGGCGTGATGCGCTTCACCGACTCCTTCACCCAAACCAGCGGCGGGCTGGTGGTCGCAGCGGGGGCGACGGCGACTTTCGACCTAGGTCTCAATTTCACGAGCGGTGCGCTCATCGGCGGTGGCACCATCAACGGCGACTTAGCCAATCAAGGGTTCATTTCTCCGGGCAATATCCTTGGCACCCTCACGGTTAACGGCAAACTTTCCCTTCTCTCCACCTCGGTCCTGGCCTTCGATATCGGCGGCACCAGCCCCGGCGTCGGTTACGATTTCCTGCTCGTCAACAACACCGTCACTTTCGGCGGCACACTCCAGCTCAATGTCGTCAACGGCGTCCGCACCTCCTTGTTGCCGACTGACACCTTCACCCTGCTCAGCGCGACCTCCGTCACCGGCGCCTTTGCCAACGTCGCCAGCGGCACCCGCTTGATGAGCTATACCGGCGAGGGCTCGTTCTTAGTCACCTACAACGGTTCCAATCTCGTACTCTCCAACTTCGACCCGATTCCCGAACCATCCACGTGGGCCTTGTTTATCTCCGGCCTCGCGACCTTGGCGGTCACTGCTTACCGGCGTTCTCGCCAGCGCTAGGCTCAGACCGACCAGCGGAGTCTCCGGGTTCCGGATCAGCGCCCGCCCGCCCGCGGCATCGGAGAGGCCTCCGTTCCGCCCGCAACCGATCTGCCGCCGCCACCGGCTAATCGCCATCAACCCCGCCCCACGCGCGTCAGCGAGGGAGCCCTCGGCACCGCGACCCTTAGCGTAAGAGCGTCGTGCCCCCATCAATGTCGTAGGCCGAACCCGTAATAAAACCGGCCTCATCCGAACAAAGAAAAGCCACCAACGCGGCGATCTCATGCGGCTCGCCCATCCGACCAATCGGTTGGGCCGCGGACAGTTTTGCGAACATTTCCGCCTCTTGGCCGGGATAGTTCTTGGCGATGAAGCCATCGACGAACGGCGTGTGTACGCGCGCGGGGCAAACGCAGTTACATCGAATGCCCTGCGCGATAAAGTCGCGCGCGATCGAGAGCGTCATCGTTAAGACCGCTCCCTTGCTCATGCCGTAGGCGAAACGGTCCGCGAGGCCGACTTTCGAAATGATCGACGCCATATTTACAATGGCGCCGCCCCCAGCCGCGAGCAGCTTCGGCACGCCAAAATAAAGGCCATGATAGACGCCTTTCACGTTTACCCCATAAATTCGATCGAGGTCGTCCGGCGTAGTGGCGAGGACGTTACCCACGTGTGCAATCCCCGCATTGTTCACGAGAATATCCAGCCGCTCCAGCGAGGCAAACGCGGACCGCATCGACTCAGTATTGGCCACATCCGCCGTAATCACCTGGGCCTGGCCACCAGCCGCGCTGATCTCCGCCGCAGCCGACTGCCCAGCCTCCGCCTTAAACTCCAGAACCGTCACCCGCGCCCCTTCACTCGCGAGGCGCACCGCGATGGCCCGGCCAATGCCAGAGCCACCTCCAGTGACCAAAGCGTGTTTACCTTCCAGGCGGGGCGGTCGGGTCATCATAAATATTTAACTAAATTACCACCGGGTCTGCGCAAATTTCCAACCGGGCACTTTTTTCTGCATCTCAATCTCATCATTGCGCTCCGTCAAACCGGCCGTCTGGTAAGTCGCGTGCGCCCGCGCCAAAGCCGCCCGATCCAGCTCCACGCCAAGGCCTGGTCCTTTCGGCAAAGTGACACAGCCTCCTTCAATGGGAATCCGCCCTCCCACAATAATCTCGGAGGATTGCCACGGATAATGCGTGTCTAAAGCATACGTAAGATTCGGCATCGCGGCACCCAGATGCGTCATGGCGGCGAGCGAAATTCCCGCGTGGTTGTTTGAATGCATCGAGACCCCGCGACCAAATGTCCGGCAATGCGCCGCCAACTCCATCGACGAACGGAGGCCACCCCAGAAATGGTGGTCGGTAAGAATAATATCTTCCGAACCCGTTCGCACGCTCCCAGGCAAATCATCAAACGAGGTCGTGCACATATTTGTCGCGAGCGGCGTCTTGAGCGCCCGGCGCACGGCCGCCATCCCGTCTTGAGTGCGGCAGGGATCCTCCAGGTATTCAAGGATTCCCTCCATCTCGCGTCCAAAACGGATCGAGGTCTCCACCGTCCAGAGCGCATTGGGATCCAGCCGCAGGGGCACCTTGGGGCCGAAACGCCGATACAGCGCCTTCATCGCGGACACTTCTTGGGCCGGCTCGAAACATCCCCCTTTCAACTTGATCGATTCAAACCCAAACGCGTCAACCATCGCCTCCGCCTGCGCCACGACTCCATCGGGATCAAGGGCCGCCCGCTGCCGCGCCGCCGCCCAACCCGTGGCGGCCGGATCCGTACCAAAAGCAAGTTCCCCGCCGGCCCCTTCGTATTTATAAAATAGATACGCCGAATACGGCACGCGCTCCCGCACAATACCACCAAGGAGCGTCGCCGCCGGCACGCCGTAAGCCTTGCCCTGCAGATCAAGGCACGCCACGTCGAGGGCACTGTACACTTGCACGCGCGTCCGCCCATCCCATGGCTTGTCGCCGCGCGCCACCGACAACTCCGGCGCGCAACGCTCCGCGAGCCGCGCCCGCAACGCGTGCCAGTTGAGCGGATCCGAGCCGATGACCGTCGCCCGCACCGCGGCCAGCGCCTGATCCACCGCCACGCTCCCCGGCACCTCCGCCAAACCGGTCAGCCCGGTATCCGTCGTCAACTCGACGATCGTCCGCAAACAATACGGCGCGTGCAGCCCAGCAGCATTCAACAAAGGCGGATCGCCCAGCGCGATCGGCGTTATATGCATTTCAGAGATCTTCATTTTAAAATAAAAACAGCCGGCACCCGCGCGCCGTACTTCCGCGCCGGCGCCAATCGGTCCCTCCCTGAAAAACTCTCGCCGCCCCTCGACCCATAATCGTTACTTGCCGCGCAACGCCGCGACAAACCCCAGCAGGCCGGTCCGCACCGCCCCGCCATCGCTACCGAGCGCGGTGAACGTATAACCGAGGTCGCGCACCTTGGGCACCAGCGCCGGGTTATGCACCAGAATGCCCGCCGCCTTGCCATGCCGCTTCGCCGCCTCACTCACCTTCTGCAGGGCCTCCGTAAATGGCGCACTCTCCAGCTGGTCACGAATCCCCATGTTATAGGAGAGATCCGTCGGACCCACAAATAACACATCGGCGCCGTCAATCGCCGCGATCGCCTCAATGTTCTTAATCGCCTCAACCGTCTCAATCTGAATCACCGTCACCAAGCGCTCATTCGCATGTAAATAATACTCTTCAAAATCGCCGCCAAAGCCGGCCCCACGGTTAAACTTCGCCACGCCCCGCACCCCATGCGGCGGATAACGCATCGCCGAAACCGCCGCTCGCGTCTCTTCCGCCGTGCTCACATAGGGGACCATCACACCCAACGCACCCATGTCCAAGACCCGCTTGAAACGCGGAGTCTCGTTCATCGCGATCCGCACCACCGGAAACGCCGGCGTCGCCGATGCCGCGTGCAATTGATGCAACAACGTATCCTCGCCCCCCGGTCCGTGTTCGTGGTCGATCAAGAGCCAATCAAAGCCCGCCAGCCCGGCGACTTCCACCGTCATCGGCGAACCAAGATTAAGAAAAGTGCCCGCCAGCCATTCACGAGCCAGCACGCGATTGCGGAAATCAGGGGGGAGTTTCATCGTAAAAATTTAGGAAATGTCGGCCGCTAAAAAAATGTTTTTGTGAGGCCACGCGGACTGGGCCGGCCGCCCACCGTGCCATCAATCACTCATCATTCAGGATTAAAGCGCCGCGTAAAACCGATAAAGGGCCTGCGTCCCGCAATCCTCCCAACCGTGCGCCGCCACCTGCTCGTAAAGCTTCCGCGCGTTCGCCAAACCCGGCAAATCCAGCTTCATCTCGGCCGCACTCTCGAGCGCGATCCGCATATCTTTCAAGATGTGTTTCACGTAAAAACCAGGTGCGTAATTATCACTCAGCGCTCGCGGGGCCAAATGAGTCAAAGCCCAGCTCCCCGCCGCTCCACCGCTGATACTACCATGCACCGCCGTCGGATCGAGCCCCGCTTTCTTCGCATATACCAACGCTTCACACCAAGCCACCATCCCCACCGCCACCGCAATTTGGTTGGCCATCTTGCAACATTGACCCGCCCCAGGCCCGCCGTGCAGCGCAATATTCTTGCCCATAATTTCAAACAGCGGCTTCGCCTGCGCAAACCCCGCCGCATCACCCCCCACCATAATTACCAGCCGCGCCTCGCGCGCCCCAAGATCACCGCCGGACACCGGCGCATCCAGCGACACTTGCCCACGACTCGCCGCCGCTGCCGCCATCCGCCGGGCTAGCGCCGGACTTGATGTCGTCATATCAATTAAAAGCGCCCCCGGCTTCGCCCGTTCAATAATCCCGCCAGCCCCAAGATAGCTCGTCTCCACGTCACTCGGGAAACCGAGCATCGTCACCACCACATCAGCCTGCGCGGCCGCTTCACCCGCCGTCTCGTGCCACTGCGCGCCCGCTTCCAGCAGTGCCCCCGCTTTTTCCTTCGTCCGGTTAAAAACGTGGAGCGCGTGCCCCGCTTTTTGCAAGTGACCGGCCATGCTGCGGCCCATCACACCAGTGCCAATAAATGCAATTGAAAGCGAGGCGGACATAAAAAGAGGAGTGGATTTAAATTAAGCGAAGGCGGCCGAAGCCGCGCCGATGATCGCGGGGATGCAAAACACTCACGGTCACCCGCGCCATCAAAAATTACGGAGATTTTAAAATCACCCCCATTTTTTTGCGGAACGCCTTGTCTCCTTTACCTGGCAATGCCAGCGCCGCGCCGACTCCGCCCGAGAAATTGATCGCCCGCGCCAACGAAGGCTCGCATCGTGAAATTGATCCACCTTAACCTCTCCGAGTAATCCTCTCTTTTTTTATGAGTATCCCCCGTCGCGATTTCCTCAAAACTGCCCTCGCCACATCCGTCACCGCTACCCTCGTGTCGCCCGGCGCCGCCGCCGGCAGCTCCGGCCCAGCCCCAACCGCCGGTCGTGAGTACTACGAGCTCCGCGCCTACCGCCTTAAATCCGCGGCCACGCGCGGCACCCTCGATGCCTATCTCGAAAAAGCGCTCCTCCCGGCTCTCGATCAGCGCGGGATCAAGCAGGCCGGCATCTTCACCGAAATCGACGTCGATAAGACCACGGCGACCGCTAAACCCAAAGCCGATACTCCGGTCTGGGTCTTCATTCCCCATTCTTCATTCGAATCTTTTGTCAGCGTGAGCGCGGATATCAATGCCGACCGCGCCGTGCAGCAGGCGGCGGCCAACTACTTCAACCCTTCAAAAGAAAATGCCGTCTTCGAGCGCCTCGACTCTTGGCTCCTGCTGGCTTTCTCCGGCCAGCCCAAGCTAAAAGTGCCCGTGTTTTCTCAAAAACGCACGCCCACCCGGGTCTTTGAATTTCGGACCTACGAGAGCCATAATGAGCAGAAGGCACTCAGTAAAATCGCGATGTTCAACGCCGGCGAGATTGAGGTCATGCACGAGCTCGGCATGTCGCCGCTCTTCTTTGGTCAAGCCATTGCCGGGCGCGATCTGCCCCACCTCTCCTACTTCACCGGAGGGCCCGATATTGCCACCCATCTCGCCAACTGGAAAAAATTCGGAACGCACCCTACTTGGGTCAAGTTGAAGAACGATCCGCAGTACACCGGCAACACGTCGAAAACGGGACCCGCTCGGTTCCTCGTTCCGACCGCCTATTCGCCGCTCTGAAAAAAGCCGGTCTCGCCGACCGGCTTTTTTGTTGCATCAATCAAACCGGCCGGCCGGCCGGCCGGACTCTGCGCATTTTCCCAGGAACTTCCCAACCAAGGTGAAGTCTTCACGCTCCTTCTTGTCCCAACCGCGCAGCCGCGGCCGTCGCCCGTCCCCACTATGAAAACACCTTTTGGATTCCTTCTCTTTTTCAGTGGGCTCGGGCTGTCTCCGTTTGCCCAAGACGGGGTACCCGTCACCCAAGCCCCACCCCCTAACCACCGGCGCGCACCGCGCGACGTCGAACAACTCCTCGCCCCCATCGCCCTCTACCCCGATGCCCTCATCGCCTTAATCCTCCCGGCCTGCACTGCCCCCACGGATGTCGTCCTCGCTGCCCGCCACCTCCGCGATTCTCCGCACGATGTCGCCCATCTGGAAAACTCCTCGTTGGACGAGAGCGTAAAATCCCTCAGCCACTACCCTGAACTCGTGGTCTGGATGGACACCAATCTGGCTTGGACCAAACAAGTCGGGGAAACGTTTACCGACCAACCCGCGGATACGCTTCAAGCCGTCCAACGCCTCCGCGTGGCCGCTCGCGCCGCCGGCACCCTCGTCGACACACCGCAACAACAGGTGTTCACCGAAAACGGCGCTCTCCGCATTGTTCCCACGCAGTCCGATGTCATCTATATTCCCTACTACGAACCGGACCTGGTCTTTATCGTACAACCGCCGTCCTACCCGCGCTCGTACCTGCGCTTTAGCACCGGCGGTCCCGTGGGCTCATGGCTCGCCTTCGAATGCGACTGGGGACGGCACACTCTCTGGATCGGCAACCGCCAGCGCCCATGGCGGGGCCATGACTGGCGCCAACCGCTGATTCCAATCACTCGCGTCGGCATCGTTGCCCACGCTGAGGTCCGTCGATGGCAGGCCCCGCCACGCGCCGCGGTCATCGTCACCATGCAGCCTCCCGCGAGGGTCACTCGCCCATCCCCGATCGGGCCACCTCGCTCCGTTAACCTCGTCAGCCCGCCACCGCGGGGTCCTGACTCTTACCAACGCCTTTACGGACCAGCCGTGATCCCTCCTCCGCCTAATGCCCGCCCGAACTTAACGACTCCACCTCGCGCGTTCTCCCGGACTGCGCCAAACAGCCTGACCACGGGGTCGGACGCTCCGGCGACCACCGCCACGGCTTCTCGGCCCTCTGCGCCGGTCGCGCAAGTTCCTCCCGCGCCGCCCGCCCAACCCGGCGTGCGGCCCGAGCGCCGCGGCGAGGCGGGAACGCAGCTCGTGCGTAAACCCGCGCCAAACACGGTCGTCGCCACTGCACCGATCGCGACACTTTCGCCCTCGGTAATTCCGCCGTCCGCCGCGGCTCCCAACTCCGCACCGACCCCACCAAACTCCAGCCGTCCCCGCCGCGCCGATGCGGCCACCACCAGCGGGCGAACCGACCAAATAAATTCCGAAACCCCACCGTTGCGCCGGCCGCCGGTCGGGCCCGAAATCCTCGGCAACGTCCGTTCCTCACCTCCTCCGCTCAGCCCAGCCGCCCCGTCCCAATCGAGCTCCCGCCCCACTGCCATGCCCGGCCCACCCCGCTCCCCGAACCCGCGAAATTCCAACCCGACCACTCCGCCCCCCAACGCCGCGCCGGCAACGGTATCCAATAAACAGTTACGCTCCGCGCCCCCTTCGCCGGCCGCCCCCACCGCGCCAGCGCCGACCAGTGATGCCGTCAGATCTCAGCGCGCCCGGACCACCGAAACAGAGAAAGAACGTTAACGCTCCGCCCCCTTCCGCCCTCCCGCGGTCCGCTCCCTCTCGCTCGTTTTTTCACTGAGTTTACCCAGCCTGCACCCGCGCTTCCGCCGCACCCCAAGCGAGCGCCACCCGCTGGCCATCACCTCCGCCAACGCTCTCGGCGCACGTCCTCCGCATTGACTCCGGGCACTCTGCCGCGCCCTTGTAGCCGATGCTTTCACCATCCTCCGCACCTCGCGCGCCGCTCGCTCCGTTCCGCTTGCCGGACGGGAGTCCACCGGATGCCGATGCGGTCCTCGATCGATTTCTGGCCGTCGCGACCGCCCGCAGCCTCGCGCTCTATTCTGAGCAGGAAGAGGCCATTCTCGAGCTCTTCGCCGGTCATAACGTCGTCCTCAACACACCCACCGGTTCGGGTAAGTCTCTCGTCGCGGCGGCCTTCCATTTCAAGGCGCTCTGCGCGGGCGAACGTTCCGTTTACACCTGCCCAATCAAGGCCTTGGTTAACGAGAAATTTCTCTCCCTCTGCCGCGACTTCGGCCCCGAAAACGTTGGCATGATGACGGGCGATGCCAGCGTTAACCCTCGCGCGCCGGTCCTCTGTTGTACCGCGGAGATTCTCGCGAACATCGCCCTCCATCGCGGAGCCGAAAGCGATATCCGCGCCATCATCATGGACGAGTTTCACTACTACGCGGATGCCGAGCGCGGTACCGCGTGGCAGGTGCCGCTCCTCACCATGCCGCACGCCCGGTTTCTGCTGATGTCAGCGACGCTGGGTAAGACTGATTTTTTCGAACGCGAAATGACCCGGCTTACCGGCGTGCCCAGCCTCACCGTGCGCAGCGATCGGCGACCCGTGCCGCTGGAGTTCGAGTATTCCGAGATCCCACTCACCGAGCGCGTCGCCGATCTGCTCGCCCAGAAACACGCGCCGGTCTACCTCGTTTACTTCACCCAACGCGCCGCTAGCGAAGCCGCCCAGGCTTTGATGAGCCTCAACATCTGCTCCAAAGAGGAAAAGGCCGCCCTCCAGGCCGAGCTCGAGCACGTCCGCTTTGGCAGTCCTTACGGAAAAGAGATGCGCCGCTGGCTCCGGCACGGCATCGGCTTGCACCACGCCGGCCTCCTCCCCAAGTACCGCATTCTTGTCGAGAAACTCGCCCAAAAAGGCCTGCTCAAATTGATCTGCGGTACCGACACGCTCGGCGTGGGTATCAACGTACCCATCCGCACCGTCGTCTTCACCCAACTCTGGAAATACGATGGCAAAAAAGCCGCCATCCTCAGCGTTCGCGATTTTCGCCAAATCTCCGGTCGGGCCGGTCGCAAGGGCTACGACGACAAGGGCTACGTCATCGTCCAGGCCCCCGAGCACATCATCGAAAATAAGCGCGCTGAAGAAAAAGCCGCTCACGATCCCAAGAAAAAAAAGAAACTCGTGAAGCAAAGCGCGCCCGAGGGTTCAGTCAGCTGGGACCCGAAAACATTCGAACGTCTGCGCACCGCCCCCGCCGAGGAGCTCACTTCCCGCTTCGACGTCTCCCATGGCATGCTGCTCCTCGTGCTCGGTCGCGCCGGCGACGGTTGCCGCGCCCTCCAAAACCTCATTCGCGATTCCCACGAGACCGAACACCGCAAACGCGCCTTGCGCAAACGCGCTTGGCAACTTTTCCGCGCCCTCGTCGATCGCCAGATTATCGAGATCCGCCCTCCCCAAACTTCCCCGGCTCCCACGGTCACCTCCGATCTCCCATCAGCGGATGCACCGCCCCTGCACCCCGCGTCTCGACCCCATAAGCTGCGCGTCAACCTTGAGCTCCAGGAGGATTTCTCCCTGCATCAGGCGCTGTCCCTTTACCTCATCGACACCTTGCCTCTGCTCAACCGGGAATCATCTGACTACCCCTTCGATGTCCTCACCCTTTGCGAGTCCATCGTCGAAGATCCCGAGACCATTCTCCGCCGCCAAGTGGACAAACTTAAGGGAGAAAAAATCGAGGAGATGCGCGCCGCCGGCGCCAGCTACGACGAACGCATGGAAAAACTCGACCAAATCGAACACCCCAAACCATTGCGGGAGTTTCTTTACGATACCTTTAACGCATTCGCCGCCGCTCACCCGTGGGTCGATCAGGAAAACGTCCGACCCAAGTCCATCGCCCGGGAAATGTTCGAACGTTACCAGTCGTTCGCTGACTACATCCGCGACTACGGCCTCCAGCGCTCCGAGGGCTTGCTCCTCCGCCATCTCTCCCAAGTGTGGAAGGTGCTCGCCCAAACCGTCCCCGCCTCGGCTAAATCCGAGGAAGTCGTCGAGATGGAAGATTATTTCCGCGAGCTCATCCGCGGTATCGATGCGAGCCTCCTCGAGGAGTGGGAACGCCTCCGCAACCCAGAATTTACCAGCGCCGCCGAGAGCGCGCCTGACGCTAAACCAGCTCGCCCGGCCACGTTTGACCTCACCCGCGACGCCCCTTCGTTTCGCCGCCTGATCCGCACCAGTATTTTTAGCTTCCTGCAGGATGTGGCGGCCCACGACTGGGAGAGCGCCACCTCGCGACTGGCCACCGGCGAAGCCGGCGGCGCCGCCGAGGGCCTGCCGCTGTCCCCCGAGGCCAAACGCCTCGAGGCCGCCTTTAACCCTTACTTCGATCTCCGCGGGCGCTTCCGACTCGATCCCGAAGGTCGCTCCGCCAAGCATACCCACTGGCAGGAAGAGAGCGCGCCCACCGCATGGCACGTCGCGCAAGTGCTCATCGATCCCACCGATCAAAACGACTGGGAGGCAAACTTCACCATCTCCCTCACAGAATCACGCACCGCTCATCGCGCCATCATCCACTTCGACGGGGTTAACGCCATCGGTGCGTAAAATAAAAACCGCCGCAACTCTCCAGCGCGAGCCCGCCGCCGCCGCCGCCCACCGCCGCCCGCCGCCCGCCGCCGCCCGCCGCCGCTCAACGCCACCGCAGCGGTCAAGCACTACCCGTTCGCAAGCCGTCGCCGCGCCGCCGCCCACCAGCACTGAACGCCACCGCAGCGGTCAAGCGCTACCCGTTCGCAGGCCGTCACCACGCCACCGGCGGAACACCTCGCACTCCGGATCCACTGTCTTGCATCATTCGGCCTTTCGCGGCGCCGCCCCGGCCCACTTGATCGCCTCAAGAATATGCTGCCGCGCAAAGGGCGTGCTCAGCGAGCGCAGGTCGTGCCCGAATTCCGTATAGAAAAAACGCCCACCCCCAGCGGTGACATGCGTCCATGCAATCGGATGATCCTTTCCCATCGCCCGCCCGTTCCTCGTCTTGAAATAATCGCGCACCGGGGTGTACGTCGTCTCATCCACTCTCATCAACACTTGAAAACCGGGCAGGCCCGTGACCACGCGATCGTGATTGGTCCAATCGGCCTCAATCCAAAATTCCGCCGGTTGTCCGCGCACCGCCGGATGATCTTTGCCCGCGGGGTCAATCATCACCCGCGCGCGGCTGAAGTCGGAGTCACTATTGAAATCGCAGCCAGCGAGCTCGATGAACCAAGGCCATTTCGTCTGGTGCACAAGGGCCGCATGCAGCCCGACCATGCCCTTGGTCCCTTGAGCAAACCAGGTCTCCACCGATTTCCGCTGAGCCTCGGGCAGGACTTTATCGAGCTCGTTGGCGTTGTTGAGCACGAGAACGTCATACCGCCCCAAAGCTTCCGGCTGCAGGTCCTTCCAGTGCTCTGTAATGTCAATCTGAATACCGTTTTCGTGACCGAGTAGAACCAGCCAGCGATTAATGGCGGGGATATCGGCGTGCCGGTAAAAGCCCGTGTTGGCATAAACGAGCACGCGCGGGCCGACCCCGGCCATGGCCGGGATCGCGCCATCGTGCGCGACGACGCCGCAGGTAAAGACCGAGCAAAAGAGACCGCACATTAAATGACGAAAGGACATGGGGTCGAAGGTTCACCTGCGGCCGGGCAGAAATCAACTTTGGTTTAGCACCGCGCCCGCCCCGGAAATCTCGAACGTCCCGCGATCGCTTACGACCGCGGCGGCACCGTGCCGGGCGTCTTCGTTTCGGTCGAACACCCGCCCCCAACGTCTCCGCCCGCACGTCACCCACCCAGACAATTTGCAGATCATGCGGCGAGTTGTTGCTTCGTGCCAGGAAAACACCAACCGTCTTTGCTCTCATGTTTGAGTCGCTCACCGAAAAATTATCCTCTGCACTCCGCCATCTGCGGGGTACAGGTAAGCTATCTGCCGAAAATATGTCGGAGGCACTCACCGAAGTGCGCACCGCTCTTCTCAGCGCCGACGTGCACTTCAAAGTCGCGCGGGATTTCGTTGACCAAGTGCAGCTCAAGTGCGTCGGCCAGGATGTGCTCAAGGGGATCGCGCCTGGCCAGCAGGTCGTTAAAATTATCAACGACGAGCTCGTCCGTTTGCTGGGGTCAGGATCCACGGACCTCGCCACCGCCCGCCCACTTAAAATTATGATGGTCGGCCTCCACGGCTCGGGCAAGACCACCTCCACGGCCAAGCTCGGCAAACTTCTCAAGAAACGCGGCCTCCGACCATTCGTCGTCGGAGTCGACGTCTATCGCCCGGCGGCCATTGATCAACTCGAGATTCTCGCCAAGCAGGAAGACCTCGGTTTCTACGCGGATCGCACTTCAAAAAATGTGCCCACGATCGGCGCGACCGCTCTCCAAGCCGCCCAAGCCCACGGTGCCGATTGCATCATCTTCGACACCGCTGGGCGCCTGCAGATCGACGCGGACCTCATCGAGGAAGTGAAACAGCTCCGCGCCCGGATTCAGCCCGACGAAGTCCTCCTCGTCGCAGACGGCGCACTCGGCCAAGAAGCGGTCAACGTGGCCAAGGCGTTTCACGAGGCCCTCCAATTGACGGGTCTGATTTTGACCAAGATGGACGGCGACACGCGCGGCGGCGCGGCGCTTTCAATCAAGAGCGTCACAGGCGTGCCGATTAAATTCATCGGCGTAGGCGAGAAGACCGCCGACTTCGAACCCTTTCACCCCGACCGCCTCGCCTCCCGCATCCTCGGAATGGGTGACGTGGTCTCCCTGGTCGAGCGTGCCCAGGAAACGATCGACCAGAAAGAAGCCGAGAAAATGGCCGAGAAGATGATGAAGGCGGAGTTCGACCTGGAGGATTTTCTCGCGCAGATGCAGCAGGTGAAAAAACTAGGTTCGATGCAGAGCATCCTCGGGATGATGCCGGGGATGAGCGGGGTACAACTACCTGAAGGCGCGGACAAGCAAATGGCCCGGACGGAAGCGATCATCAAATCGATGACCAAGCAGGAACGGAAAAAACCGGATATCCTCAATGGCAACCGCCGCAAGCGGATCGCAGATGGGTCCGGCGTGAAAATCGTCGAGGTCAATCAACTTCTAAAGCAGTTTCAACAGATGCAGCAAATGATGAAGATGCTGAAGGGCGGTGGCGGCAAAAAGATGATGCGACAGATGGAAATGATGCAGGCGAAGGGCGGTGGGTTTCCACGAAGGTGAACGAGGCCTCGCGTTTATTTTTGTACCAGCGGCGTCGTCAACGAAGCACCTAAGACCAAGCATTGCTCTCCGCCATGCATCCTTTACAAGAGTTTCCGCGTCCTCCTGCCGTCATTGCGTAACGCGCCTCCCCGCCTTCGTCCTGCACCTCTCGATGCCCCTGTCACGCTTTTTCAACACACTCCCGCTCTTCGCCGCCACCCTCCTGCCGGCCGCGACCATCGACTATCTCCACGACGTTAAACCGCTACTCACCCAGCACTGCGTCCGGTGCCACGGGCTCGACAAAGTGGAAGGCGGTCTCCGACTCGACACGGCGGCTTTTGCCCGTGAAGGCGGTGACAGCGGCTCCTTGTTCAAGGTCCGCGCGCAAGGCCAGAGCCTTTTGCATCAGGTTCTCACCGGCACCCACGAAGACATCGCGCCGATGCCCTACAAAAAAACGGCCCTACCCGCATCATCGATCGCCATCCTCGATGCCTGGGTGCAGCAGGGCGGACCGGCCCCCAGTAACGAGGAGCCGGGTAAATTTATTCATTGGGCGTTTCGCCCGCCCGTCCGCGTCACCCCGCCGGTCGCGCCCAACGCGAGTTGGCCCCGCAACCCCATCGATCACTTTATCCTCGCGCGCCTTTCCCCTGAAAAAATCACCCCCTCACCGGCCGCCGACCCGATAACCTTACTTCGACGGGCCAGCCTCGACCTCACCGGCTTGCCACCCACGCCGGTCGAAATCGCGACCTTTACCGCTGAAAATCCGGAGGCCGCCTACACCCGCGCCGTCGAGCGACTCCTCGCCAGCCCAGCTTTTGGCGAACGCTGGGCCCGCCCGTGGCTCGATGTCGCCCGCTACGCCGACTCCAACGGCTACAGCATCGATGCACCCCGCCAAATCTGGAAATATCGCGACTGGGTCGTCGCCGCCCTCAAC
The DNA here is from genome assembly GCA_945903465.1 of Opitutus sp. GAS368. Classification (GTDB taxonomy): domain Bacteria; phylum Verrucomicrobiota; class Verrucomicrobiia; order Opitutales; family Opitutaceae; genus ER46. The sequence goes on from CAMDOF010000074.1 coordinate 29,721, forward strand.
CGCGACTTGCCCTTCGATCAATTTGTCGTCGAGCAACTCGCGGGCGATCTCCTGCCAAACGCGACTCTCGAGCAAAAAGTGGCGACCGGCTTTAACCGTAATACCCAGATCAACCAAGAGGGCGGTATCGATCCAGAGCAGTTTCGCGTCGAGTCCGTCATGGATCGGGTCAATACCGTCGGCTCCGCTTTCCTCGGGCTGACGATTGGGTGCGCGCAGTGCCACGATCACAAATTCGATCCCATCAAACAGACGGAGTACTACCAACTCTTCGCTTTTTTTAACAACACCGTGGAAGACGGCCACGGTAAATCCACCCCGGGCGGTACCCTCGAATTTGCCTCCGAGATAGAGTCGGCGGACGGCAATCAACCCGAACTCGCTGAGGCCCGCCTCGATCTCGAGCGTTACCTCAACCTGCACGGCGGCGCCGTCACCGCCTGGATCGCCACCTTGACGCCAAAGGCTCAGGTAGATTTTGGCGCCACCGCCCGCGAAGCCCTCGCGGTCAAGTGGGAGGAACAAACCCTCGCTCAAAAACGCGCCCTCTACCCTCTGTTTAAAACAAGTGACGCCGAATTCCGCACGCGTCTAAATCGCGTCAGTCGCCTCGAGCGCAACGAGCGCAAACCTGTTTCCACGTTGGTGATGGCGGAGCTGCCAGAACCGCGCGCGAGCTTCCTCTTTATTAATGGCGACTTCACCCGCCGGGGCTCGGCGGTGACTCCGGGTACGCTGGCGGTCCTCCCGCCCTTACACGCCAGCAATCCCGCCCAAGCCAACCGGCTAGATCTTGCCCGCTGGCTCGTTGATCCCGCCCATCCGCTCACGGCCCGCGTCATCGTTAACCGTATCTGGCAGCAATATTTTGGACGCGGTCTCGTCGAAACGGAAAACGATTTTGGCACCCAGGGTTCCGGGCCTTCTCATCCTGAACTGCTCGACTGGCTCGCGACCGAACTCATCGCCCAACACTGGAGCCAAAAAGCGATTCACCGGCTCATCGCAAATTCCGCCACCTATCGTCAATCCTCCCGCGCCCGCCCCGACCTCGACCTCAGCGATCCTCTCAATAAACTCCTCGCCCGCCAATCGCGGCTGCGTCTGGAGGCGGAACTCGTCCGCGACGCCGCCTTGAACGCGAGCGGCTTGCTGGTGGCTAAACTCGGCGGGCCTCCCGTGTATCCACCGCAGCCCGACGGCGTCATGAATCTCGGCCAATCGCGCCGCGCGTGGACGGTGAGCCGAGGGGAGGATCGTTATCGCCGCGGGCTTTACACGCATTTCTGGCGGGCGACGCCCCACCCTGCGCTCGCCGTCTTCGACGCCGCCGATGCCTTCAGCGCTTGCACCCGCCGCCTCCGCTCAAATACCCCGCTGCAAGCCCTCACTCTGCTGAACGATCAACAGTTCTTCGAGTTAGCCACCGCCCTCGCCCAGCGTGTCGAGCGCGAGGGCGGCACCCATTTGGACGAAAAAATCACCTTCGCCTTTCAGCTTTGCGTGGCCCGGGTCCCCAGTCCCAACGAGCGGCACCGTTTGACGGAGCTTTTTCACGCGCAAGTGACCACCAGTACGCACGCCACCCCCACGGCTCAGCACACCGAGGCTTGGCGGACAATCGCCCGCGTCCTCCTCAATCTCGACGAAACGATCACCCGCGAGTAAAGCCACGCGCGGATTCTCCGGCACTACGTTCGACCACCCCAAGCTCTTCGCCTCCCGCCAAGCCACTTCGAAACACTGATTTCCGATGCCGCCCTCTTCTTCTCCCGACCACCTTTGCGAGCTCACTCGGCGCCATTTTTTTAGCCGCTGTGGGATGGGTCTCGGCAGCATCGCCCTCGCCTCGCTGCTCGGCCCACGCAAGTTGACCGCGGCCGAAGCCTCGCTCGCACCCGGCAAAATACTCCATCACGCGCCCCGCGCCAAAAACGTCATCTACCTTTTCATGGCTGGAGGCCCGAGCCAGTTGGAACTTTTCGATTACAAGCCAAAGCTCATCGAGCTCAACGGACAACCCGTACCCGCTTCCCTGATCGAGGGCAAACGCTTCGCTTTCATGGGAACCAGCCACGGCACCAAGCTCCTCGGCACCCGCCGCACTTTCGCCCAGCACGGGCAAAGCGGAGCCTGGGTTTCCAATCTCTTCCCTCATACCGCCAAAATCGTCGACGATATTTCATTGGTAAAATCGTGCCAGGCGACCCTGTTCAACCATGCGCCGGCCAAACTGTTTATGAACACTGGCTCCGGCCAATTCGGCCGGCCGAGCATCGGGTCGTGGGTGAACTACGGTCTCGGCAGCGAGTCGCAGGACCTCCCCGGATTTGTCGTGTTGCAGTCCGGTCCTCGCGGGCCCCGCGGGGGAGCCGTTAATTGGGGCACCGGATTTCTTCCCACCAATTTCCAAGGCGTCCCTTTTCGCGGCACGGGCGAGCCCATCCTCAACCTGACAAATCCAGAGGGCATCAACGCGGCGCGCCAACGCCAGACCATCGACGCCATTCGCGATCTGAACCTTCAGCGTGCCGTCGAAACCGGTGACGCCGAAATCAACACCCGCATCGCCGCCTACGAGATGGCGGCCCGCATGCAGTCCAGCGCCCCGGAACTGATCGATCTTCAAGCTGAGAGCGCCGCGACTCTCGCCCTTTACGGCATCGAAAAAGATAAACCATCCTTCGGTCGCAACTGCCTCCTCGCCCGTCGACTCGTCGAACGCGGCGTCCGCTTCGTCCAGCTGTATCACACCAACTGGGACAGTCACGGTGGCCCCGGCGAAAACCTCGAAGGCGACTTCGAGAAAGTCTGCCGCGAGGTCGATCAAGGCCAAGCCGCCCTCGTCCAAGACTTGAAGCAACGAGGCCTGCTCAAGGATACCCTCGTCATTTGGGGCGGCGAGTTCGGACGCACCCCCATGGGAGAAAACCGCAATACCACCGGTCGCAACCATCATATCGACGCCTTCACCATGTGGTTCGCCGGTGGCGGCGTGAAACCTGGCCAAGTCCTCGGCGAGACCGACGAACTCGGCTTCAACGCGATCACCGACAAGGCCCACGTGCACGATATTCACGCCACTCTGCTCCACTTGCTCGGCGTTGATCACACCAAACTCACCTTTCGTTTCCAGGGACGGGACTTCCGTCTCACCGATGTCCATGGCTCCGTGTTCACCAAGCTCTTCACTTGAAATGTACGCCCGTGAAAATCGAGGTCAGCTGGTTTTCCTGAGTTTTCCCCGCTGCCGTTTTATTAAATACCAAGGTTTTTCCGGCGAAATCACCACCAGCCAAGTTCGATGAAACCGCGGCGGGCCCGGTGTTCGCGCTCGAACCGCTGACCTCAGCGCTAGATCGCCACAAACCATCGTCGATGAACTGACCGTGGCGGTGGCAACCCCAGCAAAGACCGGCGGTTTTAAAATCACCAGTGACCGGCCATCGCAAGCGACGTTTCGATAGGAAGAAAACATCTTTTTTGAAGGTCTCAAAAGATCCATCCCTAATGGACACAACCCTGTTCAAACCGCCCATTTTTGGCGGTTTTCATCCCGCCCGCCCTCCAACTGCGGCCAGATGAGTTCGGGGGGACACGTGCCAGTCGCGGTCTCGATTTTTTCACGAACGACGTCGGGGATGCCGTCGAGCCGATCGACGGCTGTATTGAGATCGGCGTAGGTTTGGGTGAGCGCTGCCTCCAGCTGGCATTCGCGCTCAAGCACGGCGTTGGGGAGGTGGAGAGGGCGCGGGCCTCATGAGTGGTCGCAGGCTGGATCACCCAACAGCGATCAAATCGGGTGCCGATTTCGTTGCCGGAATCCCAGGCTGATTTGAGGTCGGGCAGCGTCTCGGCCATCGTGCCGACGTGTTTGCGTTCGGCGGCTGTGGCCTCGGGA
>CAMDOF010000075.1 GCA_945903465.1 Opitutus sp. GAS368
ATGAAGTTTCTTAGCAGTGCGCGAGAGGGTGGGTGGTGGGGGAGCGAAGCACGCCTTCGTGGCCACCATCGGCGACAGGAGTGTCGCCGGTCCGTCGGATGGGCGACACTCTTGTCGCCCCTGCTGCATGAGAGCCTCCCCACCAAAACAGGTTTTGGCCCCGACGGGAAGAAACAGCTTTCTTTCCCCACCAACGACTTACAGTGGCTGTTTCATGGGAAGGAGCACGCCTTCGTGGCCACCATCGGCGACAGGAGTGTCGCCGGTCCGTCGGATGGGCGACACTCTTGTCGCCCCTGCTGCATGGGAGCCTCCCCACCAAAACAAGTTTTGGCCCCGACGGGAAGAAACAGCTTTCTTTTCCTACCAATGACTTACAAAATCTGGCTTCCTATCAGCCCCCGCCCCAAAATCGGATTTTGGCCGTGACAGAAAGAAACAGGGTCAACGTTGCGCCCAAGCGATTAACAAATGAAGTTTCTTAGGAGTGCAGGAGTCTGTCTGGTCGGACGAGTTGGCGAAGCGGTTGCGACTCCTCCGCCGGCTTCCGCAGGATTTGGTGACGGCGGGAAAGTCAGTCAATGGGAAGCTCGCGCTGGCCGCCGCCCTCAAGGACAGACGACGGTGACGAATCGCTGGCTGGCGACAACCGTGCACACCAGCAATCTGCACAAAGTCAGCCGCAAGATCGCCGCCTGGATGCGCCCACCGGATCGGGTCTTGGCCAAACAGCTCAAATGAACCCAAAACCCCAAAACCTGACCCCGTCTGTTTGCAAACTGACCCCGTCGTTTGCCACGGAACTCTCCCAGCTGCTGGAAAAGCAAGTCGCCCAGCGCTTCACCCGGTCGCGAGCGAAAAAACAGGCACCATGAAGATCAATCGCTCACTGCACTTTTGGATGGCATGGGTGGCTGGAGTGGCCGCGCCCGGTCTGGCCGCCGCCGAGGCCCCGAAACTTGCCGTCGGCGCCGCCGCCGTCGAACTACACAGCACGGACGATCTCGTCATCGCCGGCGGCATCGGGCCGGGCAAGGCGACCGGCCAGGATGGCATGCTACGCGTCGTGGCCACGGTGATACGCGAGCCGCGCCGCCAGACCCGGGTGGCCATTGTCGCGATCGACATCCTGATGATCCGGCGCGACTACCTCGACGACGCCGCGAAGCAAATCGAGCAGCGCACCGGCATCCCGTTCGACCACATCCTGATCAACTGCACGCACACCCACCATGCACCGTCGACGGTGAAGATCCACGGCTACGACGTGATTCCCGAGTTTGCCGCGCAGGTGCGGGACAAGGTGGTCGAGGCGGTGGTCGCAGCCGATGCCCGGAGCGCCCAGAATGACGACGTCACGATGGCCTTCAAGCTGGGGGAGGAGCGGACCGTCGGGCAGAACAGCCGGCTGGAGCTGAGTGACGGGACGATCTCCTGGGGCACTTACGAGGACGAATTGCGGCCGACCGGCCCCTTCGATGCGGATTTTCCCGTGCTGGCGTTCAAGCGCACTGACCACTCGCTCGTCGCCGTCATCTTTGGGCACTCAACGCATAGCATCGGGACCCGCCATCGCGGCCGCCGGTCCCCCAGCTTTTACGGACTGGCGGCGCAGGCGTTCGAGCACGAGAAGAAGGCGGTGACAACCTTCCTCGAAGGCGCCTCCGGGTCCACGCATCTGCGTCGTTCGCTGGACGGGCTGGTCTTTCCGCAGGCCTGGGTGGAGGCGGAACGGCGGATCCTCAATGCCCTGCGCTACACCGTCGACCAGGCGCAGCCGGTGGCGGTGAACCGGATCGATTCGATCAAGCGCGAGGTCACGGTGCGCGTGCGCAAATTCGACGAGGAAAAGGAGGAGGCCGCGGTTGCGTACTACTGCCGGAAGCGGAGGGGCGCGAGCGCCGATTCGGTCATGGCGGTCTTCCGGCAGATGCGCAGCGAACTGGCGGGCCACCAGGGCGAGGAGCGCAAGACCTGGATCAGTGCGACGCGGATTGGCGACGTGGCGATCGTCGGAGTGCCCGCGGAGTTTTTCACCCAGCTCGGGCTCGACATCAAACGGCGCAGTCCGTTCAGACACACCGTCATCGCCGAGCTGGCCAACGATTATGTGGGCTATGTCGGGAACGCCGAAGCGTATCGGCTCGGCGGATACCAGCTCTGGATGGGGCATCACAGCTGGACCGAGCGCGGCACGGGCGAGCACTTCGTCGATACCGCGGTGGAACTGCTGCATGAGCTGCACGCGCGGTGAGGGGGACGGTTGACCGCTTCACGGCAGGCGGGTGCATTCCACCATGAAGTTCATCCGCAGCGCAGCAAAGGATCTCACCTGGTTCGCCGCGTTCACGATGACGGAAAGGGCAGGTAACACGATCCGGCGGCTGATGATCCTCTCCGCATTGGCGGGATTGCATCCGGTGCCGAAAAAAGCGCGCCCCGGACGGACGGGTTTCCCGCGCCGCTCGAGCCGAGCCGGGCCCACGGGACATTTCAGCTGCCGGCGGAGTTCGTGATTGCACGGGTTGCCGCCGAACCGCTGGTCGAGGACCCGGTGGCCATCGCATGGGACGAGCGCGACCGGCCTGATCGTATCACTCATGCGGCCGAGATCCACGAGCGCGGAGACCCGAGAAAAGTCGAACCGGCCGGCCAGAACGCTCGGACCATTTTTGGGCAACTGAGCGAAGGGCGGGTCGGAGATGCCGCCCACCTTCAGGGCTGTGCGCGGACTTCGCGGATCAGGCGTTGGGTTTGAATCCAGTCGGGGTCGCGGCGGGCGGGGCGAGGTGGACGGGGTCAGTCCGCTGATTGCAATGTCGGAGGTCCCAGCAGTCGGCATTCGTGACCACGCGACGGTTCCCATCCAAATATAAACACCGCGGAGCCTGCAGAAAAAAACCCCTCCTCCCCCCAGCAAATCCAGTTTCCTCGCAGCCGCCGCCCCAAAATCGGATTTTGGCCGTGACAGAAAGAAATCGGCGCTGTTTCCTGTGGGCGACGGTAGATGACGTGGACCGATGGGAAACTGGACGGAGCGGTGGGACCGCGGAAGGCAAAGTGAGGAATCGCGATGGGCCATTCCCAGCCCTGCCTTGATTCCATCGATGACCCGCGCGGGCCGGTCGCAGAATTCCTTTAATCCCATGAAAACCCCACGCCATCTCACTCGCCGAGAATTTCTGCAACGCACCGGTGCCACGGTGGCGGTCGCTACCACCTTGCCGCTGGTCCCGCACTCCCGGGCGGCCGAGGCAACGCCGGGCCGGCCAAGTCATCGCAGCCTCGCGGTGCCGGGGGTCCATGCGTATCCGCTGGAGCACTCGGTTGCAGCCGGTGAGTTGCTGGAGCTTTGTGTCAGCAGCAGCGTGCCCTACCGGTTGTCGATCTGCCGGCTCGGCCTGCAAGTGGATGATCCGGCGGGGGACACGGTGCTTGCCCAATTCGATCCGTCGCCGGCCAATCCCCAACCGATTCATCCGGGCTCGTACGTCTTCATCGACAAGAATCTCAGCGGTCCCCTGCACGGCCTCACACTCGAGTGCTGGGTGCGACCGTGGGAGCTCACGAGGTTGCAGGGTCTCATCAGCCAGGAGGACAAGGACGCGGATGACGGCTTCGCTCTGGGGGTGGGCAAGGATGGTTACGTAGGCTTTTTCGTCGGGGACGGCGTGTCACCCGACGACCAGGTCGTGCACCGCACCCCGACCGGGGCGGTCAAGAAGAACGTCTGGCACCACCTCGTCGCCACGTGGGACGGAAAGCAGAAGCGGGTATACGTCAATGGCAAGGAAGTGGGCGCGTGGAGTTTCGCTGGGCCGCTCATGCCGGGGAAGAACGCGCTGCGACTTGGCGCGATGGGACAGGCGGGCGCAGCGCTCCACTTTCTCGATGGAGATCTGGCGAGCCCGGCGATTTACGACCACGCCCTGAGCGCGGCAGCCGTGCAGGGGCGCTTCGAACAAAAGGGGCTCAAACCGGCGAGTGGTCGCGGGGTGATGGCGTGCTGGCCCTTGACCGAAGAAGCGGGAGAGCGGGTCGCGGATCTTTCCGGAAAAGGTCGCCACGGACGGATTATCAATCACGCGACGTGGATGATTGGCGGACCGAGCTTCAACGCCAACGTGCCCCGGTTCGGTACTTACGATCCGAAGCAGGATGCGACCCGCGGACACGCGCTGCGGTTCGCGTCGGATGACCTCTATGATTGCGGTTGGAGCGTGACGCATCGCTGGCGCGCGCCGGCGGACGCGCGGTCGGGGATTTATGTCGCGCGTCTGGAATTTGAATACGAGGGGAAACGGCGCTGGTATCACTGCACATTCATTTTGCGCCGGGCGCCGCGTCAGCGGAAGGCGCCGATTCTTTTGCTGATGTCGACCAACACGTGGCGGGCCTATAGCGGCACGCCATTCGCGATGACGCCCGAGGCGCGGCATCAGGTGTGGGGCACGGGAGGGATTGAAAAGGATCCGCGCGGCCTGCCAGCCTACAATCTTTATCGGGATCACGCCGCCGGGCAGGGTTCATATCACGTGGGCTTGCGCATGCCGTGGCCGGCGGCTGGCCCGTACGTGCTTTACGGCGGCGCGACCAAGTACAGCCATCTGGCGCGGGCGGATCGTTTCTCGCAGATCTGGCTGGAGGAACAGGGCTACGAGTACGACGTCGTCAGCGATCTCGATGTGCACCGCGATCCCCATATCCTGCGGGACTACAAGGTCCTGATGGTGGTTGGGCATAACGAGTATTGGTCGCTGCCGATGTATCGTGGCACGGATGAATTTCTCCGACGCGGTGGCAACCTGATCGTTCTCAGCGGCAATGCCGTCTTCTGGCGCGTGTCGTTCGATGCCGGGGAAACGGTGATGGAATGTCGCAAGGCGGATGCCGCCGGCGCCCGCGTGCCGCTTCCCCGGCGCGGCGAGGCCTGGCACAGCCACGATGGGCTGCGCGGTGGCATGTTGCGCGAGTGCGGCTGGCCGGGCGTAAACTTAATTGCGCTCGACTGCCTCGGCTTCAACAGCCCGGCGGCCGCCGAGCAGTTTGGGCCTTATCTGGTCGAAGACGCCGCGCACTTTCTTTTCAAGCAACCGGAGGACCTCGGATTGAAGAAGGGGGATCGCTTCGGGCTGGCGACCGATGGAATCCGCATCGCCAACGCCCACGAGTTCGACATCCGTCCCTCGACGTTTGCGCGTTTGCAGGAGCAACCTTCACCCCCGGGCGGCGCGGTTCCGGCCGATCCGGCGGGCCTCACCTTGCTCGCCAACGGGCAGGTCTATTGGAAGAAAGGCGGCTCGGCGTTCGATTATTTCTTCCGCAAGATTTCCCCGGCGAGTGATCAGGGCGGCGAGATGATCTATTGGGAACGTCCGACGGGTGGGCGCGTGTTCAACGCCGGTGCGATCGGGTCCGGGTGGGTGTTGTCGGTCGATCCGAAGATGGCCGGCTTGCTGCGCAACGTGCTCGCCCACTTCGGCGTGACGAAGGGGCGGATGTGAGCGTGGCGCCCCTGGAATTGATCAAGGCACACCCCGGCCAAGATGATTTGGTACCCCGAATTCTCTCGACAGGTGCCCCTTTCGTAAAGGCGTTCTGCGACCGGTGAAAAAAGCGATTTGACCTGCCTGCTCCGGTTGTTCCACGCCTCCACGGCTGTGCACGCGGCGCGACCGGATATCCTGATCGTGTTCACCGACGATCAGGGATGCGGAGATCCCAGGTGCTTCGTTTCGACCACGATTCGCACGCCGCGCCTTGATCGTCTGGCAACAGTCGGGACCCGCTTCACCCGTTTCTACGCCCAAATCGTCTGCGGCCTTCCCGTTCGGCGCTCCTGACCGGGCGGCAGCTGGTGCGGAGCGGTGGCTGGTCCATGCCGGCGAGCGAGGTGACGATCGCGGAACTGCTGAAGCCGCAGGAGTACGCGACCGCGTGCTCCCCCCCCGCAAATCCAGTTTCCGAGCAGCCCCCGCCCCAAATTCAGATTTTGGCCGTGACCGAAAGAAACCACCCGCGTGTTTCGCAGGAATGTTTTACGAATGCGGGTTCTTAGGAATAAACGCATTCCGATACCAACTCAAAAAACACCCATCTGGTAGCTGAAAAAAAATCGTCTGCCATGAAGCCCCTCATTCGCACTTTCATCAGTGTCCTCGGGTTCTTTGCCGCCGGCCTCCCCTCGACCGGCGCGGCGGCCATGCCCAAACGGCCCAACCTCCTCTTCATCCTCGTCGACGATCAGTCGCCGTTCGACTTCAAGTTCTCCCACCCGGAGTCGCCCCTGCAGCCACCGACGATCGATCGGCTCGCGGCCGAGGGCATGGTCTTCGACGGCGCCTATCACATGGGTGCGGGGGTTAGCGCCGTCTGCACCCCTTCGCCGCCCCTGATCCTGAGCGGGCGCACCGTGTGACCCATTCCCAACAGCAGCGGCCGCATGGACAATCCCCACGCCGACAACCCCTCCCTTGTCCCGCCCGATCTGCCGCCGCCGATGATTCCCGCCATCTTCAATCGCGCCGGCTACGCCACGATGCCCACCTGCAAGACCGGCAACAGCTACGAGGCCGCCAACCGGCTCTCCGCCGTCCGTCGCGACGCCCGCATGGTCGGGTCCACCGACGAGACCGGCAGCGCCTGGCACGCCGGGCAGGTGCTCGATTACCTCCCCGAGCGTGAGGCCGGCAAGGATACGCGCCCGTTCTTAATCTATTTTGGCTTCTCGCATCCCCACGACACCCGCGACATCAAGCCAGAGCTTCTCGCGAAATACGGGCCACCAACCACACCGACCGCGACCGTCTCCCGACCGCGCACCCGCTGCCACCCCGCCTGCCGCCCAACTACCGGCCGGCCCATCCGTTTCCCCACCACGTCCCCGACCAACGCGACGGGTCCCCGGTTAGCGGCGTGTGGGGACCGGCTTCGCTCGATAGCGTGAACAGGGTGAGCGACCAACGCGACGGGTCCCCGGTCAGCGGCGCGTGGGAGCGGCGCGACGAACGCACGATTCGCAACGAACCCGGCCGCAAATTTGCCTGTAGCGAAAACCTCGATACACCGATCGACCGCGGGCTGAAGCGGCTGGAAGCGATGGGCGAACTCGGCAACACCACCATCTTTTACACGGCCGCTCACGGCATCGCCATCGGCCGCCACGGCCTGCAGGGGAAACTGAATCTCTACCAACACAGCTGGCGCCTGCCGTTCGTCGTGAAGGGGCCCGTCATCAGGCCTGGTTCGCGCGCGGAGGGAAACCTCTACCTGCCCGATGCGCTCGCGACGCTCTGCGATCTCGCCGGAGTCCCCGCACCTGCCACCGGCGAGGGCGTGAGCTTCCGTCCCTTCCTCGAAGGCCGGCGCCCGGCCGCGCGACACCCTCTACGGCGTCTTCTGCGGCGGACCGTGGCCGGGCATGCGCGCGGTGAAGCAAGGCGATGGGAAGCTGATCGAATACGAGGTGTTCGACGGCCGTGTGCGCGAGTCGCAGCTCTGCGACCTGAAGGATAACCCGGACGAACTCCTGGTGCAGCACCATGATGCGACCGTCGTCGCCCTCACCGGCCGGAAACCGGCGCCGTTTCAAATCAATCTCGCGGGCGATCCCCGCCATACCGCCAAACTCACGGAGATGCGCGCCCTCCTCCTCGCCGAGATGCGCCGGCACGACGATCCGTTCCGGTTGTGGAACCAGCCGCACGACAATCTCCCGACCCCGCCCGAACCCTCCGCCCCCGCCCCGAAATCGGGCAAGGCAAAAAAAATCGTGCGGGCCGGAAGATTCACCGCGCGCCGCCGAGAAATGCATCTACATTTGCCTCCCAACAGGCGCTGTCTTTCCGTGACGAATACCCTCCGCTTGTCATGACGAGAGCCCGTATCAACGCGAACCGTTGGGTGAGAACGGCCATGATCCTTCCCGCGCTTGTCATTGAGAAGGAGGCTTGCCGACTGCGGCCATCCCCGGTGAACCCGACGATGGCATGCCACGCTCGGCAAGCCTCGCTCACAATGACAGATCAGGGGAACGGTTCATCGCCAACCTCCACTCAACGGCCAAATATTGATCCAGCTCTCGCAATGACAGGCCGAGTCAAGTTAGTGGTTATGCGCCCCCGTTTTTTTCAATTTTATGCTGATCCCAATCTAAAATGAAACCCTCGCCCCTGTTCTCTCTGGCAGTCACCCGTCGTCCGCAGGCTCGGGCCGGCGTTCTCGTTCTGAGCATCCTCCTCGGTTCCGCCGCCTTCGGCCAAGGCGGCACCCTGACCGGCATCGTCACGAATTCCGCCACGGGCGCCACCCTGGAGGGCGCACGCGTGGTGCTCAAAGACACCGGCCGCGAGGTGACCACCGACAGCCTCGGCCAGTATCGCTTTGATAATATTTCTTCCGGCAACGCGGTGGTTTCGGTCTCATACACCGGCTTGAAAGCGGCGGACCTCCCGGTCGACGTTTCGGGCCGGACGATCACCCGGCAGAATGTCGGCCTGACGTCGGACATTTACCTGATGGGCACCTTTGTCGTGGCGAGCGAACGCGAGGGTAATGCCAAAGCCATTACGCTGCAGCGGCAGTCGGACGGCTTGAAGAACATCGTTTCAGCGGATGCCTTCGGCGGCCTGGCGGGAAATCCGGCTGACCTGGCGATGCGGTTGCCGGGAGTCGAGGCGGAGTCGGTCGGTGGCGATATGCGCTACCTCCGGATCCGCGGTTTGAGTCAGAATCTGAGCTCGATTACGCAGGACGGAAACCGCCTGGCGGACGCGGCCTCGGCGGGCGCGACGCGCGAATTTCAGTTTCAGACGGTGAGCGCCGACTCCATCGAGCGGATTGAAGTGACGAAATCGCCGACGCCGGACATGGATGGCGACTCGATCGGCGGGGCGGTGAATCTCGTCTCGAAGAGCGCGTTTGACAGCTCGCCGGAGCGTCGCATCCGCGGATCGGTGGGCGCCATCTGGCGCGTGGCGGATCCGCGGGACAAGGCGCGGCCCAACGCCTCGCTGACTTACTCCGAGGTTTTTGGCGGCCGGCTCGGGGTGAGCGTCAATCTCGCCTATCGGCCGCATGGCTCGATCTTCGATCAGGCAACCCAGGGTCACCAGTTGATGCCCCTGGGGGTCGAAGGGCCGGCTTATCAATACTTGCTCACCGTGCAGGATACCCGGACCGTCCGGGCGCGTTCCGGGGCAGGGCTGAGACTGGATTACAAGCTGAACGACCAGATCCGCTACTTCGCCAATTTCCAATACAACAAACACGTCGAGCATTCGGATCGCAGCCAGGTGACGTGGCAGAGCAACCAAGCGGTCGCCACCGTCGATTCCGCCGGCAATCTCACCGGCACCGGAGGCATCGTCCCGGGTTACACGGATTATGAAACCAAGGTGAGAGCGCTGACCACGAGCACAGCGGCGATCAGTTCGCTGGTCGAATACAAACTCGGCCAGACCACGACGCTAAACGCCGGCGGGGTACATCGCTATCGCGCGCTCGATCTCGATTACGACGTGTATTCCTCGAAATCGAAATCCGACTATCCCGGCAATAATACGCTCACGTACACCGCAAGGGGCGTCGGCTTCACCCTGCGGAAGGACGATCCGTTTTTTCCGAGTATCACGCAGACGGGCGGCCCGGACTGGAACAACCTCTCGAATTATTCCACCAACGCCTACACCAGTACGCGCCGGGCGGGTTGGGATAATTATCTCGGGGCCGCGGTAAACGTGAAGCAACGGTTTGAGACCCGATGGCCGGTATTCATCAAGGCGGGCCTGCGCATGCGCGAGCAGTCGCGCGATCTGGATAACACGCCCTATCGCACGGCCTATGTCGGACCGGATGGCGTGATGGGGCCGAATGCCGCCCGCGGAGCCGCCAACGACGACAATCTCGCCCAGTTCGGCCTGATGAACCTGCCGTTTCCGGACACGCGACTGAAGCAATACGGCGCACCGCCGTTCCCCGCGTTGCAAGCGGACGGGCGCCCCAATAATCTAGATACGTTCATCGCCGCGAATCCGACGTATTGGCAACGGCAGCTGGCGGCTGATCTCATGGACGAACAGGTGGGCCATCAGCAGTTCACCGAGGAGATCCGCGCGGCCTATGTCATGGGCCAGGTGCAAATCGGGAAACTGGGGATCCTCTCCGGAGTTCGAGTGGAGGGCACCGAGACCAAAGGCGAAGGTGCCCTGCAGCTGGTGACGCCGGCGGAACGGGCCCGTCGCGCGGCCTGGGTGGGAGCGCTCACCGAGGCCGAGACTCGCCGCCGCTCCGTCGAGGAGTTTGGCCGCCGGATGCGCAGCCGCGGCAGCTACAACAGTGTGCTGCCCGGGCTGCATCTTAAATATCAGTTCAGCCGCAATCTCCTCACGCGTTTCAGCTGCTCCGAAAACATCGGCCGCCCGAGCATCGGTCAGTTGATTCCCAACACGTCCGTCGATTTCGACAACCAAACCCTCTCCACGAGCAATCCCAGCCTGGAGCCGCAACGGGCGCAAAACTACGATTTGTCGGCGGAGTTGTATTTCGAGCCCGCAGGTCTGTTGACGTTGGGTGCCTTCCAGAAAGACATCGAAAAATTTATCTATACAGCGGGCGGTGAGGTGATCGGCGCGGGCCAGAACAATGGCTACAATGGCGACTACGCCGGCTTCACGCGAACGACCCAGACCAACGGGGGCACGGCCAAGGTGCGGGGAATCGAGGTCAGTTACAGCCAGCAGTGGACCTTTCTGCCGGGAATTTGGAAAGGCCTTGGCGCATTTGCGAACGCGACGTGGATGGATGCGAAGGGCAGTTATGGGGAGGGTGACGCCATCGCCCGTGTGCCCAACCCTCGCGTTGCGGGTTTCAATCCGTTCCTAGGCAACATCGGCCTCTCCTACATCCGGAGCCGCGTGAATCTGCGCGCCACGTTCAACTATCGCCACAAATACCTCATCACCTACAACGCGAATGAATCGCGCGCGGTCTATGCGGCGGCGCGGCCGACGCTCGACCTCAAGACGCTCTACAACGTCAACCGCCGCGTCAGCGTTTACGTCGACGTCGTGAATGTGCTGAAGCAGCCCGATCAGCAGCGGCAGGTTGGCTTTGGCCGGGCGAACCGGACCTTTATCATGAGCCCGCAGTTTTTCTTCGGCGTCAATTTCCGGCAGTGATAAGCGGACCCGTCGCCGCGCCGCGCGGCGGCTTTCGCACAAGGTCGCCTTTGAAGGCGGCGGTTCGAACCGGGGAGATCGGCGGGCCCGTCGCCGCGCGGCGGCAGAACATTCCAGCGAGTCGCTCCATCGAGAGTAGGGATGAGCGGATTGACCCGATGGTCGTTCGCGGCGGCTTTGCACTCGCCGATTGACCGTGAACCCGCGGCGGTCT
The DNA here is from genome assembly GCA_945903465.1 of Opitutus sp. GAS368. GTDB lineage: Bacteria > Verrucomicrobiota > Verrucomicrobiia > Opitutales > Opitutaceae > ER46. Next base: position 11,392 of record CAMDOF010000075.1, read on the forward strand.
GTTTCGCGATTTCATGATCACTATGACCGGAGTCACCCTGCGGCTTTCGCTGACGGTTCTCGTTCTTTCGACCCTGGGCGCGGCGCCGCTGAATCCACCTCCGGTCACCCTCGCGGATTTTCCGGATGACGGTCTCACCATGGGGCCGCGCGACATCCACGTGTATCTGCCGCCCAGATACGCTGAAACGACGGAGCGCTACCGGGTCATCTACTTTCACGACGGGGAGATTGTTTGGCGCGCTCAACGGCACGCGCGGAGTGCTGCCCGCTGCCGATCACGCGCTGGATGAGCTGCTCGGCGAAAAGCTGGTGGGTCCGGCCATTTTGGTCGCGGTCGCCCATACAAAAGGTGTGGTCAACGGCCGCTCGCGCGATCTCGTTCCGGACTAAACCCCGAATGCACCGGGCGGGGCCGAGGCATATTACCCGTTTCTCGCCACGCGGTTGAAACCGCCTATTGACGTCAATTTTCGCACCCTGCCGGAGGCGCGCCCCACCGGGATCGCGGGCAATTCGCTCGGCGGGCTGGTCTCCTTTTATTTCGGCTACCGCCATCCGAAGACCTTCGGCATGGCGATCTGCTTTTCACCGTCGCTCTGGCACACCGATTCGATCCTCGTCCGCGAGGTCGCGGCCGACCGGGTGAAGCGCACCGCCACCCGGTTCTGGATCAACGGCGGCGAAATAGATTCGGCCACTATCGAGACCATCGCTCCCGTCATGACAAAACTGCCCTCAAACCCCTCCTCCTCCTTTCAAATCCAGTTTCTTTGGAGCCCCCGCCCCAAAACAAGTTTTGGCCCCGGCTCGATGAAACCGTTACTGTTTCCCAAGAGCCCCCGCCCCTCAAATGAGATTTTGGCCGTGACCGAAAAAAACCGAGCCAACCTTTCACCCCAACACTTAACGAATGGGGTTTCTCAGGAATGAATACGGCCTGACCCGCCGGAGATCCCAGGCCGCGCCCCATCACTGGCCAAGGGCCACGCCGTCCGGCACCAACCTCGGCCGCACCGACGCCTGCGAAGCCACGATCGCGCCGCCCTTCAGATCGATACGCTGGGGCACCCCCACCGTGCTCGCCGACGCCGCCTTGAATACCAATGACGCCGTACCCGACCCCTCCTGGTACGCCAGCTGGCCGCCGTCCGCATCGACCACCACCGGCCGCCCCTTGACCGTCACCAGCTCGCTAAAAGTCACCGTGACGAACGCGTCGACCCGGACCACTTTGACCACCCTCGGCGGCGCCGCGCTTTCGGGATCCCACTCTCCGGAAAAGGTCCACGCCGCGGTGACCTCGCCGGCGTGCTTCGCCTCCGATTTTTCGAGATTGTCGCGGAGCCACGGATACTCGGGGCCGCGCGAGCCGGAGAAATACACGCGGTCCGTCGCCCACTTGAACATCTTGCTCACGGGCTGCGGATTCTTCACGTCCGACTGCGCGATGAAAACCGACCCGTCGGCCCGGAGCGTCGGCGGAAAACGGCAATCGATGAAGTACCAGGCGGCGTCGCGAAAGTTCGACCCGAGACCGAAGGGCACCTTCGATTCGAGCGTGCAGCGATCCAGCACGAACTTCTGCCGCTCGTCGACCGTCCCCTCGTTGAAGAGCGCGTTGGACACCGAGCCGAGGCACTCAAGCACCGAGTCAGCCATATAACACGTGCCGCGCGGCCCGACGAAGTGATAGGTCCCCGTCACGTGCAGGTTGCGGTGATAGTACAGCCCGCGCGTCCACAGCGACAGGGTGTCACCGCCGAGCCCGAGGATCTCGGCGTTCTGGATCACCACCCGCGTGCCCGTGCCGGCGCTAAATACCGCGAAGGGCTTGCCGCCGCGCGCCGCTAGATTCTCGATCGTGAGCGTGTCGACCACGACGTCGCTCGCGTTGACGAGATTGAAGGTCGCAATCCCCCGCCCGTCCGCATTGGCCGCGGGATCGTAACGGCGGTCGTTGATTTCCCAGACTATCCGCGTCTTCAGCCTATCCTCGCCGAGCAGGGTCACAAACGAACGATCTAACCGGACGTGCTCGCGGTAGGTGCCGTTGCGCAGGAAGATCACCACGCGCTGTTGGCTGTGCCGCGGGATCGAGTCGATAGCGGCCTGCACCGAGGTGAAGTCGCCGGAGCCATCCGCGGCCACCACCAGGTCGGGCGCGAGGCCGCCCAGCGCCGGCCCGACGGGTTCGGCACCGGCCGTCAGGCGGGCCAACGTAGCCACCAGCCCGGTAAACAAAAATAGCTGTGTAACCAAGGAACGAGAGAACATGGCGGCAGGGATTGGAAAACAGTCTGACGCAGCCGACGGGGAAAAGCAGCCCCGAGGTCCAGCGCCTCCGGCCGACCGCGCCGAACGTTCCAGCCAACGCCCCTGCATATCGCGCGCTACACCCCGATGTACCGCGCCTCCGCCGACCGCGACGAAAGAGGCCGGAAGCTTTGAACTTGCGGGTGGCGGTCCATCCGCTCGGCGGGTTCCCGCCTACGGGTGCGGCTATATTTCGACCATCGCGAGCGGGGAATTTTCTCGCCAGTAAAGATCCCAGCTATCCTGAGCGGAGCGCCTCAATTCGCACCCGAAATCCCCTTTCCGCCGCAGCCCCCAGACCCGAGCATCACCCGCACCCGCCGCCATCTCACCATCGACTCATTTACCGCTAACTCATCCAAATCCCAACATGCCCATCCCCCCGCAAATCCAGTTTCCTCGCAGGAGACCGCGCTCAACTTGCCGCGCACCTATGGCGTGGATGATATTCCGCTGGGAATTACCAGCCGGCGGTTCCTCACGCACAACGCGTTCGCCTGCGACCACGTCGTCGACAACTACGGCGACTACGTACTCGCGAACGGCACGCTCAGCCCATAGGTGAGTCTGCCGAAGCAGCGGGTGCGCCTGCGGATGCTCAACGCCGAGGTGGCGCGCGGCGACACTCTTGGGTTCAGCGACAACCGGACCTTTTACGTCATCACCAACGACCGCGGCTTGCTCAACGCCCCCGTCGCCGGGTCGCGCGTGAAGCTGATCGTTCGCGAACGCATCGAGATTCTGGTCAACCTCGGTGCCGACCCAGTCGGTGCCGCACTCGATCTGAAGGCCTCTAACTCCGGCCAAGTCTTCGGTTTTCCGAGCAACGTGGGCAATCCCGTCAACCCCACCGGCAGATCTGGGCCCATCAACGGCAGTCTGCTGAATAATACGGATTTTAATGGGCCCCCCATCACCGTGGGCCCGAGCACCGCCAGCCCCGTCACGGCCGCGGAGCTCATCGAGCGCGCGGATCGGCTCCCCATCACCGTGGGCCCGAGCACCGCCAGCCCCGTCACCGTGCGGCCGTCTGCACTCGCCAATCACACTTATTGGACCAACGCGAACGGGACAAATCCTCGCACCGTCTTGATGACCGAGGGCAACGGAGGCGCAGATTTTTCGTTCGACCACCTCCGCTACAATCCACTGCGGAATAATTCCTCCGTGGCGCTGAACGACGTCGAAACGTGGACCATCGTTAATAACAATATTTTCGGCCACTCCTTTCATATCCACGACGTGAAGTTAAAGATCGTGGCGCGTACGCCGTCCGCGAGGCAGGTCTCATCCGCCAGCCTGGCGCCCCCCCTCCGAGTCCGGCTGGAAAGACTCCGTCTTTGCGCCGAGGGGCGAGAGCGTGCAGGTGATCGCGAAGTTCGCGGACGACGCGAGCACGACCAATCTGTTCATGTTTCACGGTCACTTCAGCCACCATAAAAATGGTGGCATGATGGGGCCGTTCATCGTTTACGATCCGACCGTCGTCACTGCTACGCGTGCGCCAGTCTTCTTGGAGCAACCGCGCAGCGGGCGGGCGCAACCGAGTGAAAAGGTCAGGCCGGCGGCGGCGGTCAGCTCCCCACCAGGAACGACGTTCGCGTGGTATTTTCGCGGCGGCGAGTTCTGCCATACCGACGCGGCCGTGTTGACTTTGCACGACGTCACCGCCGCGTATGCGAGTGGCTCCACCGTGTCGCCACCAACCCCTTTGGTTCAAAGAAGAGCGCCCCGGCCACACTCACGCGCGATTAGGGTGAGCGCGGAGCAGGTTCAGCTTTGCCCAAGAACAGCCCCGGAGCGAAGCCGGGCGGCGCGATTCTTGTGGGATCACTCCGGGCATCAGCCCGCGCCGGCGTCATACTCAAAAGTACGGTTCTCGAAGAAGAGGAACGTAGGCGCAAGGGACCGACCGATTCCGTCCGTCGCCACCAAGCTGAAATAGCCGTCCCTGCCACGAGCCTCGCCGAGCTCGACCCCGGAACGCCCAGCGCCATCTTCGCTCATGCAGAGCCGAGCTGGAACTCGTAGATCCCGAGCGCTACTACGTTCTGGCCAAATAGCTTTACTTACCCAATAGCCTCTCTCACCCACCCCATGAAAACGCCATCACGTTTCACGCTTGGATTCGCGCTCGCACTCGCCGGCGTCATATCACTCAGCCACGCCGCCAATTGGCCGGCGTGGCGCGGCCCACTCGGTACGGGCATCACCGAGGAGAAAAACCTGCCCGTGCACTGGGCCAGGACCGAAAACGTGCAATGGCGTGTCGCGTTGCCCGAACCCGGCAACTCCACGCCCGTCGTCTGGGGCGAACGTGTCTTCCTTACCCAGAGCATCGGCCGCCAACGCACGCTGCTTTGCCTCAGCCGCGCCGACGGCCGGACCTTGTGGCGCGAGGACGTCACCACCAAGTTAGCCGAGGACCCCACGCACCAGACCAATCCCTACTGCTCATCATCGCCCGTCACCGACGGCGAGCGCGTCATCGTGTGGCACGGCACAGACGGACTGCATTGTTACGACCTCGACGGTAAAAAATTATGGGGCCGCGATCTCGGCGTGCAGCGCCACATCTGGGGTTACGGGTCTTCGCCTACAATTTATGGGGATTTCTGTTTATTGAATTTCGGCCCCGGCGAGCGGAACTTTCTCGTCGCCGTGGACAAACACACCGGTCGGACGCTCTGGCAACACGACGAGGACATCGGTTACGGCAAGGTCGCGCCCTCGCCGGACGCCAAAGACGCCAAGGCCGCCAAGGCCGCCCAAAACACAGCCACCTACCTCGGCTCGTGGACGACTCCGGTCATCAAACGCATCGACGGTCGGGACCAATTGCTCCTGAGCTGGCCGCGCCGTCTGGCCGCCTATGAGCCGGCCACCGGCACGGAAATCTGGACCTGCGCCGGCCTGAATCCCCTAGCCTACACCTCGCCGATCTACGAAGGCGACACCGTGGTCTCGATGGGCGGGTTCAATGGCTCCACCATCGCCGTGCGAGCGGGCGGCCGCGGCGACATCACCGAGACGCGCCGCCTTTGGCAGCACCCGCGTACGAAGCAGCGCATCGGTTCCGGAGTTATTCGCGAAGGCCACATCTATGTTCATAACGATCCCGGCATCGCCGAGTGCTTTGAACTCGCAACCGGCAAACTCGTCTGGGAGGAGCGCCTCACAGGTCCTGGCAAGAGCCGGCAAAATTGGTCGTCGGTGCTGCTCTCGGGCGACAATTGCTACACGATCACCCAGGGCGGAGATTGTTTCGTTTTCAAAGCCAGTCCGAAATTCGAACTCGTCGCCGTGAACGCCCTCGGAGAACCGAGCAATTCCTCGATCGTGCCAAGCGACGGCGAACTCTTCATCCGCACCCACGCCGCGCTCTGGTGCATCGCGGCCAAGCGGTAGCGGAACGGGCAGTTCCTTCAGGGACAGATTGATTCCGTCGCTCGCTGCCCAGCTGAAACCACCGGTCCCTCACCTGCCTGCGGGCACTGTTTATTGGTCCGTGACCACGTTCGAGATTTCGCCAACAAAAACCCCTGCCCGCAAATCCAGTTTCCTGGCAAACAACCATCGATCGCCACTACCCCACGCACTCCTGCTGATGGCCCCGCTCTGCCGAAATCCACTTTCTCTCCACGATCAAGGGCGCCGGGCGCCGCGCGATGGTGGAGGACCTCCTGAAGGCGGGTGACCTCGATCCACTGAACGCGTTCACCACGAAATCCTCACCGGACCACGACGAGCGCCTCGACTTCAGAAGCTTACACCCGGTGTTCATGGGCGGGGAATACCTTCCTAACCTGTCGCAAACGAGATTGCGCGCATCAACATCGCGTCTACCACCAGCGACGTGTCAAGTGCCCGCCGCACCGCCCACCGAAAGCCATCAGCGATCGCGTCGTAGACGCGTACGCCGACACGCTGGTCGGGCCGGGCCAGCCAGTTCTCAAAGCGGCCGCTGACGCTGGGCAAGTTGCCGGATTTCTTCCAACCGGTCTGGCCGCCGGACTAAGTGCCGGACATGAACGACCTCGACGTCGGGGCGTCGCAGCAATTCGTTCGCCCGTCCTCCGCGTTCTGCCCGCAGTTCGCGGGGCTCGTGGGGAAGAAATCTGCAAGTGGCAACGTCACGAATCGGGGCGGCATCCGGGGCCGCGCTATCGGCCCCACGCCCTCGCCGCTACGATAACCGCCATGCTCAGTAATGCGCGTCTGCACCGTGCCCGAGGAGACACTTCCCGGAGAAATTCAGCAACCCGCGCGGCGCAGGTTAGCCGCTGGGAGTTGGCGGCTCATCGCGACGCGCACGGCTCCGCTGCGGTAGCACCCGGATGCGGATTCTTCGCCAGACACGAGGGCGCTCACTTAAACTGATCCCCTTCTGCTCACATAAATTGACCCACCTCCAAAAAAGCTGCTCAGGTAATTGACCCTCGTTCATGCGCATGAAAGCTCTTGCCTCCTCTGAACACGTGGAAAAAACCGGAACTCCTTGGAAAAGGAAGCAAATCACCGGTGGATCCGTTTAAATGGGCCGCGGTGGGTCAAAATAGTTGAGCGCCATCGCGACACGAGGGCGAACCACCGCTCGCCCGCTGCACGGCTGAACGCCACTTTCCAGCGCTTGCCTCGATGGGAACCTCCCGAACTCCGGGGGCATCGGAACCAGCGCCCGCCTGCCCCACCGCGCGCCCGCTATTCACGAAAAATCGCGCTCACTCGGAAATCTACCGCCCCCCACCTCGGCCCGCCCCTCCCCTAACCCACGCGCCGCTCCTCTCCCACCCCGCCCACCCACGGCTTCAAACCCACCACCCACCCGAATCAATTCGCGCGTAACCGCACCCGGCCTCACACCTTCCAACCAGCCCGCGCCTGCACACTCACCAGCGCGTTGAGCCCAGGATCGTTCGTCACGCGTCCCGCCTGCGCATCCCACTCAATCCGCTTGCCCGTGCGCATTGCCAGCACGCCGAGCAACACCATCTCGGAGAGCGGCACGGAATATTCGAAATTCGATCCCGGCAGCGGTCCCGTCCGCGCAATCGCATCCAGCCACTCTTTCATCGGCCCTCCGATCACGCGCGGAATCGTCGCGGGCGGACGATTCTTTTTGAACTCCTCCCATGCCGCATTCTCAACCAATCGAGGGCTGTCAGGCCGGCCGCCGGGCGCGATCAACGCGTGCTTGCTGCCAAACATAATCATCCCTCGCGCCGGAAACCCCGATTTTTTTGCGTCATCCTGCCAACCCCGCGGCGCCGCCGGTTTCTTCCGCTCACCTTCCAACCACTTGAGCGTGACCGGAGGCCGCTGGCCGCGAGCCGGAAACGTATACGTGAGCTCGGCCCACTCCGGCACCATCTCCGCGTGGACCGAACCCACTTCGACGTCGACTGCCGTGGGCGCACCCAAGTCTAGCGCCCAGAATGGCGCATCCAGCGTGTGGCAGGCCCAATCACCGAGCATGCCGTTGCCAAAATTCCACCAACCACGCCACCGCACCGGCGCGATACTCTCATGATACGGTCGCACCGCCGCCGGCCCCAACCACAAATCCCAGTTCAACGTCGCCGGCGGGGTCTGCACCGCCAACGGCAACGCCGCCGGGCGCTCAAAATAATGCGCGTTAAATGTCGGCGACCAGGCCTGCACTGCCCGCACCTCACCGATCACGCCCGCGTTCACCCACTCTTTCATCAGCCGGATCCCTTCCGTCGCCCGCCCTTGATTACCCATCTGCGAAATAATCCCGTGCTGCTTCGCCGCCGCCCGTAGCGCCCGCGCTTCACCCACACTATGCGTTAACGGCTTCTCGACGTACACGTGCTTGCCGCGCTGCACCGCCATCATCGCCGCCGGAAAATGATGGTGATCCGGCGTCGATACCGTCACCGCATCGATCTTGTCCGCCATCTGCGCAAACATCTCCCGGTAATCCGCAAACAATCGCCCACTCGAAAGATCACGACAGGTAAGCGCGGAATTTTTCTTCAGCTCCGCCCCTTTCTTGTACGTACTCTGCACGTGCACTTGGTCCACGTCACACAGCGCGACCACGTTCACCCGCGGATCTTTCATTAATTCGGAAACCGCAAACCAGCCGCGATTGGCAATGCCAATACACGCCACGTTGATCTTCCCATTCGCGGAACCGCCACTCTGGCCGATACTAAACCGCGGCAACGTGAAGGCCGTCGCCGCGAGCGCCGAGGCTTTGAGAAATCGGCGGCGCGAGGCCGCATCAGGAGCTGTGTTCATTTTCTGGGGGAGGTTAATCAGGGATGGGAAAATATGAATCGCACGACGCGCATTCCAACCGTCTCGCCGCGCTATCAATGGGAAACACGTTGTGTAAATCCAAGCTGAGCGCTACGCTCAATAATGGAAAATAAAAATGTCCCATGGCAGGAAAAGTTCGGGCTCAGCCTCTGCTCCGCCACCTCAATCGACTCCACCATTCCGGCCGAGGCCCGCGGCGTGGCCGTCATCTATGCCGCGACACCCGCTCTCGAAAAAATTTTCCTCGTCGTCGAATCACGCTCTCGCACCTTGCGCAGTCTCTGCACTCAGCGCCTGCAAACCGCAAAACTCCCCGCCCCCAGCGAACTGACCATCGCCTTTCAGGGCGCAGCGCTCACCGACGATTCCCCCGCGACCATCCGCCTCGCCTGCCAGCAACAGATCGTCCTCGCCGCTGAACTCCGCCGCGAACTACGACCCGCCATGCGCTGAGGTCCTGCCTCCATGGGGAACGGTCCTGCCCGCCGCCGCGCCCAGTCGCATTTCGGACCAGCCCGTCACAACGCCACTCGCTCATCCCCATCGCCCACGCCACCCGCGCCACCCGCGGAGCATTGCTTCTGCCGCCTCACGCCCAACCCTCGCCCGATAATCACCTCGGTCCCTCGGGCGCGCTCGCACCATTAAATTAAAGCGCACCCGCTTCAGGATTTTTTGCCAAGGTCACCCGAAGCGCCACCGCTTCCTGATCGTTACGGACCAACAAAACATCCCCCGCCAACGCGATCGGGTTCCACGTCTTCGCCCCAAAAACCCGAAAACGATGCAGCTCGTTTGCCCCCGCTGCGCTTGGGCGCATCAGGACCAACTCGCCGTTCTCCGCCATCAATAAATAAAGATCCCCAACCCACAGCCCTTGGCCATGGCCAAGCCTCCCTTCCTTCCAAACTTGCGATCCGTCCTTCAGGTCCAGACACGCCAGCATGCCGTCGTCCAAGCCGTAAAGATAACCCGCCCGCGCCACGGGATTCGCAAACTTCGCCTTCAACTTCAAGGATCGCCAGATCACCTCCGCGCCCCATTTCCCGCCAACCCCTTCCGATACTTTCAGAAGCTCACTCCCCACCCCGTAGCCCGCCGAAAAAACCACTCGATCCGGCCCGACCACCACCGGCACGGCCACGTGCGGCTGCCCCGCGCCAAACGGATGCTCCCACAGCACCGCGCCGTCCTCCGCGTCGTGCCCCGTAATCCGACGATGATTAAACATCACAATCTGCCGCCGCCCCGCTAAGGTCATCACCATCGGCGAGCCATAACTCGCCGCCGCCTCTCCCGCCGCCCACACCCGCTCACCCGTGTCCGCTCGATACGCGATCAACGACTGCTGCTTCTTGCCCCCGGCACTCACGATGATCCGTCCTTCCAAAAAAAGCGGCGAGCCCGCACAGCCCCAGTCCGGAACCTGCGACCCAGCTTCCCCGACAATATCACGCGTCCATTTCACCTGGCCCGTCGCAAGCTCCAACGCGTTCAACCGTCCGGTCGATCCCAACGTATAAACGCGATCCCCAACCACCGTGGGCGTCGCTCGCGGGCCTTCGCCACCAATCGGATTATCGTAACGCGCCTCATCTTCGTGCGACCAAAGCACCACCCCAGAAAATAAATCCCGACACGTCACGCGCTCCCGCGGACCAGCTTGCTCCTGCGTCAAAGCCCGCGCACCCACCACCACAAATCCCGACCAGCCCGCACCGACCTGACTGCGCCATAAAATTTCCGGCGGATGCGCCACCCAGTCCGCTGCCAAGGCCGGCCCGGCCAACACGGCGTTCCGGTCTGGCCCCAAAAATTGCGGGAAATCCGGCCGCCCCACTGCCACCGCCGCCATCGCCAACCGCGGCGCGTTCACGATCACGGCACCCCCGGCGATCCCAACCGCCACGGTCCCACCCGTCGGCGCCCGGCTCGACCGCACCCAGCGCGGCTCCCAAATCGGCACCAAATCCCCACTCACTCCGCGCACGCGAAAAAGCCCCGCGCCTACCGCCAGCGCTACGACCAACGCCAGCGGGACACCCCAACGTCCACGCCCACGCGACCGCGAAAAACCAAGCCACCACCCGAGCAACAAACTCAACGCCACCACCCCAACCACCAAGGTCGTCAAATTTCGCTTCTGAAAACTGATCCCATCATAGCTGCGTACCCCCGCCAGCGTCAGCGCCGTCACCAGCAAAATAAGCCACGCCGGCCACAATCGCAGAGCCGGCCGGGGGCTTTTTTGCAAGCTATGCGAAGGCGAAGACATGCGCCGAGCAAAGCCACCCCCGCCTCACGCGCAAGCGTCCGCACCTTTCGTCACACGTTTCTCCATCCCGGCAGCGCGCACCCCGCTTCTCGAAAAGGAGCTGATCAAATTAAGCCGCCGCCGCGTTTTCACGCGCCCTTCACCGAACGAGCGCTCGGGCGCAAGCCACCACCAGCACGCCCCCCCCACTTCGGAAGCCCCACCCCTCATCTCGTCCGCTTCGCCCCCCTCTCGTGCGCCTCGCGCCCCCTCTCGTGCGCTTCGCCGCCGCACGCGCCTTACTTCGCGGTCACCGGACCGTAACCGGCCAACGGTTTGCCCGCATTGTCGAGCTTCTTGCAGGCCCAAAGCACACCGCGCGTGACCAAATCAAGGTACCGCGTATCGGCCACCGTCTCACTCATATGCCCGATCGTGGTGCTAAAAACTCGGGCTCCACGATAGTCGTTCGTCCACACCACAGCGTAGTCCAATTCCTTTTCCTTCACCACCTGCTTGCCACGCGCCAGCACCGTCGCGGTCGGAAATAATTTAATGTTGTTATAGAGTTCCTCCGGCCCCGTCGTCCACTCAGCGAAGCCTTTCACAATCGGTCCCGAGCCTCCCGCGAAACTAATCACGATAGGCAGCTTGGGGCCATGGCCGCTGGACTGAATGCCAAGGTACTCAAACCAGCCTGCGCGCTCGCTCCCCGCATCCGCTGGCGTCGCCGGCGGTCCGATGCGGTAGCTGTGCATCGCGCAATGCAAATTCACGCCTGGCATCCCCGCCCGATGCGGCGCCAACACCCCCTGAATCAAGACCGGATCTTTGATGTCTGCACTGCATTCGTCGTGAATCACCAGATCATAGCCTTTTGCATAATCAGGATTCCCCAGAATCGGCAGAGCGGGCGACGTCGTCTTATCCGCCGAGTAAGCAATATCGACTTTGAGATTGGCCCGCTTTTCAAGCCCCTCTTTGAGCAGGTCTTTCTGCGCGGCGTATTCGTGGCAGCACCCGCCTATTACGAGCAAGGCGCGGAGCGGTTTGGGCGCTTCGGCCGCCCATGAGCGGACAACCACTAAAGCCAAAGTAATGAACGTGAGGGTGAGGGAACGCATGTTTTTTCTGGGGTGGAGATTGCGACCATGAAGACCCCCACCCGTCTCTGGCGACTGAAAATTGAAACTTCCATACCCACTGCGACGCCCGTCACCACCCGTTTTTTTCGATGGACGTCGGCTGCACCAAAGCCCGCGCCCACCACGCTTTCCTGACCAATCCCGCCACGGACCGCTTCGCCGCAAGCACCGGCGAACCCCTCCTCACTTCATCAGTCCGCGCACCCACCCCACCAACGCGTCGATTTCTGCATCCGCCATCGCTCCTGCAAACGGCTCCATCTTTTCCTCCCCTTTGCTATTCTTCCGACCAAATTTAATCGTTTTGAAAATTTCCGCATCACTCAGCTTGCCCATGCTCTCAGCATTCGTGAGATCCTTCGCCCCCGACTTCCGCCCCAATCGAGTCTGGCTCTTTCCGTTTGCGCCATGGCAATCGATACAATGTTTCTCAAAATTGTCTCCGGGCGAAAGCACCGGGGCCGGCGGCGCACCCCAACCCACGCTCGCTCCCCAAAACACCCCACCCCAAAAAACCACCCGAAAAGGATGTCGCAAAAAAATCATAGTTATTTTGAATTTTAAAATGAGGGCGCGGGGCGTTTCCGATTAAGTACCTGCGCGACTCCATCTTTGCACGCTACCACCAACCCGCTAGCCCGATTCTGTAAACGTCTTGTTACTTACCGCCCCTTCAAAGTAATCCACGCGCCATCTCAGCGCACGAAACGTCCCTCACTCCCAGTCGTCATACCTTTCGACTACCGTTCCAGACCACGGTCCTTTTTCCAAACGATCAAAGTCTCCAGAAAAAATATCATTTAAATTCAAGCCTCCCCGGGCTAGCGCCTCCTCCCAACCATGACTCTTCTGCTCTCGCGCCTCGTCTTTTTTACCACCCTTACCTTCGGGAGCGCGCTGCTCGCCGCCGGCAACCCGCCGCGCGAGGCCAATAAAATCGCCACAGAATTCTGCGTCGGCTGCCATGGCGTCAATCTCGTCGGAGCCACCGCCCCCAACCTCCTCGACTCCGTCTGGAAATCCGGCGGCGATGATGAGAGCATCCTGCGCAGCATCCGGCTCGGCGCCCCCGCCGCTGGGATGCCAGGCTTTGCCACCGTACTCTCTGAAGACGAATTGAGCGGCCTGCTCGTCTACCTCCGTCGTCAGGCCCGCATGTTTGCCCTCGGCAGCATCCCCAACCCGCCACCAGCGGCCGCTTCCGTACTCATTAAGAGCGAGCAACACTCATTCCGCCTCGAAACTTTCGCCGGCCCCCTCGACACACCCTGGGGTATCGTCTTCCTCCCCGACGGCCGAATGCTCGTAAGCGACCGGATCGGCGAAATCCGCGTCATCCATCAAGGCGTCCTCGCGCCCGCCCCCATCCGCAATACCCCCAAACCTTACGTGCGCCAGGATGGCGGCTATCTCGATCTCATCGCTCATCCCGAGTATGCAAAAAATGGCTGGCTCTACCTCGCCTACACCGAACTCGGCGAAAACCGCAACACGTCAATGACTCGGGTCGTCCGCGGCAAAATTCGCGACGGCGCTTGGGTTGACCAGCAGGATGTTTTCCGCGCCGCTCAAAAGTATTATTACAGCGATAATAGCCACTATGGCTGCCGCTTTCTCTTCGACTCCACCGGCCATCTTTTCTTCACCCTCGGCGAGCGCGGCAAGGCCGACGACGCCCAGGACCTCACCAGCCCTCTTGGGAAAATCCATCGCGTGTTCGACGACGGCCGCACCCCGCCCGATAACCCTTTCGTCGGCCGCTCCGGCGCCTGCGAATCAATCTGGAGCTACGGTCACCGCCACGTCCAAGGCCTCCAATTCCACCCCGTCACCGGTAAACTGTGGGCGACGGAACACGGCCCTCGCGGTGGCGACGAACTCAACCGCATCGAGCCCGGCCGCAACTATGGCTGGCCCATCATTTCTCAGGGCCTCGCCCAGCGTGACGAGAAAATCGAGGGCACCGCGCGGGCCGGCCTCGAATCGCCCATCGCTTGGTGGTCTCCTTCCGTCGCCACCGCCGCCATCGAATTCTACGCCGGCGACCGTTTCCCCGGGTGGAAACAGCATCTGTTCATCGCCTGCCTCGTCGGGCGCCAATTGAAACGTCTCGTCACCGAGGGCGACCGCGTCGTTCACCAAGAAATCTTGTTCAGCGAACTGGGCCGCGTGCGCGATGTCGTCACCGGACCCGATGGCTTAATCTACCTCGCCATGAACCACCCAGGCCGAATTGTCCGCCTCGTCCCCGACTCTCCCCGCCCCGCTGAATTCCCCCTTTTGCCAGAACCCGCTCCCAGCCCGGCCCCCACCCAGCCCGGCCCCCACCCCGCCGGCCCCCGTTAAGCCGTAACGAGCGGTTTCAGCCCACGTTCGATTGCCGCCCGTCGCGGCTCCAAAAATGGCGGCAGCGCGAGCGTCTCCCCCAGAGCCGCCATCGGCTCGTCGACGCCAAAGCCCGGCCCATCCGTCGCAATCTCAAAAAGGATCCCGTTCGGCTCACGGAAATATAAACTCCGAAAATAGAACCGGTCCACCGGCCCGCTCGAACCGATCCCCATCTGCGCCAGCCGTAGCGCCCACGCCGCCTGCTGCACGACGTCCGGCGTCCGCAACGCCACGTGGTGAACACCGCCCGCCCCCGGACCACTCGGGGCCATTCCTCGATCGACACGCACGTGCAACTCCGCCTGCGCGCCAACCCCACTCATCTGATACACAAACACCGTCCGTTCCACCCCCGCTCGCCCAGCCTCCTTCAACACATACTCGCCCGCTCGTACTAAATTCATCACCCGCGTCAACACCGCATCCGTTGGTCCCAACTCCGGCACGCTTAGCATAATCGGCCCGAGCCCGCGAATCTGTTGCTCTGCTGGCACCGAACTTTTTTCCCAAGGGTGCGCCTCGCCGCTCGGGTCGACCACGAGACTTAACCGCTGCCCCTCGAAGTCTTCGAAGTCCAGCGTCGCCCGCCCGTACCTTCGCTCCACTTTACCCCGAATCACCCCGAGATCTCCCAGGCGTCTTTCCCACCAGCTCAGCGCCACCTCATCCGACACGCGCAACCCCGTCCGCACGATGCTCCGCGTGCCCCGCTGTTCTCGCCCCACCGGCCAATCAAAAAACGTGAGATCCGTTCCCGGTGAAGCCAAACCATCCGCATAAAATAAATGATAGGCCGACACATCATCTTGATTCACGGTCTTCTTCACCAAACGAAGCCCCAGTTTCTGCGTGTAAAATGCGTGGTTGCGCGACGCGTCCGCCGTCACGGCCGTGAGATGGTGGCATCCAGTGAGCTGCATACTCCCAGCGTGAACAAAAAAATCACTTCGTCCAGCCAGCGCGCCAAGAGTCTGTCGGACTCAGCCGCTTGAGGGCGTTTGTGGCTCACAAAACCGAATTTTTATAAACTCACACTCGCAAATAATCGCTTCCAGAGGCCTTTTTTTCTAAGTCCGATCGGCCGCGAGGCCCCGCCCGCCCAACCTTCGACCGCGACGACTAGCCCAAGCCACTCCGAAACCTGCGCCGCGCCGGCATAATGACCACGCCCAAAACCCGCCACTAAAGACCCGCCGCGCACTCAGCGCCGTTCGATAAGCTCACCTCCGGCAAAAAGGTTTCCGTTAAACCCCACTGCGACCCAGCATCGGGCACAGCGTCAACAAATCGTCCGGATGCGTCTTTTCACGCTCGGTCTGCAGGTATTTTTCCCCGCCGTGCGTCAACACCACCAACTTCACCGCACCGTCCGAGGCGACCACATAGAATTCATCACTCCCCGCCTCGATCAACTTAATCGCCGCATCTTGGGAAAGTTTCCAATGCAACCGATCAGCCTGCACGCCCCCAATCGTCGCCACGCGCTCTCGCGGATCTTTGCTGTAAGCACGATTAACGAACGTCACGGCGCGGCGGCGGTAAGGGCGAGGTTTAGCCATAATCACATTGGTGCGAGGGTCCTAAAAAAAAGGTGGGCGCAACGAACGAAAACGAACCCAACCTCGGCTTTAGCAGATGGATTATGACCACGCCGGGAGCGTGATACCACTTAATTCGCCCCCGCGGGCCCACGCCCGACGCGACCAGCACGAAACATAATCAACGGAATCAACTGATCCGCTATAATCTTAGCCATGAAGACGCTCACCTCGAAAGGATTGCATCGTCACGACCGCTCGCTCCGCCCATCACAGCGACGCGGGTTTCTTCCGCGCACTCACTCTTCCGCAATGAAACAACCAAATAAGTGCCCACTGACGCAAGTTGGGGGGCACCAGAAAGACGCATATATGCTCCGAGCTCTGCTCTGGGAGGATCCATCGGTAATGGCGTAACCACGCCATCTCCTTGGTTTCTTCCATGCGGCGGCGCACGATTTAAATCGTGCGCCGTCGCAATTTTTTTGCCCGCGCCATCGCCTGAAGAACGCCGCTTTCACCTCTTCGCGGCGAGATCCTCGTCACCCCACCCGAGAGCGTCGCCCCACCCGGCCACCACCGGCTCCCCCAACCCGCCAACCCTTCGGTCCAAAGCCCTCGCGCTAAAATCCTCGCGCTAAAATCGCGCTTCCCGCCGCCCAGGATTTTACCCATGGTCCTTCCGATGCGGATTCTCCTCACAGGTGTTTGCGGCTTTGTCGGTAGCACGCTCGCCCGTGCCCTCGCCGAATCTGGCGCGGGCCACCACGTTTACGGCATCGACAACTTCATCCGACCAGGCAGTGAATCCAATCGCGGCGACCTCAAGGCTCGGGGCGTCACTCTCTTTCACGGAGATCTCCGCTCACCCAGTGATCTGGAAACCCTGCCCGCCGTCGACTGGGTGATCGATGCCGCCGCCAACCCCAGTGTCCTCGCCGGCATCGACGGCCGCACAAGTTCGCGGCAACTGGTCGAACACAATCTTGGCGGTACCGTGAATTTGCTGGAATTCTGCAAGCTCCACCGCGCCGGTTTTATTCTGCTCAGCACCAGCCGCGTTTACGCGATCAACCCTCTCAGCCAACTTCCCGTCGAGCCGCGCGATCACGCCTTCCACCTTCGCACCCCCGCCGCCAACGAATCCGCTTGGCCCCCGGGCGTCACCAGCGCCGGCATCGCCGAAACCTTCGCCACCACTGCGCCCATCTCGCTCTACGGCGCCACCAAGCTCGCCAGCGAGGCGCTCGCCTTGGAATACGGCGAAACCTTCCAATTTCCCGTCTTCGTCAACCGCTGCGGCGTCCTCGCCGGGGCCGGCCAGTTCGGCCGCCCCGATCAGGGTATCTTCGCCTACTGGATCAACGCCTGGCTCCAAAAACGCCCGTTGAAGTATATCGGTTTCGGCGGTCACGGCTACCAGGTACGCGACTGCCTCCACCCCCGCGATCTTCTCAGCGTTCTCCACCAGCAGTTCTCCGCGCCGAAAATGAGCGCGGACCATCGCCTCGCTAATTTTTCAGGCGGTCACGTATCCGCAATGTCACTACGCCAGCTCAGCGACTGGTGCGCCCAGCGGCTCGGCGCCCACACCGTCAGCTCCGATCCCACCCCGCGCCCCTTCGACTTGCCTTGGGTCGTCCTCGACTCCACCAAGGCCGCGCACCTCTGGAACTGGCAACCCACCACCTCGACCGCGAGCATCTGCGCCGAGATCGCCGCCCACGCCCAGGCTCATCCGCACTGGCTCGAGGTATCCGCTCCACTTTAAGGTCATCCGCGTCCACCCATGGCCACCCAGCCCACCCTCACCTTTCTTTCGGTTATTATACCCGCCCGCGACGAGGAGGAATCGCTTCCCTCAACCCTCGCTGATATTTACTCCACCCTCAACGCCGCCACCATTCCTCACGAGATCGTCGTCGTCGATGACGGGAGCCACGACCGCACGTGGGCCGTCCTCCAAGAGTTGCGTCAGGCCGTCCCCACGCTCGCTCCCACCCAAAATACCAGCGGCGCCCACGGCTTTGGCCGCGCCGTCGTCTGGGGCCTTGATCACAGTCGCGGGGACGCCGTCGTCATCATGATGGCCGACGCCTCTGACTCTCCCACTGATACTGTGAAATACTGGCAGCTCCTCAACGAGGGCCAAGATTGCGCCTTCGGCAGCCGCTTCGTCCCCGGCGGGCAGGTGATCGACTACCCGCGCCTTAAACTTTTCGTCAACCGCCTCGCCAATTTCCTCGTGCGCATCGGCTTCAACATCCCTCTCAACGATACCACCAACGCCTTCAAGGCCTATCGCCGCACCGTGATCGATGGCTGCCGCCCGTTCCTCGCGCCCCACTTTAACCTCACCGTCGAACTTCCTCTAAAAGCCATCGTGCGCGGCTACACCTTTGCCGTTACTCCGATTTCCTGGCGGAACCGGAAATTCGGCGTCGCTAAACTGAAAATCAAGGAAATGGGCAGCCGCTATTTTTTCATCTGCGCCTACGTTTGGCTAGAGAAATATTTTAGCCGGGGCGACTATCGCCGCAAGTAACCCAATTGTAACCGAGGTCGCTTGCGCCCCCTGATTCCTGAGATAGCTACGTCAACTTGAGGGATCTCGGTTAAATTCTCTCAAGACCATCATGCACCTGCCCATCCACTCTTATCGTCAGATCGCTCAAGTCTGCTCCGTAATCACCGGACTCCTCGCTTGCGCCCTCACACCTTGCGCGTTCGCCCAAGGCGTCGTCTCTGCGGGTCTCACCGGCGTCATCCGCGATATCAGCGGTAAACCCGTCCCCAACGCTAGCGTCACCGCCACCCACGCCCCCACCGGCACGACCTACTCGGCCACCGCCACCGCCGCCGGCCGATACAATTTCCGCGGCTTGGTCGTCGGCGGACCTTACACCATCGTCGTCACCGCCACCGCTTACAAGGGAATCACTCGGGGCGATGTCACCACGGCACTCGGCCAGGATGTCGACCTCCCGTTCACTCTTGAGCCAAGCTCCGTCGTCGTCATGGAGAAGTTTGTCGTCAAGGATCAGGGCCTCGCCCTCGATGCCGGTGCCACCGGCGCCGCCAGCCTCCTCAATCGCGATCGCCTCCTCCTCCAACCGAGCGCCCAGCGCTCCTTCGCCGACCTCGCCCGAACCAACTCGATGGTGACGTTGCGCAACGTCCTCGGCGATCGCCAAGAGGGCGTGCTCGCTGCGGTCGGCACTAACAACCGCTTCAACTCCGTCATGCTCGACGGCGCCCGCATCAATGATGCCTTCGGCCTTAATGCCTCCGGCCTCCAATCATTTTTCAACCCGCTCTCCATCGAAACCGTCGAGCAATTCTCGATCTCCGTCTCACCCTTCGATGTCCGCCAGAGCGGGTTCACCGGCGCCGCCGTCAACGCCGTCACCCGCAGCGGCACCAATGAATTCCACGGCAGCATCTACGGCTACTACTCCGATCAAAAATACGCCGGCGCCGACATCGCCGGGGCCACCACCGGGATCCGGCCTTTTGACGAGCGTACCACCAAGGGTGCCACCTTGAGCGGCCCGATCTGGAAGAACCACCTCTTCTTTTTCGCCAACTACGAGAAATTCCACCGGGAACAAACCGCACCCACCACGGGCCTCACGCCCGCCGCGTCCGACCTCACGGCGATCACCAACGGCGCCAACGCCATCAAAACCGCTTCTGGCAAGAGCTTCGATTTCGGGACCTTCGGCGGCGCCACCATCCTCGCCACCGAGGAGGAAAAGAAACTCTACAAGATCGACTGGAATATCAACCGCGACCACCGCTTGTCCGTCCGCTATAACGAGACCATCGGCAACCTGCCCCAGTTTGGGCGCTACGGTACCTTCGGGGCCTTTGGAAACGCGATCCTCTCCGCCGCCATCCCCACCACCAGTGCCGGAACCGCGCTCACTTCCAACTTCTACGCGCAAATTCGTACTGAAAAAGTCTATGCCGGCACCGTCAACAGCCAGTGGGCTCCCGATTTTAAAACCGAATTCAAATACGCCAAAACCTCCTACGAACAGCTCACCACCAATCCTGTCGTGCTCCCAGAGGTTCGCATCATGGGCGTCAGCGGGGTCAACAGCGCCGGGGCCACTATCACCAACGGTTTTCTCGCCCTCGGTATGGAACAATTCCGCCATGGTAACATCATTCGCGTCGATACCACCAGCTACTCCGGCCATGCCGACTACTTCTGGAAAAACTTCACCTTCACCGGTGGCTTCGATCGCGAGCAAAGCAGTTTCTTCAACCTGTTCCGCGCCTCTTCCTACGGTACCTTTGACTATGCCTCGATCCCCGATTTCGTCGCCGATCGCCCCGCCGCTTTCAGCCGCTCCTTCTATGTTCAAGGCACGCCCGCAGCCGATATCTCAAAATTCGCCGATACCGGCCTCTTCCTTCAATCGAAGTGGGAGGCTTCTCCGCGCCTCACCCTCACCGCAGGCGCCCGTACCGACCTGATCGACTCACCCACCCGACCACCCTTAAACAACGCCCTCGTCACCGCGCTCGGCGTTCGCAACGACGGCAACATCGACGGCACTCAAACCGTTTCGCCTCGCCTCGCCTTTAACTGGTCGTTCGACGACGAGCGCACGATGCAACTCCGCGGCGGCTTCGGCCACTTCGCCGGTCGCGCCCCTTGGGTCTTCATCTCGAATGCCTACGGCAACTCCGGCGTCGGTCGCTTCTCCGTCACCCAAAGCCCCAGTCTGGCCGCCCCGAATAACACCCCGCCCTCCCTCACCAACTTCCTGCGTACTACCTTCGATCCCGCCAACCCCATCGGGGTCGCCGCCACCGACGGCGATCCCACTGCCCGCCGCGGTATCGCCTTCCTCCAAAATGGCCTGCGCCTTCCCGCCGTCTGGCGCACCAACCTCGCCCTCGATCGCAAGGTCCCCAGCCTCGGTATCAATCTCACGGCTGAAGCCGTTTTCACCCAAACCGACAAAGCTTTCTTCACCGATAACCTGAACATCAAGCCGCTCGTCGTCACCGCCACCTCCGGACCCGCCATCGGCCTCGACGGACGCCAGCGTTTCAACGGCGCGTCGAATAGCGCCGGCGCTGCCAGCCTCGCCTTCAACGAGGTCGTTCGCGTTCGTAATATCAGCGAGGGCCGCACCGCTTATTACAGCTTAACCGCCGATCGCCCGATGAAAAATAACTGGGCCGCCAACCTCGCCTACACCTTGGGCAGCGGCCGCGAGGCCCAGTCCTTCGGCCAAACGGTCGCCCTCGATGGCTGGAGCCGCAACGCCGTGTTCAATCAAAACAGCATCGAGATCGCCCGCTCCGATTTCGAAATCCGCCACCGCCTCCAGACCACGCTTTCCCGGCAGTTCGAATTCGCCAAGGGCTGGCGCACCCGCACTTCCCTCTACTACGAGGGCCGCAGCGGTAACCCTTACTCCTACTCCTACGCCAATGACATCAACGGCGACGGCGTCACCACCAACGATCTCATCTACGTTCCCACCGGCCCCACCGATCCCAAAGTCAGCTTGGCCGCCATGAACGCGACCCAGCAAGCCGCTTACTTCGACTTTCTCAGCTCTACCGGCCTCAACAAATTCGCCGGAGCCTACGCCCCACGCAATGCGTTCATCCAACCTTGGATCAACCAGCTCGACCTGAAGATCACTCAAAAAATTCCCGTCCACTCCAAGGTCGAGGTCGAACTGTTCTTCGACTTCATCAACTTCGGCTTCTGGCTCAGCCGCCATACCTTCGGAGACGTGAAACTTCTCACCAACACCAGCAACGCCGTCTACTATCGCCGTCTCATGGGCAACGGGACCTACAACGCCGCCGGTCAAGTCGTCCCGACGTGGACCGCCACTCCCGCCGGTGTCACCATCGACAATACCGCTAGCCGCTGGCGCGTGCAATTCGGGGCCGCCTTGCGCTTCTGACGGATATTCCCCTGTTTCGGATAATTAAATTAGATGATTACGAGTGAAAACTTAGCGGTTATGTGTTGTCACTAAAGCATGATAAATAGCCTTGCGCCCGGCGGCGCGGGCCCCAGCGTCGGGGCATGTTCATCAAGCGCAATCGCA
>CAMDOF010000076.1 GCA_945903465.1 Opitutus sp. GAS368
CTGCTCAGACTCCTCCTTCGTCTTCAAGTCGAGGTAGTGCTTGCGGATGATGCTCTCGGAGTTGCCCGCCTGCAAAGCGGCCTCGCCCATCGAACGGAATTTACCGACGTGCATCGAAATGAACGTGTGGCGCATGATGTCGTGGGAGAAGTCGAATACCTTGGCGACGGCGGCGCGGGTGTGCTGTAGGTTCGCCGGAATGATCGGGAAGCGGTTGAGCGGGTAGGCTTTCAGCCAGGCCGCAAGGTTGGGCTGAATGGCGACGCTGCGCTTCATCCGGACTTTCGAGACCTCGGGCTCAATCATGATGACGCCGGTATCGAGCCGGACATGCTCGCGCTTCAGCTTGAGAATCTCGCCATGACGCACGCACGGGCGGATACCGGCGAACAGGGCGAGCGCGAAGAACGGGACAAGGCTGCCTCCGTCGATTTGTTCGACGTGGTGCATGAGCTTCTCGGCCTGCTCGGCGCTCAGGGTCTTGGCGGAGCCACGACGGTGAGCGATGCGGTGATGGGGGATTTTTTCGACGGGATTGGCGGCAACCCAATCCTTCTGGAACGAGAATTTGAAGAAGGTGTGGAGGATACCGCGCCGGTTGTTGATGGTCTTGGGGCCAGCGTTGCCGTGCTGGCAATGGTCGGTGAGCTGGTGGGTGGTCAACTGAGAGACGAGCACGGCGGGAAACCACTTTTTGAGAACGCCTAAATGGCGGCGGATGTGGTCCAGCTGGGAAATCGAAAGAAGCTTCTGATCGTGCTCGCGCTGCTTGGAGGCGACGTCAGTCGTGACCGCATCGGCCAAAGTCTGCTCGCGATCTGGGGCGCGGTAGTTGGCCAAGGCAAAATCGAGGTAGAACGAAAGCGACTTGGGCGCGTCGGCGAGGCGGCGGAACGTAGCCTCGGCCTCGTGAAGCTGGGCATCGCTCAAACGCGTGGCGGTGGTGCGAATGCCGGTCTCGGCCTGTAGGCGCTGGATTTCCAAGGCCTGACGCTCGGCGGAGGCCTCGGCGCGGGTCGGGAAATTCTTACGGATGCGCGTACCGTCGAGCCACCCGGTGACACGAAAAACGATCTCCCCGGAGGGATTGGTGAATTCTGAGATGATGAACTGAGAAGCCTGCGACATGTAGGATTTGCCACGTTAACTGGCAAATCTGCTGTCTGCCTTAGCCCGTCAGAGGTAAAAACTGGCGGAGAGGGGGGGATTCGAACCCCCGGTACGGTTTTACCCGTACAACGCTTTAGCAAAGCGCCGCTATCGACCACTCAGCCACCTCTCCGTTTCAGGAAGTCCCCAGAGAAACGCGGCCGATATAAAGTGCAAGGCGCATTTCACACTTGCTGATGCTTTCACACGGGTTCCGCGCACCTCACGCGAGCCCGCCTGTCAGCGAACGCTTTTCCCGCTGTCGGACGACCGACGCTGAACTCGGAGGACGGCAAGTTCCGCAGCTTACCGCTGCAGTCCGCGGCGCTTACATTCAGCTCTCGTCATCTTCGTCGATTGGGCGCTCGACCTCTTCGCGACACTCCGAGATGACTCGGAGCCAGATTTCGCGGAGATCAAAGCAACGCGCGAGCGCCTCTTGGCGCCAAGCCAATACGTCCGCGGGTGCCAGCGCGCCTTCGTCATTCGTCACTAACGCCATCGAACGGTTAAGCGCAGCCATAGCTCTCTTAAAAAGACTCACTGCCATCGCATAATCACCAAAGTCCAAAGCATGGATGGCCTCACTGGCCTGCTCTTCTCCCCGCTGGAACGAAACCAGCAGAGCAATCGCTGCAGTCTGAGGAACTTTCGTCGGGTCCGCCGCCAATGTCTGCCAAGAACGACTGAGGCCCAAATAAATCGCTTTTGTGGCGATAAAGATCGGATTTTTATGGAGGGTGTACACGTCATCTTGATCCGTCGTGGCACCATCATCGGCGTCATCATCTTCACCGTCGTCATCGCGATCGTCGCTCCAATCACCCTGCCCCCAATCCATTTTTTCCGCGACGCGGTCGAGCCGCTCCGCGCTCCGTGGACTGCTTTCATAAAAATCCAAATAGCGATTGATCACGGCATCCTGCTCTCGCAGGTAGCGCTCCCAATCGAACTCATTCCAAGCAAGATCCCCGCGATCTTCCCATTGATTTTCCGAGCCGCCGCCAGAGTCAGATTTACTCATCGGTATGGTTGAAATGAGGCCCTCATCACTTGAAATGCAAATGAAAATCTCCCTCCGGTCAGTTTTCTCCGAAAAATTTAGCGGACGGCACGCGGCAAGGTCGCATTTGACTTTAACCACCCGCTGCCGGCGCGAGGCCCGCCCATTTTATTCGCGGCAGGGTTCCATCCTTCAAACTGCCCATAAGTGCCCCATCTCTACTTGAAAGGTTTACCTGAGCTGAGGGCCGATGCTTGGCCGTCCGCCTCAACGCGCCAACCCCTTTGATAGTTTAATTGCGCCCTAGATATCGCCTCACGCAAACTCCCGAATCATGACGCGTCTCATTCATACCGCCGACTGGCATCTTGGCGCGCGACTCATCGACTGCGATCGCCACGAAGAACACGCCGCCTTCCTCGAGTGGTTGCTCCAGCAACTTGCCGCGCTGCGCCCCGATCTCCTGATTGTGGCCGGCGATATCTTCGACGGGGCAACTCCGCCGCAAGAAGCGCTCAAACTTTACTATCATTTCCTCAGCCGCCTCGCCCAAGTTGCCAAGTGCCAAACGCTCATCCTCGGCGGCAACCATGACTCTCCCGCCACGCTGCATGCGCCCCGCGAAGTGCTGCGCGCCCTCGATGTTAGGGTCATCGCGGCCCCGCCCGAAAACCCCGCCGAAGCCCTGATTAGTCTCCCAGACGCCATCATCTGTGCAGTACCCTACTTGCGCGAACGCGATGTGCGCACGGCCTCGCCGGGGCAGTCGGCGGACGAAGTCGCCGCCGCGATTCGGACCGGGATTAAAAATCACTATCGGGCGGTCTACGAACTCGCGCAAGCCACCGCCGCGGGGCGACTCATTATTGGAACCGGGCATCTGACGGCTCTCGGCAGCGCCATCAGCCCGAGTGAACGCACCATTCATATCGGCAATCTCGGCGCGGTTAGCGGCGACTGTTTCGAAGGCTTCGCCTACACCGCGCTCGGTCACATCCACCGACCTCAACCCGTCGGCGGCAACGAACGGGTCCGCTACGCCGGTTCGCCCATCGCCCTGAGCTTTGCCGAGGTCGACCTCGCCAAGGAAATCCGCGTGATCGACATCGACGGCCCCACCCTCACTCAACACGCGATCCCGCTCCCGGTTTTTCGCAGCCTCATCCGCCTCACCACCAGCGGCGCGACGCTGGAGGCCGACCTTGCCACGGTGCTCGCCGACCTGCGTGCTGGGCCCAACGAGCCGCCACTGATCCCGTGGTTGGAACTGACCGTAACCGATGGCCGCTCGCACCCTGACCTGGCCCGAAGAGTCACCGCGGCCGCCGCGGAGCGACCACTCCGTATCCTAAAAGTGATGACACCTTCTGCGCTGACCCTCGGTGAAGACAGCGATTTCGCGGCTCCGACCCGTGCGCTGAGCGATTTCCGACCCGAGGACGTTTTTTCCGAGCGTCTGCGGCGCCAACAAATTCCCACGGATTCAGCCGAGGCAAAAACCCTCAACGAGACGTTCAGTGAATTGCTCAGCGGGCTACATGAATCGGACGACTTTACCACCCCAAGCCAAGGGGCCCCATGAAAATTCTCCGTCTCAAGCTACTGAACCTGAATTCGCTCCAAGGCGCCAACGCCGTCGACTTCACTCTCCCGCCTCTCGCCAACTCGGGCCTCTTCGCCATCACCGGGCCCACCGGCGCCGGCAAGAGTACCTTACTCGACGCGATCACCCTCGCCCTTTACGGCCGCGCGGCGCGCTACGGCACTGCTCCCAACCCGGAAGCGATGATGAGCCGCCACACCGGCGAGTGCTCGGCCGAGGTCGAATTTTCCTGTGCCACCGGCCAGTTCCGCAGTGTCTGGATGCTCCAACGCGCTCACAAAAAACCCGATGGCAAATTACAGGCGCCCAAGCGCCGCGTCGTCGCTTTGCCCGCAGAAACCATCATCGCCGAAAGCATCAAGGACGCTGACGCTAAAATCCTCGAACTCACCGGCCTCGACTACGATCGCTTCTTGCGCTCGGTCCTGCTCGCGCAAGGCGATTTTGCGGCCTTCCTCAAGGCCGGTCCGAAAGAACGTGCCGAGCTACTCCAACAAGTCACGGGGACGGGTATTTATCAGGATATTTCTCGCGCCGCGTTTCGACGGGCCGACGCTGCCGAAAAAATTCACGCCGCCCTACTGCACGACCGTCAAGCGATTCTCGTCCTCACACCGGAGGTGCGAGCTCAGCAGGAGAAAGCCGTCATCGACCAGCAGCAACGAGCAGAAAACCTGGCCGGACGCCTCCGCGAGCTCGCCCAGCGCCTCACGGAGGCCGGCCGATGGCTCCAACTCGACAAAAGCGTCAGCGCCCAAGCCGTCGAAAAAGCCCGGTACGCTGAAGATTTTAACCGGGCCAGCGCTGCTTTGGAGACGCTCCTTCAGCATGAAAAAGCCACGCCCGCCATTGCCGATCTGACTTCACTCGATCGTCTCGACGCCGAGCACGCCAGCGATACCGCGAAGCGCGAGCAATTGGCCCAACGTCTCCCCGAGTTGAGCCGCCTCCTCGCGGTTGCGACCGCCGCAGCCACCACGGCGCGCCTGGCGATGATCTCCACGCAGGCGCACCAAGCGGATCAGGACAAGATCTGGGAAGAAGTGACCGCCCTCGACCGCGACGTCGTCCATGCCCAAAGGGATCTCCGCCAAATCACCGAGCAGCACCGAGATCTTCTTGCGAAGGAAAAGACCCTCACGGCTTCGCTCACGAAGGAAACGGACCTTCTCGAAATAAATCGCCGAGACCGTCATAACGCGGAGATTTGGCTCACCGCAAACTCCCGTGATGCCACGCTCGTTGGCCAGCAAGGCGAGATCCAAGCCACCGCCGAGCGCTGGTTCGCGCAAGAGCGCGCCCTCGCCCAGACCGAAAAAAGCTACGCTGCGCAACTCGACACAGTCGGGAAATTACGCAAGAGCCATGCCGCGCTCATAGTCCAGAGCCTCCCCCTCCAAAATCTGTTAGAAAGGCACCGAGTCGCTCTGGCCGAGGCCCAAAGCGCACGGGCCCTTGCTGAACCACGGCAATCCCTCCTCGAACTTGAGCGCCTCCGCGACGAGTCCCAAGCCACCCGCCTCCTCCTCGAAAGACTTGAGCAAGAGGCTGGCGTAATCGCCCGCCTGAGCACGAAACTGGCCGATCTCCAAAAAGTCGCCGCAGCGAACAGCACAGACCAAGGCATTCTCCAGCAGAACCGCCGCCAACTCCAATCCCAACTGGACCAAGCCAGCACCCTGCTCTCCGCGCACCGGACGGCGCTCGTTTTTGCCGAAAAAGTGCAATCACTCGAGGCTCACCGGGCGGCCCTGCAGCCCCTGGCCCCCTGCCCCCTCTGCGGCTCTCCTGACCATCCTTTTTCCACCCATGATAATCTACCCGCGGCTGAGCTGGTCGCGGCGCGGCAGCGCGTTACCGACGCTGCGGAGGCGGAAAACACCAGCCGAAAGCGGCTGACGACTAACGAGAGGGAAAGCGCCGTACTCCTCGCCGACCATGATCGTCTAAAAAAAGAGATTGCCCGGCACGGCGACGAGCACGCGCCTTTACTTGCGGTATGGAATCTGGCCGCGGCGCCGCACGGGTTCTCCGGGCGCGTTTTTGAAACCAGCGATCTCGAAACCGCCACGAACACTGCACGTGCCGCGGAGAGTAAACTCGCCGCGCGAGTCACCGCCGTCCGCGCTGCCGACCAAGCCGTCGAAAAGGCCACCAGCGCGCATCGGGAGGCCGAGCGTACCATCGAGACATGCCAGCACCAGTTAAAGGAGGCCGCCGTTCGCATGGAAGAAGCCGAAAAGCTGTTGCCCACCCTCAATACCAGCAAAGTCACCCAAACCCAAGATGCCCGCGCTGAGCAAAAAACGTTCACCGACTTAATCCTCCCCTACGTCGACTCAGCCTCGCCCGCCCCGAACCTCGCCAACACCCCGATTTTTATCGAGTCCCTGAAAAATCGGTCGAACGAATTCACTCGTCGCGAAAAAAAAGCCGCTCAAATCGCCGGAGACCTCACCAGCAAACAAGCTCAGTGCGCCGACCTTACCACGCAAAAGGACGAGGCGACCGCGGCCGCCGCCACGGCGTCAGCCCTAGCCACAAAGGCCAATCTTGAATTTGATCGAATCAAACGACAACGCCTCGACAAATTCGGCCAGCGCACCGTCGCGGAAGCTCGGCATGAAGCGAATATAATTCTCCAAAAAGCCGAGGGGCACGCCACGACGACCAAGGACGCGTGCGAGGCCCACCGCCAACAGGAGGCCGCGGCCCTTCACGAGAAAAAACGCCTCGAAACCGCTCTCGGCGGTCGCGGTAACGACCGCGCCATCATTCTCGGACGGCTCGAGGCGGCTACCGTCGTGGGTGGTTTCACCGATCTCACCGCGCTGCGCGCCGCGCTCCTGCCTTCCGAAGTGGCCGCAAGCTCCGCGCGTATCCGCGACGACCTGAAAGAGCGGGACATTGCCCTTACCACTAAAGTCGCCGAAACGAGACGCGAAAGGGACGCCCTCCCCGACTCGGCCCAACTAGATGCCGCCCACTTTGGCCCGCTGCAAGGCTCCCAAAGCGGACTCGAAACCGAGCGGACGAGCGCGCTCCAGACGGTTGGCCAGATTACCGGTATTCTTAATTCAGATACCGAGCAGCGCGCGCGCCAGCAGGGATTCGCCCAACAGCTCGAAGGTGCGCACCGCGATTACGTTCGTTGGCACCGTCTGAGTAAATTAATCGGTTCTGCCGATGGCCTGCTCTTCGCCCGCTTTGCCCAAGGTCTCACCCTCGAGCGGCTCACCGCCCTCGCCAATCGCCATCTCGTCGATCTGAACCCGCGCTATTCGATCTGCGGCGCCGCCGACGGCGAGGCCGGCGACTTAGATTTGGAGATTATCGATCACTACCAGGCCGACGTCGCCCGGCCCATGCGCAGCCTATCCGGTGGCGAGACCTTTCTCGTCAGCCTAGCTCTGGCGCTCGGGCTCTCCGATCTCGCCAGCGGGCACAACAGTATCGAAACGTTGTTCATCGATGAGGGTTTCGGTTCACTCAGTCCAGAAACTCTGGAGATGGCCATGGCCGCTCTAGAAAACCTTCAAGCCAGCGGAAAAACGATCGGCGTAATTTCCCACGTTCCAGCGATGCAGGAACGTATCACCACCCAGATCAACGTGAGTAAAGAAACCAACGGGTGCAGTCGGGTCAGGATGGCGTCTTGATGGGAACCGCCGGACTGGCCCCGCGTTTCTTTCAGACTGATTTCGGACCCGCTCATCCGAGCGAATCAGGGGCCGATCGCCCCGCCACCTTTCATTCGCACAACTGCCGCACAACTGCCCTGGGTGGACCTGCCCGAGTCTGCCCCTAAGGTGTAGCTTCGGCCAGCGTGCGTACCCTCAGCCGCACGGGCGCCCGGCAGGTTGATCGTGCTTTTACCCACTGCGAGTCGACTTACTCATCACTACCCCTTCTTGCTAAGTGCGCACGAGGGCGGTCTCGGAGTTTTGACTGATCGATTAACCTAATGCCCTCAGCGGCGAAGTTCTCGCCGTCGGCTTCCGCAGCCGTTCGGGCATCTTGCCCGCGGGTTGCAATCCACGTTGCAACTGCGATTAAGCAGGGCCCGCGCGGGCGCAAAAAAACCGCGCCCACTCCCACGAGCGGCGCGCGGCTGAATTTTCCCCAAGTGGGTCTTAGTTTAGAGACGACCTGTTTAGAGACGACCGCTCACGCCAAAAACGACTTTGCTGTGAAAGGTGCGCCAGGAATTCGGGCGATCGCGAAACGCCGCGTACCGATTGTCGAGCAAGGTCTCGGTGAAATTCTCGAGGTCAAAAAAGCCGCTGACGGTCTTCGTAAAGGCGTAGCGAGATTTCCACGTCCACGAGGTCTTGGGGAGCTGCCAAGTGACCAGTGCGGGGGTCGTCGAGTTCGATATCAAGTACTCGCCACGGTAGACCGCTTGCAGGCGGAGATCGAATCCGTAGCCGCGAAAGCCGACGCCAATGTTACCGGTGAAATCGAGGAAACCAGCCAAGGTGCCGCCCGCGCTGCTCCCTGGACCAGTCACGAACGCCGAGTTATTCCCCTTGGTCCACAGCTTCGTGGCATTACCATAGAGGCTAAGGCCCTTCGCCCAACCCGGCAGGAAGGTCAGCTGTTGTTGGTAGTTGAATTCCAACCCGCGAATCTGCGCGTACCCGCTATTCAGCGAAGTCGTAATCCGATAGCCGGCGTATTGCCCATCATAGCCGTTGTTGGCGCCGGCTGGCACAAACTGGCTGCTGTCGCTCTGGATGTAATCCGTGATCCTTTTGTGGAAGGCGCCGAATGAAATCATACCCTGCGGATTAAAGTAATACTCCGAGGTAAAATCCCAGTTCCGACCATACTGGGGGCGCAGGTTTGGATTGGTCACGGTGAGGGCCTGCCCAGCATCATTAACCGAAGTATTCGGGATAATTGAGCCGAAAGGCGGCCGCCCCACCCCGGTCGACCAGCTGAGGCGCGTCAGCAAATTGCTCGTCCATTGATACTTCGTGTGCACACCAGGCAGCAGGAAGCGGTAGTCGCCTTGGTTCGTCGCGCGCGAACCGTACTGGGCTAAGTTGCGGCGGAGAACTTCGGCGTCGGTCACAGGCCCAACCCACGCCGCCCGACGCGCGCGCTCATCAGCGGTGATAAAATTCAACGGACCGTTACCGCTCACTTTCGTATTCTCAACCCGTAGACCGGTCAGCAGCGAAAGCTGACGCGTAATCCGGACATTACCCATTAAGTAAGCCGCCCCGATGGTCTCTTGGATTTGCTGATCGCTCGTCAGTCGGCCGCTCGTGAGGGAAACATCTTCCTTCCACTTTGTAGGATTATCGCGCCGATGGGCCGCGACCTTGTACGCGTCGACCCAAGGCGGCACGCCGCCGCGATTGAGATAATATTCTTTTTCGTCCCAAGTGTAGGCGTTAGCAGAAGCGCTAAAGGCCTCGATGCCCACGCTGTCGTCCGCGGTATTTAACAGGCCGTCGGGACCGGTGTAGAAGTAGCGGTGGGGATTTGTCCAGAGGTGGCGAGTCTGCCGCTGGGCGGTGAATCCAGTCTTCAGGTAGAACGGGATCTTGGCGGTGATATCTTTCCTCAGATCGAACTTCGCCGAATAGACTTTATCGAAACCCCGCTGGTCGTTCTGGTCGATGCGGAGACGGCTATAGTTCTTAAAATTCTGCCAATCGGGTCCTTCAGTTTGGCGCACGACCGGAACCTGGGCTCCTTGTGAACGATCAATGGCGAAACCGAGGTTGGGGATTTCCAGAAAGGCAGCCGCCGTGGGCCGTGCTTTGTATTTATCATTTTCGTGTTGCACGTCGTAGTAGGTGGCCGAGTTCGAATAAGAGAGGCCGTAATCGATCAACATTCCCGGAAACTTGTGCCGCACACTCGGGGCGAACACATAGGTGCGGCCTGACTTGTCGTTTGAAGCCACATTCAAATTGGCAGTGCCCCCCAAGCCCGTCCACTTGGAGGTATAGTACTCCGCCGCGGGCGTCACGGGTTCGACGCTGTTGGCAAAAATCTGCGTGAGCGTCTTGGTGTAGCCTGGCTTCACGAAGCCTCCCTCCGTGCGCTTACCTGCGGAATCGACCGTCGCGATCAAGTTAGGAATCGCGGCGGAGGTGATCACTTGCGAGTTTAGCGTGTGGTAGCGCGTGTCGTTGTTCTCGTGAAAGAAATTAATGATGTTGTTCAGGGAAATCTGGGTATTTTCGCTATACTTATAAATAAACTTGGCCCCGGTCGCGACTCGCGAGCGCGTCGCCCCGTTCACAATGTAACGACTGATGCTATTCGCAAAAGCCGGCCCTTCATCATTCCGGCGCTCGTACGTGCTATTGATGAGCGCGCCGCCCGCCGGCTGGCTATGCACCGTGGCCGTGACCGCAATGCCGATATTCCGCTTCTCGCCGATGACATCGGAATAATTAAAATTCATTGATGGGCCAAACCCGCGAACAGGTTGCTTCCACGTCGAATCGACGGGACCCGAATAAGTCGGCTGCGCCGCCAGCCCGATGGTATACGTGAAGACGCGGCCCTCTTTCCGATCAAAAGGGCTCTTGGTTACGAGGTTCACGCTTCCGCCGATCGACGCGCCGTCCATATCAGGCGTCGGGGCCTTGGTGACCTCGATCGATTCGATATTACCCAGCGAAGCGGTTTCAAATTCGAATTGTCGGCCGGTGCCCGCCGACTGCGCGCTCGCGACTTGGGAACCATCCATCGTCACGGAGCTCAACGCGGAACCCACGCCACGAATGCTGATCTGGCGAACGTCGGGACCGTTATAATCAGCGGTGATTCCCACCACGTGCTGAAGCATATCGCCAATGTTACCATCGGCGATATTTCCAAAGGTATCCGAGGAGACGACGTTCTTCACGTTTGGCGCCAAACGCTGCAAGGTCTCGGCGAGGGCCGTCCCTTCGCGCTCACCCGCGACGGTGAATTTTTCCATTTTATAAATCGCAGACGTGAGCTCGACATCCTGTGTGCTCCGCCGGCCCGCGGCGACCGCCACCGGCACCCGCTTCGCGTCCAAGCCCGTGTAACTCACGCTCAAGGTGGTCGAGCCCGCGGGCACGCCGGCGAGTTCGAAGCGTCCTTCGCGATCGGTGGTCGTCGAGAGGGCCGTGCCGACGATTTCCACCACGGCGCCCTGCAAGTAGGACTTGGTGGCGGCGTTGCTGACTTGCCCACTGATTGTGGCGGAGCCCACCGCTTGCGCGTGGACGAGGGTACTAGCGAGCACGGCAATCAAGGCCGTGCGAAAGCTTAATATAAAGCAATGGATACGTTTCATAGTTTGAGGAAAGGGGATTCCGAGCGATCGGAGACAACTCAAGAGCCGACGCAGTTAGAAATGGATAACCTCGAATGAAGGCAAGAATTTTGATACTCGTTTTTCCTCGCCGCTTACCAACCCTCGTTCCGGTTGAGATTCACCCCAGTCGCCATCCGCCGCGTTCAAGATTGGCCGACCGATGAGCTCGTTCGGACCGGCTGGCTGGATATAAAAAAGATTGAGGCCTTGGACTGCCGGTGCGGGCTCCGCGAAAGCGGCGCGGCGCCCGCTTCAGCCTCGCGCCGAGCCGCTGGATAGGGCAACGCGGGGAGGGAACTCGGCGCGCGTTTGTGCGGATATTCAGACGGATCCGCCGGCAACGCACGGGGAAGAAGACGTTTCGCCCGAGCCCCCCGATTGGCCCGCTTACTTCGAACCCATCGTCCACACCGTGAGCCCAGTGAGGGTACGCGGGGGCGACTTGCGCAAGAAACTGAGACCGTAAGCAACCCCGATGAAGGTGAGGTTCACCACGGTGCCCACCCAATAACTATGCACGCCGATTCGCCAGGCCGCGGGCAACACCTGCATCACGCCGAGCCCCAAATATATATTGAGGGCGACGGACACGGCCAACGCGATATTAGCCGAGCCGCTATCGACCCGCGTGGTGAAGAAGCCTACCATATAGACGCCGGTGATCGATCCGCCGAGCACGCTGAAGACAATCAAGCTCACGTCGTTCATGCTCTCTTTTTCCAAGCGCGAAAAGAACAAGGCTCCGCCCACGGCCACCATTAGCGCGAGCACGGTCACGACCCGCGCCGCTGTCAGGTAAAAGCGATCGCTCCGGCCCTTCGCGAGGTGGGGTCGCAGCAGATCGACGACGGTCACCGTCGCAATCGAGTTCACGCCCGAGTCGAGCGCGCTCATCGCCGCCGCCATTACCGCGGCGATGATGACGCCCGCGATTCCCACCGGTACGTGCGTGAAAACAAAATACGGCAGCATCTGGTCCGCCTGGAGCTTCGCCACCGCCGGGTCCGGGTTGACCTTGAAGAAAACGAAGAGCGCCGTGCCGATGAAGAAGAACATCGTCCACACCGGCACCGCGATTGCGGAGAAAATCATCGTCGCCTTGCGCGCCTCCCACGTCGTGCGGGCCGCCACATAGCGCTGCACGATCGTCTGCTCGCCGGAGTAGATGTTCAGCCAGTTGAGGAGCCCAAGAATCGCGACTGTCCAAAACGTTCGCTGGTGCACATCCCAGTCGAAGGTGCCGAGACTGAATTTGTGGTTGGCCGACCCGACCGCCACCACCTGCGCAAAACCACCCGGCAACTCTTTGAGCACACAGATCAGGCAGAGCACGCCACCGAGCACCTTGATCGCCGCCTGCACGGCGTCGGCCCAGACCACCGTTTCCATGCCGCCCGCGACCGCATACAGCGCGACGAACACACCCGCACCAACAATCACCCACTCGAGCGAAGCACCGGTGAGAAACTGCATCGGCAGTGACATCAGGAACAACACCTGGGCCAGACGGATGAGTTGCAGAAAAATGAAACTGATCGTGCCGTAGATCCGCGTGACGGGCCCGAAACGATCGCCGAGATATTCGAACGCCGAAGTGAGTCCGGCGCGGCGGAAAAACGGAATGAAAATCACGACGGCCAGCAACGCCACAAACGGCACCATCAGGTTCACCGTGAGCTGCCGCCAATCGAGCACATACGCCGCCGCGGGCAGCGCGAGAAACGTGGTCGAGCTGATGATGCTCCCGAGCATCGAGAGCCCGATCACCCAGCCGGGGAAATTTCGATGACCGACAAAATAATGCTCTGCCGTGGCACTGCGGCGCGCCGAGACAAACCCTAGGACGAGCATACCGATCAGGTAGGCGGCCACCGCCGCGGCATCGAGTGGACGGATGTGGAGGTTCATGCGGGGGCCGGCGGGTTGCCGCGAGGGCTTGACAAAACGAGCCCGCCCAGCTGGCCGGCCAAAAACGCGGAGAGCACGCGCTCGCGAATCGCCAGAGCAGCTCTCTGCCCGCCGGTACCACCCCCGAAAATTGCGATTGGGTCTGAACTCATCCGAGCTTAATCGGCTTCAAGCGCATGGTGCCACCTTACCTGACTCCACCCGTTCTCGGCACGTTTGAGAGCTTGGTGAGATCGGCGATCCGCACGCGCTCAATCTCGACCGACATCTTCGCACCGGAGTGGGCAATGTAGAGGTAGCCCCCATGCTCGATCATGTGGGGATAGTCCACCCACCGCCCACCGACGACGTAGAAGAGCTGATTAAAAACCATGCCGTCGTCGCTCAACGCGAGCGTCAGCGGGTCGCGTTTTTTGGGATTGGAATTGGAAACCAACGCGTAACGCCCGTCGCTCAGCCGGAGGCCATGCAGTTTCGAGCGCGCATCGGGAAAATCGGTGCGCACGGGCGTGCTCCACGTGCGCCCGCTGTCGGTGGAGAAGGCCCGGTAGAGATACTGGCTCTTGCCGTTGTCGCGGAAAAGCGCCTGCAAGTTGCCGTCGGGTAATTTCCACCAGATTGGTTCCTCCGCTTTCAGCGCCACGCCAGCGCCCGCGCCGACAACCGGGACCGAAATCCAGCTGTCGAGCGCGGTGACGCCACCGATGAGAAACTCAACCCCCTTATCCTTGTAATCCCACCGACGCCGCGTCATCGCCCACTCGCCGGTCGGGAGTTTTTGCGGGGCGAAATTATTGATCGCGTCCTTCTGCACGAGGCCGAAGTCCTCCCATTTATCGGCCGCTTTATTCCAACAAAACGCTCGGAGCTCCAAACTCGGGCCGAAAAAACCGGCCGCCTCGTCGAGCGATACGAGCGCGAGCAGTTGCCCATCGCGCACCCAGAGTCCCCGGGAAATATAGCGAAAGCCTTCCTTGTTACGGGTGTTGTAATTAGGCGAAGCGGGCCCCGTATTCTTCGGGAAGCCAGTGATATTCTTCGGCGGCGCCCATTGCAAACCGTCGGCGCTCGTGGAGTATTTGACCACCTGGCCACCCATGTCTTCGACGCGCGGACCGTCGCTCCACATCGCCCAAAAGCGGCCGTCGTGATGAATCAAGTAGTTATGCTGGTTCACGCCTTTTTGCGTGTGCGCGTCGCTCACGATCGCGTGGTCGAGCGGGACCCTCGGCAGCTTTTCGAAATCAATCGTATGCGGATCAGCCGGCACCCAGTCGCCTTTGAGCATAATGCGCGAATCCGGATTGCGGACCGGATGCGGTGCGCCCCCATTCGGGTTCACGGGCGGAGTTCGGGCGGTGTCGGCCGGCGCGGCGCACGCGGTCGCAGCGGAAATGATCGCGATGAAAAACAAAGCTAAGCGGGTAGTTTTCATTTGAGTTGGAAGAGTTTTAACGACGAGAGGCGGGTCGCACAGCCGAATAAGCTAACAATAGAGGGAAAAACGTAGCACGCGCGGACGTCATGATGTTGCCGAAGGGTTGGCAAGGGAATGAGGGCGGAGGAATCCGGACTTCGGCGATGCGGCGCGGTCCGCGGCTGGCATCGCTTGAAAGCGAGACGGAAGTAGACAGAAAAATGGGCAGAAAAATTCCAAGGCCCCTCGACCGGCAATTTTTCTGTCGCTAATTTTTTTGTAGAACCGCCGTGGATATTCTCCGCGTTGTCGTCCCGGCTCCGGGGTGGAAACGGGCGGAGCGGATTTTTGCACGGACTGGCCCAGAGCGCACGGCCCACCTTTGGATTGAATTTTCCCGGGTAGGCTACTTCGCCCGGCCACGCGCCACGACCGGCAGGCGTCGCACCAGTTCCAACTTCAGCGCGGTGGTTCGAACGGTCTCGACCCGCGCGAGATCGTTCGTTTCGAGCGGATCCGCCGCAAGATCGTAAAGCTCAGCCTTGCCGCTTTCGAGGGCGGCACCGTGATGAATCAGTTTCCAATCACCCTGCCGGAGCGCAAACGCCTTCGGTGTTTCCCAGATCAACGTGCGCGACAGCAACGGCGCATCGCGTCGCAAACTTGGCCAGAAATCAATCCCATCGACACCCGCAGGTGGCGGGGCCCCGGCCAGCGCCGCCAACGTGGGCAGAACATCGTTCACCTGAACCGGCTGCGAAACTTTTCGGCCGCCATCGAGACCGTCCGGCCAGCGCACGATGGCCGGAACCCGAATCCCTCCCTCGTAAACCTCGCCCTTGCCCCCGCGTAACGGATGATTGTCGCCGAGCTTCTCGTAACGGTTCGGAAACTTGTCGCCATACCACGCGCCGGTTTCACCGCCGCGCCACGCGAGCGGTCCGGCGATACCACCGTTGTCGCTGAAGAAAATGACGAGCGTGTCCCGCTCCCGGCCCGACGCGCGCAACGCCGCCAGCACGCGGCCGACGTTTTCGTCCATGTGCGTCACGGACGCCGCATAAAGCCGGCGCGACGCAATGGGGATGGTGTCGCGATAGGAGTCGATCCGCGCGAGCTCCTCCTGCAACGGCAGGTGCCCATGGCCGAACGCGAGTTGCAGGAAGAATGGCCGCGGATCGGACCGCGAAGCTTCCAGCAGCCGGATTGCCTCATTGGCGATCAGATCGTCCGCGTGCCCTTTCTCCTCCAACGGTTGATCGTCGCGATGCCACGTCAGAGTTCCCGCACCGTCGCGATGGGTGTATTTGTCGACTGCGCCGTGCAGCATGCCGTAGGAGCGCTCGAAGCCATATTGGCGCGGGCCGTCCGCCGCCCGCGGCCCGAGATGCCACTTGCCCACCAAAGCTGTAGAGTAGCCCGCGACCCCCAACCCGGTTGCCAGCGTCGGCGTGCCTTTGGGAATGACTCGCGTATCCGTCAGGCCAAGCGGCGAGGTAATCCCGAAATGCCCCGGATGGCGACCGGTAAGCAGCGCCGCCCGGGTCGGCGAGCAGGTGGGATGCACGTAGAAATGATCCAGTTGCACCCCCTCCCGTGCCAGGCGATCGAGGTTGGGCGTGCGAATCTCGGAGCCGTGGTAGCCGACGTCCTTCCAGCCGAGATCGTCGGCGATGATGAGAAGAATGGACGGACCCTCTTTGGCCGGGGCCGCCAAACCGGAAGTTGCCGACAACCACGTGAGGAGGAGGATTTTCAAAGCCTGAAGTTTCATGGCGAAGTGTGCCGTGCGATGAAGCCGGCCACGACCCGGGCAACTTCCGCCGCATACGGCGGGGCGGTCACGTCGTGGTCGGAACCGACGATCCACACCCATTCGACGCTGCTACGTTCCGGCAGCAGGAGCTGCTCGCGACCTGGGCGCACCGCCCGTCCGCGGTCGCCGCAGACACTGAGAACGGAATAGGTCGTCTCGCGCAGAATCTGCTCACCGCCGGTCCACTTGATCCAGACCTGACCGAGTGCCGCCACTTCCTCCGCCGACCAACGCGGCGTGCGGTATCGCGCCTCGCGCTGCGCGCGGGCGTCGGCCCGTTGCGCCTCGGTGCGCGGAGGGATTTCGGGAAACGCCTCGCGTTGCACCCGACTGTGCGCCCAGCCCTCCAACGCAATCACGCCGCGCAACCCCGCCGGTTTCCGTCCGGCAATCTCAATCGCAATCATGCCGCCCAAACTGTGTCCGCCGATGAACCACGCCGGCAGCCGGAGCACGCCGACCACTTCCAGCACATCACTCGCGTAACGTTCAATCGTGGCCTGCTCCGGGGTCGGCGGCGGCCAGCTCCGCCCCTGCCCGCGCGATTCGACCACGACGAGCCCGAGCGATATCGGAAGTTTTTCCAGAAACGACGACTCGAAAAACTGCGAACGATCGCCATGCGTTTCGGGCACGAGCACCAGCGTCGGTTGCCCGACAGCACCGGGCCGCACGTAGTAGGCGAGAATCGCCCCGTCGCCCAACACGAGGCTGCGGATGGCGAACTGCGGGTGATCGACCGAAGTCTTCGGCTGGACGCGATGCTCAGCGGCGATGCACGGGGCGAGCGCGGCAAACGCAAAGGTTGCGCAGGCGATGGCGGTCCGGAAGAAGGTCACGCGAAACCGATCGGCTGCTCATTCCGATTCGCTTTCAAGAGGAACCGCATCCCTCAGGGGCGCAGACTTGCTGCGACCGATGTTGGCATCGAACGATAAGAGAGCGCAGCAAGCCTGCGCCCCTACAACTAAGTCAAGCTCGGTGACCGACAAAACGGTGCGTCTCATCTTGGAAGCCGTCCGAATCAAAACCGCCCCGTGAGCCCCATGTTCAGGCGCACGCCATAGACATCGCTGATCGTGACTCGGCCCTGATCTTTGCCGGTGTGGAATTCCGGCCAATGGTTGAACGCATTGATCACGTCGAAGAAGAGAGCAAAGCGCGCGCTAACTTTATACTGCACATTGAAGTCGGTCGTGTCGACTGGCCGACGGCGAGTCTGTTGGGCCTCGATCACATTGAAGCCCGTGAGGAACGCGCTGGTATAATTATAGGCGCAACGAAACTCGACTTTGCGCCAAAGAAACGAAAAACCGGCGTTCATCGTCTCAGGCACAAACGCGACAAGTTCGGTGACGCCGTTCGCATAGGTGCCCTGCGTTTTCATCTTTGTATAGTTCGCGAAAAGGCGAAGGCCGTTGAACGGCTTCGGCAGCATGGAGAGCGGCAGGCTCCCATTAATTTCGGCGCCTTCGATTTTGGCCGACCCCTGGTTCGTGGTCGTGTTCAACACAAAGCCCGCGAATTCGCCGTCGAAACCGTTATCGATTCCAGACGGAATATCGAGCGTGCCGCGCGCGATGAAATCACGGATATTTTTCCGGAAAACACCCACCGAAATCACGCCAGCAGGTTCGAAGTAATACTCAAGAGAAGCGTCGTAATTTTTCGAATACTGCGCCTTCAGACCGGCGTCGTTCTGGGTGACGGTGCCCAGTCCGGTCGCCGTGTTGTAGCCCACCGTGGTGGTGGGGTAGAGGTCGCTCATGTTCGGTCGGGCCGCGCCCGTCGAGAAACTCGCGCGACCGATCAGCCCCGGGCGAAACTCATACTTCGCGTGCAAGCTGGGAAACCACTGATCGTAGCCGCTGATAAGCTTAACGCGCGTCACCGTGGGCCGGCGGGGATCGCTGTTCTGGCCCGAGGCGGCGACGTCGGTTTTCTCAAAGCGGACTCCGGCGAGGAGGTTGAGGGGGCCAAGCTGCGCGCGGCCCTGCGCATACGCACCCAGGACCCTCTCGGTGATATCGCTAAAACTTGGTGCGGCCGTGACCGACGTACCGATAGGCCGGAAGAGCTGCGGTTGATCGTTGAACGCGCTCCATGCTTTCCGAAAATCGATTCCCGGCAACGAGGGCCAGATCCCCGAACGGTTGAAGGCCGTGTAGGCGGGCTCAGCCATGATGAACTGGGCGAGGTTATCGTCCGCGTTCCCCACGATACCATCAGGCCCGGTCAGGTTCCAGTTTGGCCGGCCGACCCGAAGGTTGCGCTGCTGCTGCCGATACGCGCCGCCGGCCTTGAAATCGAACGGCAGATCCAACGCACTGAAGCGCTTCCGATAATCAACCTTCGCGTTACCGACCGCATCGGCGCCCGTCTCGGGCTGTTGCTGCATCTGCGTCGTGTAGCGCGTGAAGTCCGTCTGCCCAAAAAGAATACTCGGACCGTACGTTTGGCGGAACTCCGGCCGGGAGCGGTTCGCACGCGTGTCGATGCTCACGCCGATGCCCGGCACAAACGAAGTCACGAGGGTGCGGAGGTTACTCTTGAAATTCGAGGGGGCGTAGGAAGCCTGCAGGTTCAGATCCTGCTCGCCCCCGAGTTTGCTGCGGAGCGTGGTGTCGAAGAGATATTGTCGTCCCGTCTTTTCGTTATTATCGCCGTCAAACGACCAGGTGGCGTTGAGCAATTCGGTGTACGCTTCGGTGTAGCCTGGGGCCACGCCCGCCTGCACGTTGGCCGCATCGCGGGGTTGCGCGCCGGCCTCAATCTGGGCACGGCTCACGAGCCCGTAGCTGGCGACGCGGCGGGCACCGGTCACGCTCGCGGCGTAGACGAGGCGTTTGCTTTCGAAGAAATAATAATTGTGCTGGAACTTAAGTGAAACGGTCGTGCGCTCACTGAGCTTGTAATCGAATTTGAGACCCGCGCCGGCGCGCACACGCTGGTTGATGTTGGTGAGCGAACGCCCCTGGGTGTTGCGACCGTCCGCCTCGAGGCGCTGCATCTGCGCGCGGTCGCGCGGGGCCTCCGTGTCGGTGTAGCTGAGCGAGAGCGCCAGCCCGATGTCGCGGCCGGCGCCGATGCGCGTGAGCCAAGTCATGGCGCCGTTGGGCGTGAAATTTTTCAAATCTTTCCGATGCAGGTTATAGTTCGCGCCGAGCCGATAGGTCAGGACATCCTCCTTAAAATCCAAGGCTGATTTCGTGATCAGATTGGTCGATCCGCCGATGGAATCGGCCGGCATATCGGGCGTAGGCGCCTTGGTCAGTTCGACCTCCTTGATGAACTCCGCCGGGACCTGGTCACTCTGCGCGCCGCGATCCCCCTGGGTATTGAAGCCCGAAAACGCCCCGGTCGAGCGAACCCCATCGACGTTCAGCGCGCTAAACTCCACCGGCGTGCCGCGGATCTTGATGCCAACAACCTCGCCGTTCTCAAACTCGCCCGAGACCCCGGGGATCCGCACCATGAAGTTGCCCACATTGCCATCAGCGACGCTGCCGAAGGTATCCATCGAGACGACATTTTTCACATTGTCCGCCGTGCGCTGCTTCGTGATCGAAGCGGCCTCGCCCTCCCGCGAACTCGACACGGTGAACGCCTCCAGTTTCTGAATGCCCGAGGTTAGCACGACACTGACATCCGCCGATTGCCCGGGACGCACTTGGAGGCGCTTCGTTTCCACGTCGAGGCCCGTGTAATAAACCCGCACCTCATGGGCACCGGCGGGCACCGCCCGGACGTTGAACGAGCCATCACGCGCCGACAGGACGACGCCCGGGACACCGGAGACGGCCACCTCCGCGCCTTCCAGATAGGCGCCCGTAATGGCATTAGCTACCCGGCCGGAAATACTTCCGAGGGTGCTGGTCTGCGCTGCAACGGACAGCAGCTGCGCGACGAACGCTGCGGCGAAGAGCGACCTGTAAAAAAAGGCTCGGGAGGGTTTTGAAATAATCATCATAACGGGAGCAGGGTTGACTGAAGCGCGTCCATCCTCGGGCAAGCGAGGAAGCCTGATGTGAGAATGAAGCGACGGCATGATCCAATCGCCCGGCGTAAGTTCGCCAGATACGAGAAACCTAGCAAAACGTGGAAAAAGGTAGCGTGTCGCCGCCGGCGCCCTCGGCCGCGCTCCGAAAATATCGCGGGTCACGCGGGCGCCCGCTGAACCAGCCAGATTCAACCACGAGGCTGATTCCCTCGGGGGGGGCGCGTCCGCAACGGTGGCCGGATGGGGTGGTTTTTTCAGCGAACAAAGCCAGCGTACCCGACCAGAATGGCCATGCGCGGACACGCGAGCATCGCTGACGCGACCATCTGCGTTAATCCTCGCGCCGCTGCCGATACTCGCCGGGGGTGATCCCGAAGCGCTGCCGAAAACACCGGATAAAATATTGGAGGTCCGTGAAGCCACATAAGCCCGCGACGTCGGTCACGTTATAACGCAGGTCGCGCAGAAAATGCACACTCCGCTCCAGCCGGATCTCGTTCACATAAGTGCGAAAATTCTGCTGGGTGTGGGCGTGGAAGAAGCGAGAGAAATGATTGGGATGGCGTTTGAAAAAACGTGCTGTGCCCTCCCGGCTGAGCTTGGGGTCGGACCAGTGTTCGGACAGGTAATCACAGACTGACTGCCAGAGGACGGTTTGCGGGGCCCGCTCATATTCGGGCGCCGATTCCACCAAGGTGGTGAGCTCCGCCAGCAAAACTTCCGAAAGCAACGTGAAGGTGCGCCCGCCCAGACGACCAGCCGGCGGCTCGCGTAGAAGTTGCAACAAGAGATTTCCTTTCGTGCCGAGGGTCGCCAAGGTCCGCCACTGCGCAAGATAGCGGCTGGGAATAGTACCGTCAGCGGTGGGGGCGCGCCGCGCATGAATAGTCAGTCGAGTCGAATCGGGGCGGAAGACGACACCGAGCGAGCGATAGGCGCTTCGGGGCAACGGGCAAATCCAAGTGCACGGCGCGAGAAATAAGATTTGTCCAGGTGCGAGGTCAAAAAGAACTTCCTGCCCCGCTTCCATCGTTAGAAACGTCCCGCGGCCCGCGAGGCCGATGATGAGTCGGGGCACCTCCATGAAAAACGCGGGGTGTTCATTAGCGGGTCGCTTCCCTTCGAGAATGCGGACCACGGGGAGTCGCGCCGGGCCCGCCAGCCACGTGTCCAGCGCGGCGAGAATTTTTCGGCGATCCGGAGCGGTGGGCATCACCTGCGAAGCAAGCCGACTGGAAGGTCCGTCCGCAAGCCCGGCCGACCCACCCGGCTCGTCACCAAGCACGGGCGGGCCGCCCGCTCAAGAGTAGAGATCATGCGGTTGATCGACGTGCGGCGATGGCGTATCCAAGCGAATCGACGCGGCCGTGGGCGGGCCATCCACGAGGCGTTCAATCGAGCCATGCCAGAACCGCAATGTGCCGTTCACCGTCGCATAGATAACCGCTAAACCCGTCCGCGTAGCCAACACTGAGGGAAGAACCGCCGCATCGGCTTCGCCCGCGATTTCGCGCACCGTCGCGAGCCGGCTCGGCCCTACCCTCGTTATTCGGGCCG
The DNA here is from genome assembly GCA_945903465.1 of Opitutus sp. GAS368. Classification (GTDB taxonomy): domain Bacteria; phylum Verrucomicrobiota; class Verrucomicrobiia; order Opitutales; family Opitutaceae; genus ER46. The sequence continues at coordinate 21,769 of CAMDOF010000076.1, forward strand.
TCAGACCACCGGGCGTCACGCTCACCTGCGCATGTTCCCCACCGTCGAGTACCGCCTCGCTTGTGCCCGGTGGCGCGACCGATCCGGGCACGGGCACCGACCAGCTCTTCTCGCGGCGCGCACACTCCCATGCACCCGTGCCGTCACTCCAGGCCACGCTAAAACCACCATTCGGCAAGGCGCGCAGGCTTAGGTCCCGATAAGTTCCTCGCCTCAGCGCTGGACCCAACACGTCCTCATGGGCGAACAGATCGCATCGGAGGTATTCGCCATAATCCGAAAGATCGAGTGACTGTCCGCCGGCGCGGATCGCCGCCTGCAACCGAATGAGATCCACGTTACGCAAATCAGTGTGCAACTCGAGGCATTGCCGGGCCGCGTGTCCCGCCGCAAAGCCCATCTGAGCGACCACGGCCATCACGCGAAACGCGCTCATCGCCGTCTGATCAGCGGAGGCTCCCCGCCCCGGCACCAATAGGTTGCTCGCGCCCTTGGGAATCATCATGCGCAAAGGCAAATGATGCGGATCGAGCATATCCGTAATGCCCGTGCCCGCCCGCTCCATGCGATCCGGCCAGTGAAAATCGATGTGATAGGTGTTTACCGCCACCGCATCGTCAAAAACCACCGCCCGCCTGACCTCACTCTCGATCAGGACATGTTCGCCGACAATACGCCGTTCCTCCCGCACGCCAATCCCTCGCGCGACGCCCGCGAGGAGGTGCCGCTCTAAGGTAATCCCACGATAACCGCGCGTCTGCAAATAGTAGATGAGCCCGTGCATTTGGCGGCGGGCAAATACCTCCGCTGCGGACCGACTACGACCGTCCGCCGCATCGAAGCCTACCACCTTCATTTTAACCTCAACTTTACCGCTCGGGAAACCATGTACGCTCGTCATCGGAATCGCGCCGTCGTCCGGCCACGACGGGCACCCCGCGGGCAGGATCGGCGTTACTTTTTTTCCCGTATCCCACAACGTAAAATAGAGACTCATGGGCAGCTGCTGGTTCGCACCCACGTGCACGACGGGAAACCCCGCCAACCTCGGCACCACGCAAGCGCCTGAACCATCGATCACAAAACGCGGTCGCAAGCGCAGCATCGCTCCGGCGGTGGCGACGGTGAGGCTCGTCACCACGCCTTCCTCCGCACCGGCGTCGATCACCCGCGAATGCAGCAGCAAATCGATACCGCGCCCCGTCACCATCTCTTGCAGAAAAAAAGCGCACCACTCCAAGTCATAAGGCCGCCGGTCATCGTTGGGGCGATAGCACTCGATCAATTGATGCTCAGCCAGACGCTTCACCAACTCCGCAAAGGGCGCATTGACCCGCGCCGTATCACCGCAAAAACCGGCCACTCCACCTGCCGTCCCCTGGCCACCCAACACATTGCTGGGTTCGATAATCAAAACACGATTCTCCGCGGTCTTCGCCGCTAGAGCCGCCATCACCGCCGCCATGCCACCGCCCACCACCACGATATCGACGGGTTCACCCAGATCAGCGACGGGAGTGGAAAAATTCATAGGCTCTGGCGATTTAAAGACCGCTTGGGCCCTACCGGTGGAGGGTAAAGAGGCACTCAGAGATGGAAAAATGTAGCAACTAATACGGCGATTACCGCTGGTACGCCGCCCAGGCCGAGGTCGTACTTTTTTCAATCAAGCCGTGTCGCCGAATAAAGAATACACAGGCCAAACCCTGCGCTTCGGCCAACGCGAAACCAGATTTTAGGCCCAGCACGAATAAGGCCGTCGCGACCGCACTGGAGGTCGCCGCCGATTCATGAATCACACTCACCGCGGCAAGCTCGTTCGCCACCGGGTGCCCGGTCCGCGGATCAATGATATGACCCAAACGGCGTCCCTCCTCCGTGAAAAAATTCCGATAATCCCCCGAGGTCGAAAGCGCCTGCCCCGTCAAACCAACCACCAAGGCAACCGCTCGCTGACCCTCGACCGGCTCCTCGATACCCACCCGCCAAGGCCGGCCATCGCCCGCCTTGCCACGCGTCCGCACATCCCCGCCAATCTGCAGGAAATGGTCGCTCGCCCCGAGCCTGACCAAATCGTCACTCAAAATATCACACGCGAGACCTTTGGCGAAAGACGAAAAATCAACCGTGATCCGCTCACGATTCCTGCGAATCGCTGGCGGTTCAAGACGCCCCATCAACCCGCGCCAGTCCACGTTTGACCGCAAGGCGGCGATCGTCGCGGCGGTTGGGAAAATCACCGGTCGCCCCGCTGGCCCGAAGCCCCACGCGCGGACCAGCGGGGCCACCGTCACGTCAAAGGCGCCGTCAGTCAGCTCGCTGATTTCGCGGGCCGTGACCGCCGCTCTCGCCAATTCCAGCGAAACGGGAAACCAAGCCGTGCTCTCGTTCGCGTTAAAGCGCGTCAGCTCTGAATCAGCCCGGTAAGTGGAAAAAATTAATTCCAGTTGGTGCAGTCGTGCCACGACCGGCGGCTCGACGGCCGGCGGCGTGAGCGAGGACGCGGACTGGCCAAATTTAACCGTCCACGTCGTGCCCATGGCCCGTCCGGAAACCGTCCGAGGTTCAGCTCCGCCGACCGCCACGAAACTGGCGAGGGTCCCGAGCGCGCAAGCGCAGACACGGCAACGCTGAGCCCTCGACCACGCGGTGGCCGCGGCCCACCAAGCTCCCGGAGGGCGGCTCAAGGGATTCCTTTCAGCCAGGCCATTAACGGGAGATAGCTGCCGTGAACACCCGCGGTGATCACAGTGAGGACCAGCGCGGCGGCATCGCGTCGCGAAAAACGATCCGTCTCGCCGCGCGCCCGCACGAAGTTCAGGAGCGCCCCGGTGGGACAGCCAAACCGACAGTAAGCCTGCGGCACAAAAAACGCCGCGATTAAACCGACGACCGCCACGACGAGCGTGGCCCCCCCGGCTGATGGGAGCACGTAGGCGGCAAAAGGCTCCACTGCCGCCAAATCAAACGGCAGCGCGAGCAAGGCAACGACCGCGACAAAAAGCAGTAATCCGAAGGGCAGATATTCAAGCCCGCGGACCACGCCAGGCGACAAGGACCACTGCCATCGCTTCGGCCGCAAAGCACCGATCAGTTCCTGCGCGGCCCCGTGGGGGCAAACGTGATGACAATAGAACGGCTTGCGCGTCGCCCAAGGGACGATCAAGGCAGCCGCCGTCAACAGGACCAAACCAGGCGCCGTCGTGATCGGCACTCCCGATCGATTCCAGCCCGCGAGCAATTTAACTGCCACGAGATCGCCAGCCAGCAAGCCGACATAAACCACCAAGATCACTTGAAAGGGGCGTTTCCAACGCTGCCGCCTTTCCGAAGGACCGAACGCCATCACGCCGGCCAATCCCACCACGATGAGCATGCCTGCGTCGCGCCAACTCACCGCCCAACCGGGCGCCCCGATCATTTCATTTTGAGTGAGTTGTAACCGCGCCTTCACGCTCCGCGCGATCGCCATGCTTGTCATCGTCGCGCCCGAGACGCCCTCTATCCCAGCTTTCTGCAAGTCGAGCTCGGCGGCCGCACCCCACGAAAGTCCATTCCATTTTTTTAGAAAACGCCGATCGACCGAAATATTTTTAACATAGTCGAGGGTATCTTCCGACCCGTGAATGCTGATCCCAAGGATTTTCCAATCGCGGTCCATTAACACGAGCGCATCGGTGATGCCCGCATAGCCGATGATCCCTTGGCACTGCGGCTGCGTGCGCACGATGTAGCCGAGTTCGCCACCGGTACGATCCAGCACGAACAAGCCATCCCGTAACGAGTCATCCGGCCGCAGGGATTTCGCTTCGGGATAAATTGCCGCCACTTCCTCGACCTGCACCGGAGAATCCCCCTGCGTCCGTTGCTGGACGGCCAGATCACGAATCAGCCATGCAATCACCGCCACAACTCCGAATCGATAAATCTGGAGAAGAAAAAGTTTCATCGTGACAGTCGCCAAGTTGGTCGCGCGATGACGGCCGGCCGACCCGGCAATCACCGCGCCAGAATTTAACTCGCGCCACCCACCACGTCAAAAAAACCTCACGCCAGAATCGCTTTCACAATCTGGGCTGGTTCCACGCCGGACAAACGCATATCGAGGCCTTGCGATTTGAAGGTGAACCGCGAGTGGTCGATACCGAGGCAATGGAGCAAGGTGGCGTTGAGGTCGTGCAGGCTGACGCCATCCTTGACGACATTGTAGGAATAATCATCGGTCTCCCCGTGAACCACGCCGCCTTTGATCCCGCCGCCGGCGACCCAAACACTGAAACAGCGAGGGTGGTGATCCCGCCCGTAATTCGTTCGGGTGAGGGCACCCTGACTGTAAACCGTCCGGCCAAACTCCCCGGCCCAGACCACCAGCGTATCGTCGAGCAGCCCGCGTTGTTTCAAGTCGGTCAGTAAACCAAAGCAACCCTGATCGGTATCCATACATTGGATTTTGAGGTGCTCAGGCAACGTGCCGTGCTGATCCCAACCGCGGTGTAAAATTTGCACGACGCGCACATTGCGCTCGATCATTCGGCGAGCGAGCAAGCAACTGGCGGCAAACGAACCTGATTCCTTTACCTTCGCGCCATAGAGATCGAGCGTGGCGGGTGATTCATTACTAAAATCCGTCAACTCCGGCACGCTGGTCTGCATGCGGAAAGCCATTTCATATTGGGCGATCCGCGTGAGCGTCTCGGGATCACCGTAGCGATCCAATGACAACTGGTTAAACTTTCCCAGTGAATCGAGCATCGCCCGCCGCGTGCCGGCATCGACGCCCTGCGGATTTTCGAGGAAGAGCACCGGATCCCCTTGGGCGCGGAGGGCGACCCCGTTGTGCTTGGTCGGCAACGGCCCACTGCTCCACATACGGGTAAACAAGGCCTGGGCCGCGACTTTGGGCGAGAACTTTGGGGTGAGCACAACGAACGACGGCAGGTCGTTGTTTTCGCTGCCCAATCCATACGATAACCAGGAACCGATGCTGGCGCGCCCGGGGATCTCACTGCCAGTCATCAGAAAAGTGCACGCGGGATCGTGGTTGATGGCGTTGGTGCTGACACTGCGGATGATCGCCATGTCGTCGACCAGCTTGGCGGTCTGCGGTAAGAGTTCACTGACCCAAGCGCCGCTCTGCCCGTGCTGCGCAAACTTAAAAATGGAGGGCGCGACGGGGAACCGGGTCTGGCCGCTGGTCATCGTCGTGATCCGCTGGCCCTGTCGAATGGACGCGGGTAAATCCTGATCAAAACGCTCCTGCAGGCCCGGTTTGTAATCGAAGGTATCGAGCTGGGAGGGTCCGCCATTCATGTGGAGGTAAATGATCCGCTTGGCCTTCGCCGGAAAATGCGGGAAGCCTGCCTGGGGCGGATGAACGCGTGCATTGAGGGCATCCTGGCCCAAGCCGGCACCGCGCAAGGACGGGGCGATCCAGTTTAGCCCGACACCGCCCAGCGCCAATCCAGCACCCGAGAAAAATTGTCGGCGCGTGAGGTGATTAAGGTATTCGTGACAAGGGTTCATAGCATCTGGTAAATCGGCCCGAGGAAAAAGGGGACAACCGTGGACAAGAATAAAATTCCGCGAGGGCCCGGTGGCCGCGGGCGGTTGGGAAGAAACGCGACCGCGGGCACCCGCGAGCGGGAACGATGCGCCGGCGGCGGCACCTTAGTTGCGAGTGACGGTTTCATCCAGATTGAGCAAGAGGTTGGCGACCATCGTCCACGCCGCGAACTCACTGACGGGCAAAGCGGCGCTCGGCTTGGATTCACCGTTGGCAATCACAAGACTGGCGGCTTCGGCATTTTTCCCGAAGTGGGTCCGATGGGTGGCCAAGGTTGCGGCCAGCAAACCGCTCTCTTTAAACGTGGGTAGCCGAGCAGTCACGCACCGAAAAGCATAAGCAAGCCGATCGGGATCACTGCTCGTACGGAGCAACAAGCGCTCGGCAAACCCGCGGGCGGACTCAAACTGCTGCACATCGTTCATCAGTGCGAGCGCCTGCAGCGGGGTGTTGGAACGTCCCCGAGCGACGCAAAAATTTTCGCGAGAAGGTGCGTCAAAGTTCGCCATCGCGGGCGCCGGCGCCGTGCGTTTCCAAAACGAATAGACGCTCCGGCGGTAGAGCGCAGCGTCGTGATCCTGGGTGTAGGTCTTGGTATTACTCCCGCCAAAAGCGACGGGCTCCCAAATATTGACGGGCTGGTACGGGCGCACGGGGGGACCACCCATCTCTGAACGCAACAGGCCGCCCAAAGCGAGCGCCTGATCGCGGAGCACCTCGGCATCTAATCGCAAGCGCGGACCACGCGCCCACCATTTGTTAGCAGGATCAATTTCCAACAAGGCGGGCGTCGCTCGAGAATCCTGCCGGTACGTCTGGGAGGTCACAAGCAGGCGGACCATTTTCTTCACATCCCAGCCCCCTCGGATAAACTCACTCGCGAGCCAGTCCAACAACTCGGGATGGGTCGGGAGTTCACCTTGCGTGCCAAAGTCAGCCGGCGTCCGCACCAAACCAGAGCCGAAAATTTGCAGCCAAAACCGGTTGACGGTCACGCGCGCCGTCAGCGGATGCACCGGGCTCACCAACCAACGGGCGAAATCCAGGCGGGTAACCCGCGGTCCGGATTTCTCGATCGGAGGAAGAAAGGCCGGCGTCCCTGCCGTGACCAGCTCACCGGGTTGATCATACTGACCCCGGATCATAATCCGCGCGGGCAAAGGCTCGGCGCGCTCACCGGAAACCAGCGTCACGGGCAGCGTTATCTCATAGTGCACCTGCTCAGCCAGAAGTTGGCGGACCGCGAGCACCTCGGGTTCGAGCCTGGCGCGTAAAGGCGCAAAAATATAATCGCGGTGCCACGCCGCGATCCACGTTTTTTCCTCGGCGTTCTGCTGCGTACCGGAGAGGCCAATGAGAAAATTGACGTCATGGCGGAGCGGTACCGCGGCGAAGGCTCTGGCCCCGGTCCGCAAAGTCCGCGCCCACGCATCCTGCGAAAGCAACGGGTCATCGAGCGCATTCGGCGTGGTGATGACAGCCCCCACCCGATCCCACCAAACAAGACCGCCACTCTGCGCCAGCCGAAGACCGGTAAACGTTTTATTTTCAGTCAGACCGGATTCGCAGGCCGTAATTTGCAACCGCGTATATCTGCCGAGTTCGGGGAGAGGCCCGGCGAAAATAGCACTGGCCGCGACGGCGGGACCGAAAGCCTCCCGGTCGCCCCAGATCACCCGACGAACGTTCTCTTCGCTGATCAGCTCGAGACTAATCGCCCGCGGCGGATTCACCGGGTCGGGGTAAACATGCGCAAATGGTTTCACCTCACCCTTAATGACAAGATTCACATCGCCCGCGGTGAAGGCGATCGGCCTTGCCGTCGCCCCTTCCATCCGCAGCGCACGTACCCCGCCGACGACCGGCACCCCCGCGCCCCCACGCCACTCACCGGCGCCTTCGATCCCGAGGAGATTTCCGGGAGTGCGCATATCGCCATCTTCCGCCCAAATCACCTCGTAGGTTAATGGGCCCTTGGCCACCTTCATCACTTGAGGATCCGCGTCGACGAGTTGGGACGCCCGCGCCGCCACGACCGCTTCAAGCGGTTTGATCGCTGCGGTGATCGCGTCGATGCGTGATTGTTGCACCGGGTTTTCCGCGATGACTGCGACGGGACCAGAAAGACGCACATTGCCATCCCAAGGGCGATCAGCGAGGCCCTTGAAGATCGCCCCCAGAGAATAATATTCCCGCTGAGTCAAAGGGTCGAATTTATGGTCATGGCACGAGGCGCAATTTGCGGTCAAGCCCATCCAAACCGCCGCGGTGGTGTCAGCGCGATCGGCCGTATTCCGCATCTCGGCCTCGGCCTCGATGGCGCCGCCTTCGGAGGTCGAGAGATGGTTGCGATTATAGCCACTGGCGACAACCTGATCGATCCGTGGCTGGGGCAGCATATCACCCGCGAGTTGCTCGATCGTAAATTGATCGTAGGAAAGATTCCGGTTAAACGCGTTGACCACCCAATCGCGGTACGGCCAGATCTGGCGGACGTTGTCGAGGTGCAGACCATGCGTGTCAGCATACCGGACCGCATCGAGCCAATAGCGGCCGAAGTGTTCCCCATAACGCGGCGAGGCGAGCAGCCGATCCACCGCCCGCTCGTAGGCACCGGGCTTCCGGTCCGCGAGAAACGCATCAATCTCCTCTGGCGTCGGCGGCAGGCCGGTGAGGTCAAGATGCACGCGGCGGAACAGCGTCTCGGGGGAGGCGGCCTTGGCGATGGCTAGTTTCCGCGACGCCAACCTGGCCCCGATAAAACGATCAACCGGATGCTCTCTGGCCCCACCCGCCGCCGCCGGCACGGGGACCTGCGCCACCGGTTCATACGACCAATGCCGTTGATACACTGCGCCCTGCTCGATCCATTTCTTGATCAGCGCGCGTTGCGCCGCCTTGAGCGGCAGCTTGTGCGACGCGGGCGGCGGCATCACCTCATCCTCGTGCGGGCTGATGATGCGTTGCCAGAGCTCCGATTTCTCCAGATCCCCAGGCACGATCGCGCGCACCCCTTTTAAATCCATCGTCGCGCCTTCGGCGAGATCCAGCCGGCGGTCCGCCTTGCGATGACCCGCATCGGCCCCATGACACGCGAAACAATTATCGGCTAAAATCGGCCGGATGTGCTCGTTGAAAAAGATCTTTTCTTCAGCGAGCGCGCCAATCGGAGCCAGAAAACCGATGAAAAGCAGTCGGCGGAAATTCATGAGTGGGTAATGGCGACCTTGTAGACGCCACCGCACGAAAAGGTGGAAAACGCGGCGGGTCAACTCAGCGCTGAAAGTTGCGCCACTTTCGATCGACCCATTTTTTAAAGGCAACACCCCATTCAACCCTCGGCCCCAAAGTATCGACGAATACGCTCATCGCGAACGCGGCCTCAGATCCGTCCCCCACTAAAAAATCCCAAGGTCTGGTTTAAGAAATCGACGCGAATGATTGCCAAGCCCGAATCCTCCCGAACAGACTGACCGAGACTTTTTATTTATGCCCCTTCCTTCATCGACCACGCGTCGCACGTTCCTGAAAAGTATCGGGGCCAGCACTCTCGCTGCGCCGTTTTTTGCCCGCAACCTTCAGGCCGCTCAACCCAGCCAGGTTTTGCGCCATGCCAGTTTCGGTGCCTCGGGTATGGCTTGGAGTGATATCCAAGCGATCATGAGCAATCCGTTCGTCAAACTCGTCGCGGTCGCCGACGTCGATCTCAACCGGACGGCCCAGGTCAAAGCCGCGTTTCCCGAAATCCGCGTGTACCAAGATTGGCGCCAGTTACTCGATCGCGAGAAAAACCATATCGATTCCGTCAACGTCTCAACGCCTGATCATATGCACGGGCCGATCGCGCTCTCGGCGATGCAACTGGGCAAGCATTGTTACTGCCAAAAACCCCTTGCACACGATATCTATGAGACGCGCATGCTCACGAACTTCGCTCGTGAAAAAAAGCTGGTCACGCAAATGGGGATCCAAATTCACTCCTATAAAGTCTACCGCCAAGCCGTCGCGCTGGTGCAGAGCGGCGCCATCGGCAAAGTGAAGGAAGTCCACACGTGGAGCAGTAAGAAATGGGGCGATGTCGGGGCGCCACCGGCCGGTAAAGACGAGGTGCCCTCCTCGCTAAACTGGGATCTTTGGCTCGGCACCGCGGAGGAGCGGCCGTTCGTCAAGGGCTACTACCACCCTGGCAACTGGCGGAAGCGGCTCGATTTTGGTACCGGCACGTTCGGCGATATGGGCTGCCATATTTTCGACCCCGTCTTCGAGGCCCTCGCCCTCACCGCGCCACTCTCACTCCGCTCGGTCGGCCCCGCCCCCGATCGGTGGAACTGGGCCATCAATGCCAATATTCGCTACATTTTCCCCGGGACCCGCTTCACTGAAGGCAAAACCGTCGCGGTCAGTTGGTACGACGGTGATGCCCGCCCGCCCGCAGAAATTATGGCGCTGACGCGCGAGTCCACCGACGACGCCGCGACCGCCAAGGGCAAAAAGGGCGAGCGTAAAAAGGCCGGGAGCGACAACGACAGCCAAGGGTCCATCATCATCGGCACCGCCGGCACCTTGCACATCCCGCACGTTGCCGCACCCAAATTATATCCGGTCGAGAAATTTAAAAATTTTGTGCTGCCAGAGGCGGAGCAAGGCCACCACTGGACGCAATGGGCCGAGGCCTGCGTAAACGGCGGTAAACCCGGCGCTAATTTCGATTACTCCGGCCCGCTCACCGAAGCGGTCCTCCTTGGCAGCGTCGCCACGCGTTTCCCGCAGACAACCCTTAATTGGAATTCTGCCGCCCTGCAGTTTGATAACGAGAAATCCGCGAACCAGTACGTTCGTCGAACGTATCGCAAGGGATGGGAAGTTGCCGGCATGTAATCATCGCCGCCGCTCCTGAGCGCTCGAGCACGGACCAGCGCTGCCCCCATTAAATCGTGGACCGCTGCGCCCCGACCTCATCCTGGCGCCGGCCGTTGCGGATTAATGCACTTCGCGCGCTTCGGCCGAGGCCGCGGCGCTGTGGCTCAGCCGCAATTGCCGCAAGCCTTCATAGCAGGCAACGCCGGCCGCCGTGCTTAAGTTAAGCGAACGCAAGGCTTCATTCGCGTGCGGGATGGTCACGCGCTCGGCCGCCAGTTCCTGGTGCAACCAACTCGGCACCCCGGCGCTCTCGCAGCCAAAAACGAACCCATCGCCATCCGCGTAAGTGACATCCCAAAAGACCCGCGTCGCTTTTGTGGTGAATAACCAAAGCCGGCGCGGAGCGTGCGGGCTCAGACGAAAAGCTGCCCAATCCGCGTGCTCGTGGACGTCGAGTGATTGCCAATAATCCATGCCCGCCCTCCGCAAATTCCGATCGTTGATGACGAATCCTAGCGGGTGAATGAGATGCAGCCGCGAACGCGTGAGGGCGCACATCCGCCCAATGTTGCCCGTGTTAGGCGCGATTTCCGGCTGAAATAAAACCACATGCAGCATCGTCATTTTTTTGGCGTTAGGCTCTTCCAAAACAAGTACCCGCACGCCTCACAAGGAACAGCTTCTGTAAGTCGTTGGTGGGAAAAGAAAACTGTTTCTTCCCGTCGGTGCCAAAACTTGTTTTGGTGAGTGGGCTCCCATGCAGCAGGGGCGACAAGAGTGTCGCCCATCCGACGGACCGGCGACACTCCTGTCGCCGATGGTGGCCACGAAGGCGTGCTTCGCTCCCCCACCACCCACCCTCTCGCGCTCCCATGAAACAGCTTCTGCAAGTTGTTGTTGGGAATGGAAATCTGTTTCTTCCCGTCGGGGCCAAAACTTATTTCTGTGGGGAGGCTCCCATGCAGCAGG